>JAGROY010000194.1 GCA_020439995.1 Verrucomicrobiia bacterium
GATCACCGAACTCAGCGCCAGCGCGCCCATCCCCATCCCACAACGAGTCAAAAAATCGCGACGAGTGAAATTCGTAGAATTGAATTGGGGAGGATAGTACCTGCTCACAAATGGAAGATCCGTGATTCTGGCTGTGACGCCAGCAGGAAATCCACTCCCGACACAGTCGGAAACAGGCTGGAAGTTCCAATCCCACGTAAATTTAACTTTCCTGAACTCCCCTAAGCTGTTAAGAGGCAAAACAATCTACATGGCGGCAGTAAAACAATTTACGCATCGTAAACTCCGAATTGTAGCGTCGCTGCCCAGTGGCTCCAAAACAGAGAGCACGACTCATTTCAATTGTGACTTTCACCGTTTCAGCGCCCTCCAAACGTTAGACAAATCCATGCCTAGTTATTTCACACATCTGCTCACTCTTGCCTACATTGTGGGCTCAGCAGCCTTACTCGTCAGTTGTGGCGGTGGATCTGATGATGACTCAGCGAACAAGGCACTACTGCCCAAGCTGACCATCGCGTATTCTCAATCTGGCAACGATGGAGTAAATCCCGAGGTGCAACTATCCGGGCTCCTCCCCAGTTCGGCTTCGAAAAAAACGCTCATCGATGCGATTAGCGGCAGTTTTCCTTACCCAATCAAGATTGTCGATCAAGTGGAGCAAAAGTCAAACGTGCCAGCTCCAGACTGGTATCCACTCCTGCCTGCTGCCCTGCCGGGTCTTTTCTCCAAAGCCTCTTCTCTCACCATTGCATTTGACAATCGTGCGCTCGAGCTCACTGGCGTCAGCGACACTGCTGAGCAAAAGGATGCCGTGGCTAAGGACTCCGTACAGGCATTCTCCAGCGCGATCGACTATGTGAACCACAAGCTGCGAGTGGAAAAAGTGAAACCCCGCCCGTCCCAGCTCTCCATCACTATGGACGAGTCTGGAAAAGTTTCACTTCGGGGCCTTGTAAACGACAATGCCACCAGAACCAGTATTGAGGCTGTGCTTGGAAATGAAACCTGGCATGGCTCGAACGTTCGCATTTCCAATGAGATCGAAGTTCGTCCTTATGCGGGGGCTCCAAGCTGGGCTGCTGAGCTTCGCTCATTCCTGCCCATCTACTTCGACACACCGCAAGAGCGATCGCTATTTATCAGTTCTGATTCTGTTCGTCTGGGCGGAAAAGTACGCTCCGAGCAAGAGAAACGCTCGCTCGTGTATGCAGCAGGCCGGGCGTTTCTAGACTCCGATCTTCCAGTCGCCGATACCCTCGTCACCAATCGCCTTACGGAAGACCAGCGGCGTCTTGTTTTGTCGCGACAGTCATTGTCCGATTTTGTGTCACGGATCCACATCTACTTCGAATCTGGACACCACACTCCCACCCCAGAGGAGAAACGCAAGATACAGGCGGTTGCTGCAAAACTTGCCATTACAGAAACAGACGAGAAGCTTTTGATCGTAGGACTGACGGACGGGAAAGGCGACAAGGAGACCAACGACTGGATTAAGAATGAACGGTGCAAAGCAGTTTACAATACACTGATCGAAATGGGCGCTGAACCGTCCCGCCTGGTACTCGACCCAAAGGCAGAAGGAACCCCTCGCGCCAACGAAACACCGGAGCAATCGAGGCGGGTAGAGTTTCATGTCTTTTCGCCAACACCCGCAGGATAGCCGGATAGCCCCGCATCGTTGCAGCTCGTCAGCGATGCTGTATAATCAGCATTAGATGGAAGTTGACTCTTTTCTGCAGTTCTTGAGTGTTGAGAGAAACGCATCGGCCCGTACAGTGGAAAATTATGCACACGCTCTGCGTGAGTACCGCGAGCAGGCGAAGCACTTTAGCTCCTGGCAAGCATGCTCGGCGGACGATTTTCGTCTCTACCTGTTCGATCTGATGAAGCGTGAGCTGAAGCGCTCAACCATCCGACTTCACTTTGCAGCGCTCCGGAGCTTTTACAAGTTCCTGACGCATCGGCACGGGCTCGCGGTGAATCCTCTGCTGGACGTGCAGCTGCCGAAAGCGGAGAAAAGCCTTCCTGTCGTCATGACCATCACCCAGGTAGAGGAACTGCTCGCACTCCCGCTCAAAATGGAACACGACAAGCGCGCCCCCAACTGGGCGGGACCGAGGGATGCAGCCGTTTTGGAACTTTTTTATAGCACAGGAACTCGACTGCAGGAGCTGGTCGATATGAACGTTCAGGACATTGACACTTACAACGACTGTGTGCGGGTCATTGGAAAAGGCCGGAAGGAACGGGTGTGCCCGATCGGATCCCATGCGATGCTCGCCATCCAGCGCTACAGGCAGGCAGCGAATGTGCATGAGGGGCCACTTTTTATCAGCAAGCTACGCAAGCGCATCACTACAAGGGCGGTCTCTGATATTCTGCAAAAGTACCTTCGTTTGTCAGATATTCCCTTGAAAGTGAGTCCGCATAAGTTACGCCACAGCTTCGCCACCCACCTGCTTGACAATGGAGCGGATCTTCGCAGCGTCCAGGCTCTACTTGGACACTCAAGCCTATCGACAACGCAAATTTACACGCACGTGAGCGTTGAGCGCATGAAGAAAGTTTACGACTCCGCCCATCCCAGGGCGTAGTGTGGTCTATTTCGAGCGCAGGTCAGAGGTGGTGAGGAAGTCCTGATAGGCTCCCTTCAAGCCGTCGCGCAATGCGATCTTCGGCTTCCACCCGAGCTGCTGCAGCTTCGTGATATCCATCAATTTGCGCGGCGTCCCGTCTGGCTTGGATAGATCTAGAAGGATGTTGCCGCGAAAGCCGACTACCTCGGCGATCAAAGTTGCCAGTTCGAAGATTGATTGATCCTCTCCCGATCCCACATTGATCCAGTCGGGCGGATTTTCGACGGTGAGCAGGTGAAGACAGGCCTCGGCCAGGTCGTCCACATGTAAAAACTCGCGTCGCGGTTTTCCCGTTCCCCAAATGGTCACCGATTCCGCACCATTCACCTTCGCTTCGTGAAATCGGCGAATGATGCCCGGGATCACATGACTGTTTTCCGGATGATAGTTGTCGCCTGGGCCGTAAAGATTCGTCGGCATGGCGGAATGGAACATGACACCGTACTGGGCCCGATAATGCTGGCAAAGTTTCAACCCCGCGATCTTCGCGATGGCATAGGCTTCATTGGTAGCTTCCAAAGGTGACGACAGCAGGCAATCTTCGGGCATCGGCTGCGGTGCCATTTTGGGATAGATGCAGGAGCTTCCAAGAAACAGCAGCCGTTGCACATTTGTTTTCCAGGACGCGTGCACCAGATTCGATGCAATCATCAGGTTATCGTAGATGAATTCCGCTGGGTAGGTACGGTTCGCGTGGATACCGCCAACCCGAGCTGCTGCGACGAGAACGATCTCGGGCTTTTCCGCTTCGAGAAAATCCCCAACAGCCCGTTGGTCTAAGAGATCGAGTTGATCCCTGCCAGCGGTGAGAATGCTGACATCGCCACGACTTTCCAGTTTCCGCATCAGCGCCTTCCCCACCATGCCTCGGTGCCCCGCTACGAAAACCTTGTCTCCTGCGTTCATGACAGTAGGTCCAGTCGATCAAGAATCGCTCGAAGTTCCGCAGCCTTTTCTGGGGCCATGCCCACCATTGGCAGACGCAGCGCCGGGTCGATGAATCCCGCAATCCCCATCGCGGTCTTGATTGGAACCGGATTGGTGTCCAGCTTCAAAAATGCGGAAAACAATGGATAGAATCGGCGGTGAACTTGCAAAGCATGCTCCCAGTCGCCGGACTGCGCAGCCCTTACCATTGAGACCATTTCGGCGGGAATCAAGTTAGATGCCACACTGATCACTCCACGCGCTCCGACCGACATGAAAGGCAATGTCAGGGAATCATCGCCCGACAGGATTTCAAAATCATCTGTCAGCGCCGCATCCAGCTCACTCACACGCTCGGGTGTACCCCCTGCTTCTTTGATCGCAACGATATTTGGGCACGCTTCAGCAAGGCGAACGACGGTCTCGACTCCAATAGGAATCCCGCAACGACCGGGAATGCTGTAGAGAACGATTTTCAAAGAAGTCTGATCCGCGATTGCCTTGAAGTGCTGGAACAGCCCCTCTTGTGAAGGCTTGTTGTAGTAGGGTGCAACTTGTAGTGATGCTGTGGCTCCAACCTTCTCGGCAGCCTGTGTAAGCTGAATGGCCTCCTTTGTCGAATTCGCGCCAGTTCCGGCAATCACATGCCCCCGGCCCTGCGCAAATTGTGCTGCCATTTCAATTACTCTGATGTGCTCGCCAGTATCCAGTGTCGGGGATTCACCCGTCGTCCCAACCGGAACAATACCCTGAACATCTGCGTCAAACTGGCGATCTACCAGCTGTTGAAATGTGCTCTCATCGACTACACCGTTTTTGAACGGCGTAACAAGCGCAGTGTGAACTCCTTCGAACATGTGTTGGTTACGGGTATCAGATTGAATCAGGGACAACAATTTGTCCTTTGAATACCAGCTCGGCTGGACCAGTCAAGGTGACATTGGTGTAATGGGGGGAACCATCGGCGGATTTGGAGCAATCGAAGCCCACCTTCAGAGTATCCCCGCCGCGCACTTTCACACTGATCGGTGACTCCACGTGATTGAGTTGGTGATAAATGATGGCATTGGCGACCATCCCTGTGCCACACGCGAGAGTCTCATCCTCCACACCGCGTTCATAGGTTCGAATAGCCAGTCTGCCGGGGGCCAGCACCTGCAGAAAATTGACATTGGTGCCCTTCGGCGAGAAGTGCTCGTGGAAACGGATGGCAGCGCCATCTTCACGAATCTCCACCTTTTCGAGATCATCGACGAAGACCACTGCGTGTGGAACGCCGGTATTGACCGAGTGCACCACGAGTTCACGGCCGCGCACCTGCAGCTCCGAATGAAGGGCCAGATCAAAGGGTTCGCTCAAATTAATGCAGACGTCAGCGCCTGGGAATGTGGCGTTGATCCGTCCGGCGATCGTCTCGAATGAAAGCTTTTCCAGCGATCCGCCGGTCAGGTGTTTGACGTAACGGGCAAAACACCGGGCACCATTGCCACACATTTCCGCCTCACCGCCGTCGGCATTGTAGTAGCGCATCC
>JAGROY010000195.1:0-5915 GCA_020439995.1 Verrucomicrobiia bacterium
AGAACAACGACGCGAGGTTTGTTGGTCTTGGCGGCGAACAGCTTTGGATTTGTCAGGACGCGGAAGAATTCTTCGCGACTGGCTTTCAGATCGGTTGCCGACTTCGGAATGTCCAAGACCTCGGCAGCTTCGTCACCGGCCACTTCTTCGAAGCGCACATCAGGCCCGCGCCACACGGCTTTACGGCGTTTCACATTCGTCCAGCAATCGTTTCGCCAAAGCCAGACGAGTGCGGCACCGTCGCCTAACTGATTGGCTTGTCCAAGGTCGGTCGCGATCAAGCGGCGCATGTCGTCGCAGAAAGGATTCTCCGGCAGATCCTCGAAGTGCTCCTTCGTGAACACCGAATTCTTGTCCCAGAACGTGCCAGTGGCCCATTCGACCAGGCGCGTCTTCTTTGCTACAATGTAAGGGCTCCAGCCGTCCTTGCCGTTGTAGCCGTACGAACTCACCGTCAGATTGAAAACGACGATGTTCTCCGCGATTTCCGGGTGGGTGAGCAGGGCGTTGGCGACGGTCGTCAATGGGCCGCCAGAAATGACAACAAGCGGTTTCTCGGGCGTGGCTTTCTTTGCTTCGCTCACGATGAGGCGGCTGCCATCGCTTGGATAGGCAACAGTATCTTCGATCTTGCCACTCTCCGGTCGCTTCAGCACTTGGTCTGATCCGATGGTGAGATCAGGAACATTCTTCAGCCCGGATTCGCGCGCGAACTTCAGCGCCTTCCTCGCGTCCGCCACACATTTGTCCATCGGATAGAGATAACCTTTCTGCCAGTCCCACATGTCGCGTGTGACAATGTTTCCCCGAAGATCCGCCTCGCCCAGGCTGGCTTGCGCCCAGAGGTAGTTGTTATCGAAGACATCGAACCACCAATCGTTGTCGTAGATGATGGGATTGTCAGGGCCAATGCCCGGTATTGACACGGCGCTATTCTCCAAGCGATGTGACGGGACAACGGCTACAGCCACGCCTTTGGTAAAGACGTTTACGACCAGAAAAATGACTGTCAGGACTATGATTCGAAGGGGATCTTGCATGAGGAACAGCTTGCTCTCTACTCGAAGTTGAACACCAGGACTTCGTGCACATCCTCGATGAGCGCGGTGACCTGCTTGTCGTCAAGATTGATCACGGTCTTATCGGAAAAGGCTTTCGCCGACCTGGGCGTGCTCTGAAAGTTCAAGTGAACGCGGAACATTGGGATGTCTTCCATCATGGTCGGAAGCACGGCGGGGCGGCCGGTGATGGGCGTCGCGGCGGAGGGTTCGATGCGGGCGATAAAGTGCACGCGTAGCGTGTTGCCTTCACGCGTCACCACGGATTCGACGAAGGCGGGAGCCTCAACGGTGATCTCCGGTTGTGAATGCAGGTAGCGAACCGCTTGAGGCAAGAGCTGCCGTGCTTCGGTGATGTGAAACTCGCTGGTCGCTGCCTCGCCCGGCGAGCAGGCGAAGGTGAACACGCGTCCTTTGCCAATCGTGTTGGTCAGGACAGCTGGGCCGACGGGATTTGCCGTATCGGCAGACATTGGGAAGCGGGTTCCTTCCTTCCCCTCACGTTGCAACACGGTGCGATGCGGTGGCAGCAGTTTGCCGAAGGCCTTCGCTGTCGTCGCCTCGTACACCACCGCTTTGCCCTGCACCAGAAAGGGCCAATCGACGACAATGTCAGTTGAGAATGGGACGTCGCTGCTCGCGAATTGGACGTGGTTATCCAGCGAATCGAGCGTGCGGATCCAGCGCCCACCTATCAGGGGCTCGAGTGCGGACGTTTCGCGGGCGTTTCCTAAGCGATCGTAAAGCCCAGTCGCGCCCGTGATGATCAGATTGCCACCGGCTTCCACATACTTGGTGAGAGCGGCAACTTCGGTGTCTAACAACACGCCCACATTCGGCAGTAGGATTACGGGAAACGTTCGCAGGCGTTCGAGCCCGGCGTTTTCATCCAGGACGACGCCCCAGGGGATGTGCGAATAGACGAACGCCTTATGGGCGCCAAGCGCTCCTTGCCATGCATTGGCGGCGTTCTCGCGGCCTAACCAATCACGCGTGCGATGGGAGAAGTAGATGCCGACATCAGCATGCACGGGCTGCCCGAAATACTCCCGTTTCGCGTGGGCCTCGCCAAACACTTTTCCCAAGCGCTCGTAAAAAACTGGATCAAGCCAGCCATCGTAGGCGGTCTTGTCGACCATCGTGCCAAACGCTCCGTGGGCTAACAACGTCATCGTCTCCCATCGCATGTCGTTCAAAGGCCGAGTCGTTTGGTCGTGATAGTGCCGCACGCCGCGCTGCATCACCACTTGCACACGGCGATCCTTCGCGGTGGCTCGATAGAAGGCCGCGTTGAAGCCGACTCCCAAGGCGCTGAAGGCCCATTGCCCGGTTTCACCCGTGATGAAATCCCCCGTCACGCCGTGCTGAACGGGCCGCTGGCCGACTTCAAAGGAGAATGGCGGATTGCCATGGTAGTTGAAATCGACCGAGGTGCCCGGCCATGTCTCTTTGATATACCGTTCCAGCTCTGTTTCGAACGCAGCGCTGCTGTCATAGCGGAACTCCATTATCTTTTCCCAGTCCGCATCCCAACGCATCGCCCTGGGCATCTCATGACCGTGCTGCTCCTTGAACTTGGTCTGACAATGATCGCACCAGCAACCATAAGGCGGCCCGAATCCTTGATCGACCATGTCGAGGTGAAAGCCGTCGATGCCATACGTCATCATCTCATGTAGCAAACCCTTCACGTAGCCGATGTACGGCGAATTGAAACAGATGCGCTCGATGGGATTGCCCTCCTTGTCGCGCATGCGCCAGTCTGGATGCTCATGCAAGGTGTGTGTCGGATACTGCAGGACACAATAGGCGATCACCGGCATCTGATGTTTCTTCGCTTCCTCAACCGTTTCGCGCAGGACATCACGTTCACCCAATCCAGGCGCCTTGGGCTGCAGTTTGGAGTCGTAGTACGTGTAGACGCCATCGCGAGCCCAGATGACCATGTAGTCGCAATGCGCGGCGGCGGCTTTCTCAATACACTCGCGTCCGTTGAACCGGGCGACGTATCCCAGGTCGGCCATGTCGCTGCCGAACTGCGCGCCAGTGGGCCCGGTTTCGATGCCGACCAAGGCGCGCTCGAACCAGGGCGTCTTCTGAGCAGCTAGTGGTGTCATCACAACGCTGTGTAGTGCTAGAGCGAAGACGAAGAGTCGTTTGGTGGTCATCGGAAGGAATGGCATCGACTAAGGCTTTAAAAGCGCCCTTAAAGAGTCAAGATCGGAAGCCTTTGACGCGGGATCGAATGCATAGGCGCGCTCCTCGTTGATCAACTCGGCATGCTTCTGTGCCAGGCGTTGGCGTAGCCCGCGATTTGCGGCCGCGACGTAGACGGCGGCAACGTCGATGCGATCGTTGATCTGTAAGCCATCCGGTGCGAGCGTGAATTCGACCTCGTGAACACCATCGGCATCGACTCGGAAGACTTCCTCCGGTTTCGAAAGATAGCCAGGCAGTCGGAAGGTGAGCGCAGCTTGTCTTGGGGTGAATTCGAAGGTGTTGGTGTCATTGTCAGGGCTGTAGGCGAGATCGTTGGCAAAGAAGAGTGCTCCTTCCTTGCCGGTGATCGACGAGAGATCCCAGTCGAGTTTGCCTTCGTTGAGGAGGCGCTTGTATTCATAGGCGTCGCCTTCAATGACGAGTGGTGCGATTGTCAGGGTAACGCGGTTTACTCGCGTGATCGGCTCGATGAGATCGGGAAATTTCACCAAAGATTTGAGACTAAGATTGAACCAATAGATCGATGTGATGCGATTGGCGAGACCGTGATAAGCTTGAGCGGCCAGTTCATCGGGTGTGGGCGAAGCGCGCTCGCGGGAACGTGTTCGCCAGCCATCGTGAGCACCCTGCGCCCAGTAGGCGATGGGGCGCGGACGATTCAGATCGCGCAGGCTTCGCGTCATGTCGCCAATGGTTTCCAGCGGCGCGCCCCATGAAATCGATGCGCCGCCCCAGCGATCGTAGCTCCGCCATGAATCCGCCGCCGGTGCCGTGACCCGATAAGCGTCGTAGTGAGGGTAGTCGGAAAGGCCCGCATAGTAGCGCCAAACGCGTTCTTCACTATGCGTGACCGTGGTCGCCAAACGCGTCTTTTGATAGGGTTCGAAGGCTTTCCATACCTCCTGGGGCGGGACGGGTCTGCCACCACCATATTGAGGTTCGCCGAGGAATTCCACCGCGTGGATCTGTGGGAGCATGGCATCAGCATCGTAGCGCTGGAAGTTTGCCAGACGATTGAAGCGCTTGATCGGATACTGCGCGTAGAGTTCCGCGTTGTCCGTGTAGCCACCCACTTCTTCGATCTGCCCGGTGTTGATGTGCATGCGCTTCAAGGTCTTCAGGTAGGGCAACATGGTTAGGGTATTCTTCCCGTCGATATCCGAAGCCACCCAGCCGCCGCTGAGATCAAAGACTTCACGCTTGATGCGCAAATAGGCCCACAGGGAGAACGACGTTTCGTCTGCCCGCGCGCATTCGACTTCGATCGCCATGTAGGTGAGTGGCAATGGATCGGTCTTGGCGACAAAGCCTCCCTTGTCTCCCTTCGTGACGATTCCATTCTGCGGAAACAGATCCAGCGCATTCAACCAAGGCTGCGGCAGGAGCGCGAGGAAGTCTGCCCACTCCGCTGGCAGCCAAAACCGACAACGACGGATACTGATATCGGCTCCCGTGTGATTCGCTAGATGAACGAAGACTTTGTCAGGATGTATCGAATCACTGCTAGAGTCAAAAGTGACCGCCGAGAGCCACGCGTTCGGTGCGGTGAGATCGAGATCGACTGACGTTGTCTCAGGCCCGGTTCCGAGCGTGAGGCGATGCGATGAGCCTGCGGCCCACTTGCTTCCGCGGCTGTTGAATGACCAGACAGTCAGGGCGCCCGGCGGCACGCCACACGGCAGTCCATCCCGCGCGGAAGGGGTGTCATGCCAGGCCCATTCGCCGCTTTCAAGCAATTGACTTGGGCGTTTTTCATCAAACCGATACTCCAGATCGGACGTGAGTTGCCAGGGCACTTCGCTGGCATTCTTCAGGAAGATTTCCACCCTGGCCCCCATCTCCGGATCCGGAGCCCGGCGGTAACGCATGTTCGGAGACTGCACATGCGGCACGACGTTCAATCCAGCAAGGGCCACGGTTTCTCCACGCAGGGACGAAAGGCCTGACAAATGCAGACTGACGAGATAGGCGAAAAGGAAAAGCGGTGCGGACGGCGATTTCATGAAAATACTGCGACTGGTGGGAGTCTTATGAAACAGTCTTGAAGAGTTTGGCAATATGAAGAAGATCGGCGGCTGGCTGCAGGAGATGAGGGCTTGTCAATTACCACCGATGGATCTATTTCTACAGAGGAAATAGCCGTTTGTTAAGAATTTAGGTCGCTGGTAACTCCCAATTCGGCTGGTAGTTGCGGCATGAGATGGGCGGCGGGGGCTGGGATATTGATGAACCGGCGCTTGCGGTCTGCTTCGAGCCCTTGGTCAGTTTGGAAGTTGCGCCAGACCAAGGCTTTGTAGTAGCGATCGGCGGATTGGGGGGCGAGTCGACGACCGGTCAGATAACGCCAGGAATCGCCGTTGTTCTGTTCGCTCCATCGATACGAGAGTTCCGGCTCTTCTTCCGACCCGGGTAAGTGCCTCTGAGGGAATCGGCGCTCGACCCAGCTCAGCAACTCATGAGTGGTGAGCACTTGTTCGGCGAGATACTCGGCGTCCTGGCGGTAGCCACCACGATCAAGCCAGTCGACGGCATTTGATGAACTCTGCGCGGGAGACCAGAGTCATGCTGTAGTCAGCGATAAATAAATTGACGACGCATGAGTTCCGCATAGGCGTCGGTGACGGACCATTGAACTCC
>JAGROY010000195.1:5923-14349 GCA_020439995.1 Verrucomicrobiia bacterium
TAACCATCGAACTCAGAAAACTGTTCGTCTTTAACCGGTCGGTAGTATGAGATCGCGTTTGTAAACTGGAGTGCGGCAAGCGCGGTGTCCCCACCGCGCAGAGCGAGCTTAGCGCGTAGCCAGAGCGCGGAGGGATCGTTGGGGGCGGGGCGTACCCATTTTTCGGCCTGGTCGAAGTCCGCCTGCTGGTAGCGCATCCATGCGTGCCGTGAAGCGTTGGCGATGTCGCTTGCTCCGGAATTTTCGAGGAATCTGACCCACGCCAAGGTGTCCGATGAGATATCGCGGATTCGCTACTTTCGTGGCGAACCCTCCTCTACGTTTTTTGGTGAAACGGAAATGACCAGGGGGCGATGGTCGCTGGCTGTGAACCAGTCAGGATCTGCGAAGATGTACGACTTTTCCTGAACGATTTCTGGATAGAGCCCCTTGCTGACGAAGGCAAAGTCGAACCGGGAGTAGATATCCGCGTAGCTCCAGTAGTAGGTCCAGCGGTGGCCGTCCTCGTCTGCGACTTGGATATCGCGCATGTAGGTATCGCTGCTGAACTTGCCTTGAAGCACTTTGATGGGCGTTTCGTTCCTGGTGTCGTTAAAGTCACCGTACATGATGACATTCTCGTCGGGGTTGGCTTTCAGAATCGTTTCAAGATGGGTGCGCAAAAGGTGGGCCTCATTCCGGCGCATCAGAGCCTGATCGCCTTCCTTGACCTCACGTTTCGACTTGAGATGGGTGCCAAGAAGTCGAAGTTTGTAGTCAGCGTTGACCTGAACGGTGGCATCGAGAATCCCGCGATGGAACTCAAACTCTTTGCCATCCATTTGGTAGCGAAGCTTTGTCTGATGATCTTTGGCGGAAAAAGGAAAGCGGCTGAGGGCGGCAACGTGGCGCACGCTGTCCGCTGCGTCGGCCCACTCGCTGTAAGGCAAGTCCAGTCCAGCTGCCTTCAGTCTCGACTGAAGATCGGCCAAGTCGGCCTCGGAGCCGATTTCGCACACACCGATGACATCCGGGTGGATGGCCACGAGAAATTCCACCACTTTGCCAACCTCCGTCTCCGGCTTTGGGGCATTCTCAAGAAATTCGCCGCCCACCCGGCGGTCCATTTTGAGGTAGTTTTTGAGATTGTAAGCAACGAATTTGACTGGGGCTGGAGCTTCCTGCTGTGACACCGAGGCACTGTCCTGCGACAGCCCCTGCTGGGTGGCCAGACATGAAAGGATGCCGATCAGGGCAGTCCCGCCGAAACGTGCGCCGAGGCGCAAACCAAATGTCATAGGAAGCGAGTTCTGTGCGGAAGGACCTATGCCTTTTCTTCGCTGTCTGCAGTGTGGGGCTCGGTCTCTGTGGCTGCGGCCACAAGTTTCTTCTCAGGAGCCGCTGGAGCGGGAGCTGCAGGAACGGTCTTTTTCTCAGAATTTCCGTGGTAGGCGTCCTTGTCCGCCGTCATGATTTCGTGTTCGAACTCTTCCTTGGCTTTCTTGAATTCGCCAAGGCTTCGTCCCATGCCCCTTGCGAGCTCAGGGAGTTTCTTCGCTCCAAAAAGGAGGAGAATTACGATGAAGATGAGGATCATTTCCTGTCCGCCGAGTGGTCCCATAGTGGTATTTATTTGGAGTTAGTATTCTGAGGGTTTGGTAGAACGAGAGCTACTTGACGTCGTCTGAGGCTTTGGCTACTTCGTCATCGAAATCGCTTTTCGCTTTCTTGAATTCGCCGAGACTTCTGCCGAAGCCACGAGCGAGCTCTGGAAGCTTCTTCGCCCCAAAGAGCAAAAGAAGGACGAGCAGGATTAAAATAAGCTCTTGCCCGCCAAGCGGACCAAGTAGAGCAATAAAATCTGTGAAAGCACTCATAGTTCAGTCTTTATACGTGAAGCTATTAGCTATCCAGTCCGATGCAATGGAAAGATTGAGACCGGAAACAAGCTGCCAGTGACGAGTCTGAGGCATTATTTACTTTCGCAACCAACGCATAATGAAACGTTTAGCAAAATAGTGGCGCTGCCACACCATTGACCGAATGTCGTACCGACTTCCTATTTATGAACTGGAGGATGAACTCATCCACCAATGGAACAGCAGCCGCACAGGGCGCAGATTTGTGCTCGAGGCACCCACGGGCTCTGGCAAATCGACCCAGGTACCCCAAATGCTGCACAGGGCAAGCGTTCTCAGTGGCGGAGAAGTGTACGTGTTGCAGCCGCGCCGACTGGCCGCTCGCATGCTTGCACGGAGGGTGGCGAGCGAAATGGACGGAAAGCTGGGGGACGTCGTCGGTTATCAGGTAAGGTTCGAGTCCGCGCTATCGCGAAACACTCGGATCCGTTACGTGACGGAGGGCATCCTTTTGCGCCGGATGCTTTCAGATCCAACATTAGAAGGCGTGGCCGCGATCGTTTTTGACGAATTTCACGAGCGTCACCTCTACGGCGATATTACCCTGGCGCAGGCTCTGCGCTTGCAGGACACCGCCCGGCCCGATCTCGCGTTGGTGGTAATGTCAGCGACTCTCGATACGGCAGCTCTGCAGGACTATCTGGCCCCGTGCAGTGTGCTTAAATCTGAGGGGCGCACCTTTCCAGTTACCGTTCAATACGCGCCAGCCAGGCAACGGGCGGCGGGGGACGAATTTCGACATGTGGCCCGGGTATGCGGTGAAGCCTTGCACTCGGATGCCGCTGGAGGTGGTGATGCGCTGGTGTTCATGCCAGGCGGGCACGAGATTCGCAAAACCATTTCGGCGATTCAGAATGAAAAATGGAGCAGGGATTTCGATGTGCTCCCTCTTTATGGTGAGCTTCCTCCACAGGCGCAGGACGCGGCAGTCGCAAAAGGACGGCGTCGAAAGATCGTGGTCGCGACCAATGTGGCGGAAACGTCACTCACGATCGACGGAGTGACAGTCGTGATCGACAGCGGCCTTGCCAGGATGGCATCGTTCGACCCTAACAGAGGGATCAATACTCTCACCGTTCAGAAAATTTCCTGCGCAAGTGCGGAACAACGGGCCGGTCGCGCGGGACGTACGATGCCCGGTGTCTGCTATCGTCTGTGGGCGGAAAAGGATCACCATCACCGCCTCGCGCGCGAATTACCGGAGGTTCATCGCCTGGATCTCTCCGAAGTGGTGCTCACTCTCAAGGCCTGCGGTGCCGGCGATCTGGATGTCTTCCGCTGGCTGGAACGGCCGGATGAAAAAGCGCTCGACCGCGCATTGCGCCTGCTGAAGGAACTTCATGCGATCGATCGCGATACCGGAGCGATCACTGCACTCGGGCGTGAACTCAGTCAGTTGCCGGTACACCCCAGGCATGGCCGCGTTCTGCTCGAGGCGGTTCGCGAAGAATGCATCATGCCGGTGGCCATCTGTGTGGCAATGTTGCAGGGGCGTCCGTTGTTTCTTAATGGCGGTCGACGCGGGCCCGCAGATTACAGCGAACCAGGCGAGTTCAGTGACTTCGGCCCTTTACTCAAAGCTTGGACGGCAGCAGCCCGTGAACGCTTTGACCCGCGCGCCTGCTCAGACCTGGGCGTGAATGCGAACGCGGCACGGGAGGCGGGGAAACTTGCCGATCGACTGGCCACTTCACTGGTGGAAGATCCTGACGACGGGCAACCGCTGACAGCGGAACGACTGGGGCGTGTGCTTTTGTCCGGGTTCTCTGATCAAGTGGCGCGCCGACTCAGCGCTGGAACTCAATCCTGTGCCGTGGTTGGAGATCGTCGTGGAACGATTCCGAAAGATGCAGCCGTGGGCAAAGCGAGTCTCGTCGTCGCGACGGAGATTACCGAAGTGGAAGGGAGAGACCTGCGAGTGATCCTGAACAATGTCACTGCGATCGAGGAGGAATGGTTGCAAAAACTTTTCCCTGAAGACTATCAGCAAGTGAACGAGGCGCGGTGGGACAGTTCATCGCGCCGGGTGGTGCAGACGACAGCGACAAAGTTCCGTGATTTGATCCTGCGTGAAAAACAATCTGGAGAGCCCGCACGGGAAGCCGCCGCTGAGATCCTTGGGCGCGAGGTGTGCAAGGGGGATTTAAAGCTGAAGAAATGGGATCACGCGGTTGATCACTGGATCGCCCGGGTCAACTGTCTTAGCCAGTGGATGCCGGAGCTGGAGATTCCGGCATTTGATGAATCGGATCGTGAATTCGTGATCCAGCAGATGTGCCTTGGTGGTGTCGGTTACAAGGACATCAAGGATCGATCTCCCTGGCCGGTCTTGCAGAAATGGCTGTCCGCCCCGCAGCAGGCCGCGCTGGAGGCATTTGTGCCCGAGCGACTTGCTCTCAGCAATGGTCACAGCCTGCGCATGCGCTACGAGGCTGGTAGCGAGCCGGTGGGATCAGCACTTTTGAAACATCTCTACGATGTGCACGAAACCCCGTCGATCGCAAATGGCACAGTCAAGATCATCATCGAAGTCCTGGCCCCCAATCACCGCCCGATCCAGCTGACCAAAGACCTCAAAAGCTTCTGGGAGACCAGCTACCCGCAGATCAAAAAAGATCTAAAGGGCAGATACCCGAAGCACGAGTGGCGTTGATAGCGAGCGGTGTTGCCTCAGCAAATCGGCAATTTGAGCAATTTGAGCGTGAACGCAATCAAGCGAGAATCCCCTTGACCACTTCGCCTGCAACATCGGTGAGGCGAAAGTCGCGGCCCTGGTGAGGAAAGGTGAGGCGTTCGTGCTGGATGCCCATCAGGTGGAGGATGGTCGCGTGCAGGTCATTCACATCGACGGGATCTCTGGCAACGCTGACGCTGAAATCATCGGTCTCGCCGTAGGTGTGTCCGGGCTTAATCCCGCCCCCGGCCATCCACATGGTAAAACATCCTGGATGGTGATCACGCCCGTAGCTGTTCGTCGTAAGCTTGCCCTGAGAGTAAACGGTTCGCCCGAATTCGCCGCCCCAGATGATGAGCGTGTCGTCGAGCATTCCCCGCTGCTTGAGATCAGTGACCAGCGCGGCTGTAGCACGATCGGTGTCGGCGCACTGCGCGGCAATTTGTTTAGGAAGGTCGCCGTGTTGGTCCCATCCCTGATGGAAAAGCTGGATGAAAGGTACTCCATTCTCGGCAAGTCGCCGGGCCATCAGGCAATTGTAGGCGTAAGTGCCGGGTGTCCGCGCGTCTTTGCCGTAAAGTTGGATCATGGATTCAGGCTCGGACGAAAGATCAGTGAGAGCCGGAACTGATGTCTGCATGCGGTAGGCGAGTTCGTATTGAGCAATGCGTGCGATGATCTGGGGATCGAAGGTTGTGTCGTAGCGGTGCCGGTTCTCGCTCACAACCGTATCCAGCATGCGCCGCCGCAGGGCAGGGGAGACACCGGGCGGATTGGCTATGTCCAGCACCGGACTCCCTTGATTGCGCAGTTTGACCCCCTGGTGGCGTGCAGGCAGAAAGCCAGCGCCCCACAGTCGATCATACAGCGGCTGGCCGGCGCGGCCGTTGCCCCGTGAACTCATTGCGACGAACGCGGGCAGGTCGGCATTCTCGGTGCCAAGTCCGTAGTCGAGCCACGCCCCCATACTTGGCCGACCTGCTATCTGCGATCCTGTTTGCAGTAGCGTTATCGCAGGATCGTGATTGATCGCCTGGGTAAACATTGAGCGAACGACGCACAGCTCGTCAGCGATGCTGGCGATGCCGGGCAAGAGTTCGCTCATCCAGATGCCCGACTGGCCGTGCTGGGCGAACTCAAACTTGCTGGGTGCGGTGGCGAACGATGCCTGATCGGCAGACATCCGAGTCTTGCGCTCTGCAGGATAGATCGATGTCGGAATTTCCTCACCGAACCGCTTCCGCAGTCCGGGCTTGTAATCGTACAGGTCGAGTTGAGACGGGCCGCCGGATTGGAAAAGATAGATGATTCGCTTAGCCTTCGGCGAAAAGTGAGGGCCTGGCGTAGCGGTATGGGATTCGACCGCGGCGGCATCACGATTCAGCAGTCCGCCAAGTGCGAGTGCACCGATACCGCCACCACCGCGTTTGAGGAAATAGCGACGGGTGCCTGCGAGTGGATCGAGAAAATGCGGGTGGGTCATTCGCGGGTTAAGAGCTGGTCGAAGTTAAAGAGCGTCGAGGCAACAAGCGTCATCGCCGCGAGGTCAGCCTGGGCAAGAGTGGAATCGATTGGATATTCACCGGTCTTCAACAGCGCGGCAGCGTCGGCTGGATGTTTTTGGAAGTGATCACGGTAGGCATCAAAGTCGGGCCGCAGCCGTCCGAGCGTTTCTGCGGAAGGGGAGACGCCAAAAGCTCTTTCGTGTGCCTGAGCGATGGCTGCCGAGGGATCTTCGTTGTTGCGCATCACGCTCTGCGCGAGCAGGCGGGATGCCTCGAGAAAGGCAACATTGTTGAGTAGTGAGAGCGCTTGCAGAGGGGTGTTGGTTCTTACCTGACGCACCGTGCATACTTCGCGGTCACCCGCGTTCAGTGTCATCATCATTGGTGGCGGAATCGTGCGCCGCCAGTAGGTGTAGATGCTGCGCCGGTAGAGATTTGCACCATTGTCCCGGTCATAGCGGTTGTTGGAAATTGCGCTCCAGATCTTGTCGGGCATGTATGGCTTTGCCGGTTTTCCATGCAGCTGATGAACGAGCAATCCGCTGATCGATAACGCCTGGTCGCGAATGACGAATGCAGGCAATCGCAAACGCGATGCCCGGGACAGCAATCGATTGTCTGGATCTTTGGCGAGAAGGCCCGGGCGAATTTCCTCTGATGCCTGCTGGTAGGTGGCGCTCATTACCATGCTTTTTTGGATCGCCTTGACGTCCCATCCACTTTCCACGAATTCGGAGGCCAGCCAGTCGAGGAGCCCTGGATGGCTGGGAAGCTCGCCCTGGACGCCCAAATTCTCGCTCGTCGCCACAATGCCGCGGCCAAAGAAATGCTGCCAATAGCGGTTGACCGCGACGCGGGCGGTGAGTGGATGGTCAGGGGCTGTGAGCGATCTTGCGAGATCGAGCCGCGTGCCTCCATCGACTGTGGCTCCAGTTCCGATGTTGGCGGGCAGCGTTGGCTGCACAGGCTTGGTCAGGTCTGGTCGGTCATACTGGCCGCGTTTGAGGATGTAGGTGGCGCGCGGCTCTGGCAGTTCGGCCATTACCATCAAGGTGGATTCGTCACCGGGAACCGGCCTTTTGATCGCGCCATCATTCTGCGTGTTCTTTTGCCACTCGATCGCTGGCGGAACAGAGGCGGTGGTGTCTGTCGGAATGAGGGGCCAGTCTTCAGGCACGGAAATGAAGGGCGGGCTGTTGCCATTGTTAGGGCCGGTGCCGAACTCAGGGACATTGTTGAAGAAGGCGAACAGCTGGTAGTACTCTTTTTGCGAGATCGGATCGTACTTGTGATCATGGCAACGCGCACAGCCCAGAGTCAGGCCAAGAAATGCGGTGCCCAGCATTTCCACGCGATCAGCAACGTATTCGGTATGCCATTCCTTGGGGATTGATCCGGCCTCGGAATTGATCCTGTGATTTCGGCAAAAGCCAGTAGCGATCTGCTGATGCAACGTGGCATCGGGACGCAGATCTCCTGCGAGTTGATCGACGACAAACTGGTCGTAGGGCAGGTTGCGATTAAAGGCATCGATCACCCAGTCCCGCCATGCCCAGTGGTAGCGGTAGCGATCGTTCTGGTATCCATCGGTGTCCGCGTAGCGTGACGTTTCCAGCCAAGTGGCTGCCATGTGCTCCCCATAGGCCGGCGAAGCCAGCAACCGGTCGACGAGCCGCTCGTATGCGTCAGGTTCAGTAGACTGAACGAACGCCTCTACTTCCCTCGCGCTGGGGGGCAGGCCGGTAAGATCAAGGGAAACTCTGCGAATCAACGTTGCCTTGTCGGCTGGACGGGACATTTCCAGGCCCGCCTGTTTGAGCCGCGCCGCAATGAAGCTGTCGATGGGATGCCCTGCACCTGCCAGCGCCGGCAAGTCTGGGCGCATAGGAGGAATGAAAGCCCAGTGATCCTGATACGCGGCACCTTCAGAGATCCACTGTGTCAGCGTCGCCAGCTCCTCCTCACTGATCGATTTGTGAGTCTCTGCTGGGGGCATGCGATCTTCGACTTCCCGTTCGCGAATGCGGTGAAGCACAGCACTGCTGTCCGGATCTCCCGGTGCCAGCACTTCGAGTGCCGCTTCTCTCAGGTCGAGACGAAGATCGGCTTTTCGCGCATTTTTGTCCGGGCCGTGGCAAGCGAAACACTTGTTTTGCAGTATTGGACGAATATTCGCATTGAAGGAGCCCCCGCCAGCGTAGACCGTCTCGTGCAGAATCAAGAGGGCCGCGAGAAGTAGACATGTCAGACGCGCAGGCATTGGACGATACCGTAGTCGCTTGGCGCCCAGAGGTAAAGTCATGCCTCGAGGGCGGCCGGGGTTACCCAGGGTTTTCCCATGTCAGTCCA
>JAGROY010000196.1 GCA_020439995.1 Verrucomicrobiia bacterium
AGAAATGCCTGAATCCCGATTGGCGACACGGCAGTGTTTTTGCTGATCTTTTCGACGGCAGGGAACCCATTGCCGGAAGGCAAGTGACTCTATGGATAGGGAAAGGGGACGGCAATGCCTGTACCTACGTAGTGGAACCTGCTGACGCCTCGGCACCCGTACCTTTCCCGGATCAACGTCGCGATCTACAGGATTTCCCTGAGTTCTGGTCGCTGGATATTCCACTGGCCCGCCCTACCCTGCCACTTTCCAGCCCCCACAGTCAGGCAGAAGCCGACTGGCTGACACAGCAATTTCCGAACGAGACCGGCAGCGACTCGCCCGGGCTGGTTTTGGCCGAATTCAACAGCAAGGCAAACCCGCAGATGGAATGGAAGTACTGGTCGCGTCACACCGACGATCTCATCCCGTGGGCTACTGGCCAGCCAGCGCAAGCGCCACCCGGAGCAACAAAGGGGAGGCTCATTCTTAGAGACAGAAAGTGCTCGGTCGTGTTCGATACGACCATGCGTCCACGCCTGTGCGGAGGAAACCAGATGGAATCGACGGGCTGGGCTGTTCATGCATTTACATGGTCTCGCATGGAACTAACTAGCCGATATCTAGCCGGAGAAATCTCAGAATCCGATTTCGACCAGCCGGAATTTATGAAAAAGATATCAGGCCAGTATGGGGACTACCGCGCCCGTGAGTGTGTAGCCTACTCGCCCGAAGCCGTGGAATCCCACGCCCCATGGCGGCTTTTGGAAAAGGATATCTACCACCTTGATCTGGTGCAAAGAATGCTTGCAAAAACCAACACCGGCGAATCGATTCCCTTCAAGCGCCTGGATGACCGCCGGGTGCTGGTCACCAGTATTGTGTGTTCGCGGGAACTGGCGGAAAAGATTGCAGAGCACCATGGAGCCAGGCTACCGATGCCCGGACAGGAAAAGGCGGAAGCGCTTGCGGCTCTGCTGCCAGATAGCATGACGGTGCACTCCGCCCAGCTCACACCGGATGCCCCTTCCCGTGCCCTGCTCGTTCTAGAGTGGCCTGATACCGGTGACCGCAAACGTACAGTCCACTAGCCAACAATGTGTCCATGTCGCCCCGTAAATTTGCCCCTACTCGATGGACGCTCATCGCCGCAGCAAACGGTGCCGACGAGGCAGAGGCAAAGGCTGCATTGGAGGAGCTTTGTTCTGCTTATTGGTATCCACTGTATGCGTACGTTCGCAGCAGGGGCCATGAGCCGCAGGATGCCGAGGACCTCGTGCAGGGCTTCTTTCTCCGGCTTGTCGAGCGCGACTACTTCGCTGCCGCCAAACCTGAGCGAGGGAAGCTCCGCACCTTTCTCCTCCACCAACTCAACTGCCACCTGGCAGATTCTGCCCGACACCAGTCCGCACAAAAACGCTGCAGCGATCGACCACTATTGCGTTTCGACGCCAGTCACGCCGAGGCCGCATACGCTGCGGAACCCGCGATAAACGACACGCCAGAAATTCTTTACCAGCGGCGCTGGGCGCTCACGGTAGTGGCCCAGGCTATAGAAACACTGGAGGCACACTACAAAGAAAACGATCGAAGTCAGGAGTTCGCGCTCCTTAGCCCAGCTCTCACCGAGCCCACTGCCACCGCTCTCGACACCACAGCAGTCGCTGCGGCACTCACGATTCCACGCGCCCACGTCCGCGTCCGCGTACACCGTCTGCGAACCAGATTTCGCCAAGTCCTCACCGCCCAGGTTGCGTCCACGTTACACACAACATCCAAGATCGAGCTGGCGGAAGAACTCAAGGCACTGCTCGATGCGTTGCGCGTGTGAAGGTAAATGGATTCGCTGCGAAGGCGCGATGATCGGCTGCGTGGACGGGACGCTCAAGACCGCCCCTCATCTTTTTGATGAGTCAATCCGTTTTACTTCCTCAGACTTCGTGCTCTTTGCGTCTTCGCGGTGAATTTCCCCTTCAAGAGGATTGGCGACTGAAAGTCACCACTACGGCAGGGCGAAGGCTACCAAACTGCCTCCGGTTGGGCGGCCAGACTTGCCGCCGCCGGCGGAGATCACGACGTATTGCCTGCCGTTGATCATGTAAGTGCTGGGGGTCGCAGTGCCGCTGAAGGGGAGTTTTGCTTTCCACAGAACCTTCCCGGTTTCCTTGTCGAACACGCGGAAAGTTTCGTCGGCAGTGGCACCGATGAAGAGGAGGCCGCCCGCAGTCACGAGCGGACCGCCGTAGTTTTCCGTGCCGGTCGGCGGGATTCCGCGAGCAGTCAGCTCGGGATACTCACCGAGCGTGACCTTCCACTTGATCTCTCCGGTGTTCAGGTTCACTGCGTTCAAGGTTCCCCAGGGCGGCTTGATGGCGGGATAGCCTTCCGGATCGAGCCATCGACGGAAGCCACCGAAGGCGTAGTCAGGCGGAGCGCTGGCCACATCCCGTTTCTCGGCTGGCGCGGCCTCTTCCTTGCCGACATTGAGCACATAGTTCAAAATGGCGGCCCGCTGGGCGTCGGACATCGTCGCGTATCCGGGCATGCGTCCCTTTCCCTGACGGGTGATTTGTTCAATCTCCTCCCGCGTTTTGCGCGCCGCCACATCGATCAGCGGTGGGAACCCAGCCTCGGCATTGCCCGCCCGATCCAGACCATGGCAGGCACCGCAGTAGAGCTTGTAGTCGCTTTCGCCCGGGATCAGCGGCGATCCATCCGCACGCCGTGTCTCGAACATCTGCAGCAGCCAGGGCATCTCGTTGACGTTGACGTAGTAGATGCCGTCGGGATCGGCAGCGCCACCGCCCCATTCCATGCCCCCATCGTAGCCGGGGAACATGACGGTTTCCTTGAGGCTGGGCGCGGGAAATGGCCCAAAATTGGGTGATGCCCGAATGCGATCCAGTGTCAGTTGATGCGTTTCCGGTGAAATGTTAGAGGCATCGTCTTCGGTGTAGCGCTGGCGCATCAGCGGTTCCGGCTTGGTCGGATACGGCTGCGTAGGCCAGGCTTGTTCGCCCACCAGGTCGGACTGGGGAACGGGCCGCTCCTCGATCGGCCAGAGCGGCTCACCGGTCACCCGGTTGAAAACGAATAGCCGCCCGTGCTTGGTGCCCTGTGCGACCGCGTCGATCTTCTTCCCGTCGTGAGTGACGGTGAGCAGGACAGGCGGACACGGCAGATCTTTGTCGAGCAGATCGTGGTGGACGATCTGATAGTGCCAGATGCGCTCCCCTGTGGCCGCATTCAGCGCCAGCACGCAGTTGGCAAACAAGTTCATCCCATGGCGTTTGCCGCCGTAGAAATCGGGCTCGGCCGTTTTGGTAGCGACATAAACGATCCCACGTTCTTCATCGAGCGACTGGCCACACCATGGCATGACTCCGGTGGCCGTCTTGTAGGCCTCCGGCGGCCAGGTGTCGTGTCCCACTTCGCCAGGCCGGGGAATCAAATGAAAGATCCAGCGTAGCTCGCCAGTGCGCACATCGAACGCCCGCACAGCCCCGACTCCGCCGACACCACCCACGATCAGCAGATCATTGTAGACGACGCCCGGTGTATTCAATGACGCTCCGAGATTGATCGATCCCGCCTCACCGAACTCACGGATCACTTCGCCCGTTTTCGGGTCGAGCGCAAAAAGGAAGCCCCCCACCCCTGTGAACAAGCGCCGCTCACCGCCTGCTGCGTTCTGCCAGTAGACCAGACCGCGCTGCCGACCACCACCTTTGCCCGACCGCTCCTTCGCCGGATCCCACTGCCACAGTTCTTTGCCGGCGGCAGCATCGAGCGCGATCACGCGTCTCGACTGCGACGGCGTGAAGAGCACGCCGTCGACGATCAGATTGTTCGCCTGGTACTCGCCCCGCTCACCGGTATCGTAGGTCCAGGCGATCTCCAGTTGGGAGACGTTGTCACGATTGATCTGTGCCAGCGGCGCGTAGAGACTGCGCTCCTTGCCGCCAAGATACACCGACCAGTCTGCGTCGCCAACATCCTCGCCCGATGCGATCGAACACCACTGAAGCCCGATGAGAACGAGGGAACTGCGGGCGAATTGAGGAAAGGAGATTTGCTTCATCGATCAGTGGTTTCTGAACGAGCATGATGGCAGTGCAGGTATCACCGCAAGAACAAGATTTTGAGCCGCCGTCAATCGATCTCGACACGAACGGACTTAAGATACGCTTCTCCCGTAAAATCATCAGGCATCTCATTAAAAACCAGCGAGACAACCTGCGCACCTGCTTCATTCACTCCAAATCGCACCATTTCCTCGAATTTCCACGGCGTAAGTACCCGATGATTGGTGCTGCAAAGGATCACGCCTCCCGGTGCGAGCACTTCCGCACAGCGCGCGATCAGATTGCCGTAGTCCTTTTCCACTCGAAATACTTTTCCTGACTTATTGCGGGAAAACGTCGGTGGATCGCAGACAATGAACTGATAACGCTCGCCCTTGCGCTTCGCCATTTTCAGAAAATCAAAGGTATCCCAGGCAAAGAAGCGGTGGCCTGAACCGTCATCACAGGGAATCGCGTTCTGGGCAAAGTTGCGCCGCCCCCAGTCCAGGTAGTTGGCGGACAAATCGACACTGGTGGTGGCTGCATTGGCCATGCCGGCGGCCACCGAAAACGCACAGGTGTAGGCAAACAAGTTCAGCACTCGATCCCCCGGATCACATACCCGCCGGAGCCAGGCTCGGTTATCACGCTGATCAAGGAAGATCCCCTGCGAATATCCTGAGGCAAAGTCGATTAAGTATACAATCCCATTCTCGAGCCCTGTGACTGAAGTCTGGCCTGCTCCGGCGATCCAAATCGGCGCATCACGTTGCGATTCTTCGTTCGTCAGCGCTTTCCACCAGACGGACAAACAGCCGTCCGGCAATCGATCACGGAGGGAATCTGGAAAGGGTATGTCGCGCGTCTGCACCAGCCAGTGGCCAGCGTAGACATCAATGCAGAGCCCTGGAACGCCATCCCCTTCGCCATCTAGAAGGCGGTACGCGTTCGTTTCTCCAGAGGAAATCGACGGGATCAGAGCGCGCTTGCGGGCCGCCCGGTTGAGGATTTGATCAAAAGCAGCCTGTTGCATTTCGGCACCCTAACCTTAGATTGCCGCGTTACCAAATTTTCACTCGTTACGAACAATATACCCATGGATAGCATTACCGGTAAACTGGACGCCGCCGTAAAAGACGGAAAACTTCTCGAATCGAGCCGCAAGAATATTGCGGACCTCCTCGGTGGCAGTACCAATCCAGTCTACCACGCGAGCGTTGAAGAACTGGTCGAGACCGGAGAATGGTCTGAGCTGAACGATCGATTCTTCAAACGTCTAGCATTCGGCACCAGCGGACTGCGCGGCCGTACGATCGGCCGTATCATCACTAAGGCCGAAGCCGGGGTAACACAGGCTCAGGATCGGCCAGAGTTTCCCTGCACTGGCACCAACGCCATGAATTTCTACAATCTGTCGCGGGCGACAGTCGGGTTCGTGACTTATCTAAAGCAGTGGCTGGGCAAACAAGGGATCAATGAGAAGCCGCATCTGATCTTTTGCCACGACACTCGTTATTTTCGCCGCGATTTTGCTGAATTCTGCGCTGGGATCTGCACCGATCTCGGCTGCGATGTGTCACTCTGGGAAAGCCATCGCCCGACTCCTGAACTGTCGTTCGCCATTCGTAAACTGAAAGCGCACGGCGGTGTCATGTTGACCGCCAGCCACAATCCGCCTCACGACAACGGCTACAAAGTCTACTTCCGCGATGGTGCAGGCATCGATGGCGAAACAGCGACGGGCATCCTCAACATCGTGAACTCACTCACTTCGGATCAATACACAGCGGTTCCGGAGTCCGAGCGCGGCCAGATGCATACTCTTGGCGAGGAGATCGACAATGCCTACACCACACGGCTGAAGGACTTACTGCTGGCGCCAGCGATTCTTGAGAAAGGCGCGTCGCTCAAAATCATTTTCTCGGCGCTACATGGAACGGGCGGCGTGTTTTGCCCTTCCCTGCTGCGGGATCTCGGCTTCCAGTGCCTGACCGTGGCGGAACAGGATGAGCCGGATGGCCGCTTCCCCACAGTGGAGTCGCCCAATCCTGAGAACGCCCCTGCTCTGAAAATGGGAATGGATCTGGCGGAAAAAGAAGGCGCTGACATCGTCATCGCCACCGATCCCGATTGCGACCGCATGGGTGTCGCTGTCCGCAATAAGGACGGCAAGCTCGTGTTGATCACCGGCAACCAGATCGGCTCACTGATGGCCTGGTATCGCATCGATACCTTCTTCAAGCAAGGTGTCATCACCGATGCCAATCGCGAACACGCAGTGCTGCTCAAAACGTTCGTTACTACTGGCCTCCAGAATGCCATCGCTGATGCCTACGGAATCCGCTGCACCGACACGCTGACTGGATTCAAGTACATCGGCCAGAAACTGCTGAAATACGAACAGGCGCTGCCGAGGGAAATTCAGGCCAACTACAGCGACCTCACCGAGCAGGAAATCCGCGACGTCCAGCTTTCGCAAGGAAGCTTCTTCGTTTTCGGCGGCGAGGAAAGTTACGGCTATCTCGGTTCCGAGTTTGTGCGCGACAAGGACGCCAACGGAGCGGTGATCATGTTTGCTGAGCTGGCCGCTTATGCAAAGTCTCGCGACATGACCATCGTCGAGTTGCTCGATGAAATCTACGCCCGCTTCGGCTACTTCCTCGAAGTAGGCAGATCGCTCGAATTCGCAGGCGCGGAAGGCGCAGCGAAGATCCAGAAGCTCGTCTCATCATATGCCTCGCACCCACCAGCGGAAGCCGATGGAGCAAGTACTACGTCGATGCGCAATTTTGCCTCTGACGACATCTACGACGCCGAGGGTGATCTGATTCCGAAGGAGAATATGATGTTCTTTGATCTTGAAGACGGGCGCACGTTCGCCTGCCGCCCGTCCGGCACTGAGCCGAAGATGAAGTACTACATTTTTGGCAATCGACGGCCGAAAGGTGACCCTTTCACCCCTGAGGAATTGGCCGAGGCAAAGGAGCATGTTGACAAGGGACTGGATTCGCTGTGGGAATGGGTTCGGGCGGATATTGATGCCCGACTGAATGCCTGATTCCCCCACCACCAACGGTACCCAGAGGACACCAGCCCGGCTTACGCGCTTGCTGCGCGCAGTATGCTGCTGGCCGGGTCAAATTTGGCGACCACTGCTGATCAGCGCCGGATCCGGCAGCGCACTCGCGTTCGCCTACCCACGGTGGGACATGAGCTGGCTGGTTTGGATCGCTCTGGTGCCCATGATGGTGGCGCTGTGGTTTCTCGTGCCAGGCTCGGGCTGGCGCAGGGCTGCTAAGGCAGCACTATGCGGCTGGACTGGCGGATGCGCGTTCTTCCTGATCAACCTGTGGTGGATCACCGAGGTCTCTGGAATTGGCTGGATCGCGGTATGCCTCTATCTGGCCTTGTACTTCGCAATTTGGGCGGCCATCATCACAGGCATCGGTCGACCTAATTTTACATCGGCACCGTCCGCGACAGAGCAGACATCGTTGAGCAAACGGATGTTTGCCACCTCGCTGGAAAGCCTGCGAGTGGCCGTTTTCAGCGCCGCGACCTGGACGGCGCTTGAATGGGTACGCGGCTGGATGTTCACCGGCTTTGGCTGGAATGGACTGGGAGTGGCACTGCACGACAACCTCGTGCTGATTCAGATCGCTGATATCGTCGGCGTGACGGGCATCTCATTTTTCGTCATGCTGGCGATCACGACCATTGCCACTACGGTTGTGCGGCTATTCTTCGAGGTGCGTCATGCCCGCATCCGACCCCACGCAGACTTTTTCATCGTCGTCGCCGTGTTCATGGGCCTGTTCTTTTATGGAACAGACAAGATTCGCGAGCACTCCACTCCGAGCGCAAACAGCGCAAGCGATCATCAGCCCCTCAAGTGCCTGGTGATTCAGCCGAACATCGCCCAGGAAGTCAAATGGGAGGAACTCTATGCGCCGGATATCCTGAACAAATTTTACGACGCCACCGAAGCCGGAAGTGATCAGGACACCGATCTCGTGGTCTGGCCGGAAACCGCGCTCCCATACGCGCTGAATTCGCGGACGACTGAGGATTTTCTCAACGACGTTTTGAAGATGGGAAATTTTGCCCTGGCGTTCGGAATCAATGACGTCCAGGCCGACGATGAATTTTACAACGCGCTGGCGCTGGTGAAAGGCAACTACTCCAGCGTGCGCGTCTACCGGAAAATTCACCTGGTGCCCTTCGGCGAATACATTCCATTGCGCCGGGATTTCCCACCCTTCGAGTGGATCGCCGGCGGTGAAGTAGCCGGTGATTTCAACCGAGGCACCGATGCCATCCCCTTACCCCTCCCGGGCAGCGAGGCTGCCGCACCAGTCGAAATCATTCCGCTGATCTGCTTCGAAGACACCGTGGGCGAACTCGCGCGGAAATTCGTTACGCCAAACGCCCAACTCATGGTCATCGTTACCAACAACGGCTGGTTTAACGATAGTGCGAACTCCGTTCAGCACGTCGCCAACGCAAAATTTCGCTGCATCGAATTACGGCGCCCCATGCTCCGCTCGGCCAACACCGGCATCACCTGCCACATCGAAGCCACCGGTCGCATCGCCGCTAAGATCAATCCCGGGCCATCCGTCGCCTTCACCCTACCCTCAGACTTCCTCATCGCCCAGGTCGATATCGCACCACAATCAAAGCCAACTTTCTACGCAAGCAACGGCGATCTCTTCAGCAAAGTAATGGCAGGAATTGTCAGTTTCTGGCTCATTGTTAGTTTCGCGAGGCAGAAGCGGCGCGCAAAACGCGGATCGCGCTTGTAGCGGGCAGCCGAAAGCACTCGCAGTACGATGCTGATGACGGAATCCGCAATCACACGAGCCCATCTCCGCACCAGCGGTGAGCGGACTCGGCAGTCATCTCAAAATCTAAAATCGGCAGAGCACGCCAGCCGAGATCGAAGTCCGCCAGCGCAGACCTGGAATCTTTTCCCTATGCCACTTGCCAAAATGCGCCTCGCGCTTGGCACGCGCACTGCTATAGTGCAGACCAGTAGAATAGAACACATACGATGAATCTCTGCTCTCTTCCATTCACATCATTGCGCTTCATTCCAGTCTGCGTCTGTGCATTTTTGTCAGGCAGTTGCTGTTTTGTAGCGCACGCGCAAGTCCTGTTGAATGAGACATTCGATGCTGGCAACGGCAGTTTTGAAGAAGACTCTTCTGGAAACTCGCCAATCCCGTTTGAATACTCTGACAGTGGAACCTGGGTGCTCGAAGGTGACGAAAGCGGCCCTGCCACCTATACTCTCACCAGCCCGGAAATTTCCGTGCCATCTACGGCGGGAATCCAGGTTAGCTTTGCTCACCGCTACAGCATCGAGACCGAGTGGGATGGGCTTGCCCTTGAGGTTTCGGTGGACGGAGGTCCGTTTGTCGTCGTCCCGGATTCCCGATTCTCGCAGAACGGTTATACCTTTTTCGGCCTCATCGGTAATCATGTCCTCAAGGGCGGTGACGGCTTCAATGGAGACTCTGAAGGGTATGAGGACGAGGAATTCATCACCAGCGTAGCCGATGTTGGCGGTGTGGGATCCGGAGGAAAAATCCAGATTCGATTTCTTGGTGCATTTGATGAAGGCGCGCGCGGCCCCGGCATCCCGAACTGGGAAATCGATAGTGTCACCGTGGAAACTCTGGATGACGAAGACAACGATGGCATGCCCGACAGTTACGAGGAAAGCAACGGCCTCAACGCCTCCGTAGACGATGCTGCCGGAGACCTGGATGGTGACACAGTCTCTAATGTTGAGGAGTTCTTGAATGCCACGAATCCACAGGTCAAGGACACTGACAGTGACGGGCTTGAGGACAATGTCGAAACCGGCACTGGAATATTCGTGGGCGCTATGGATACAGGCACCGATCCGCTCAGCACAGACACCGATGGCGATGGCCTCCCTGACCTTGCGGAAAGCGGAACAGGAACGTTCGTCAGCGCAACAGACACTGGGACTGACCCGAATAAGATCGACACCGATGGCGACGGTTTCGACGATGCGAAAGAAATCCTGGTCAACACGGATCCGACAGACCCCAACAGCAAGCCCAACTTTCCTGTCGTGATAGGCTACTGGTCTTTTGATGATCAGGGAGCCGAAGAAACTTCAGATCTGTCGCCCAACGGCTACGTTGGTACTGTCAACGGTGAACCCGAATACGTGGAAGGGCACTCTGGGGCGGGCGGTGATTTTGCTATCAGCTTTGATGGCGTTGATGATTCTGTCACCACAGAGGTACCACTTTTCAATGGACTGACTGCCTACACTATCTCGCTCTGGGTGAGATTTGATCAGGAACAAACAGGCCGCACAGGGTTTGCCGGCCAGAATGATGTAGTGGAGTTCGGTATGATCAACGCAACGACCATGCAACACTGGTCAGCCAGTGGCGGTGCATTTGATACCAGTTTCGGCCCCACTGCAGACGAGTGGACACACATTGCCATCGTCAACAGCAGCGAGGGACGAATCGCATACATCGATGGCGAAGAATTCTCATCCGGCACGGCAGCGGGCGCGGCAGAGTCCACATTCAATTTCAATATTGGCGGCGATGGAATCTACGATGCTACGGGAAACTTCTACGAAGGACAGATGGACGATGTCGCCATCTGGGAAGAGGCGTTGTCTCCCAGTCAAGTGGCTGAACTCTTTAACGGCCTTCCTCCCATAGGCTCCGGCCCTAGTAGCCAACCGATTCAGATCACCAACATTACATACGACGACAGCGGTGCGGCACCCAAAGTCGTTATTTCGTGGCCGTCGCGGGACGGCGAAACTTTCGCGATCGAAACTTCAACCGATCTGAGCACTGGCCTTTGGACAGAAGCCGCCGATGGGCATCCCAGTGGCGGGGAAACGACTGACTTCTCTTATGAGTTGAAAGAGCCTTACCCGTCCGAAATTTACATTCGGGCGCGAAAGGAAGATTGAGCGAGATCAATTCTTAGCCGCCTTCAGGGTATCGAATGCTTTCAATGCCCGCGCCCGTCCTGCACCGTGTTCAATGACCGGTACCGGGTAATTTTTTCCCAATCGCAGGCCAGCTGCGGCTAGATCCAATTCACCCAGATCCCACGGCCTGTGAACATACTTGGCGGAAAGATTGCGTAATTCTGGAACATACTTCTTCACGTACGAGCCATCTGGATCAAATTTTTCGCCCTGGGTGATTGGATTGAAGATTCGGAAATACGGTGCGGCGTCTGCACCACAGCCACCGATCCATTGCCAGCCCATTGTGTTGTTTGCAAGGTCAGCATCTACCAGAGTATCCCAAAACCAGCGGGCTCCCTCCAGCCAGTGCTGGAGCAAATGTTTAACTAACAATGATCCTACGATCATCCGCACGCGATTGTGCATCCAGCCCGTCTGCCAGAGCTGGCGCATGCCGGCATCCACGATAGGATAACCGGTTTCGCCGCGTTGCCACGCTTTCAGGTAGCGCTCGTCCGCATCCCAGGGAAACACTTCGAAGTCAGATCGCAGGGGCTTGAGAGGAGTTTCCTGAAAGTGAAACAGAAGGTGATGGGCAAACTCCCGCCACACCAGCTGCCTCATGATGCCGGAATCGAATGCTGGCGAATGATTGCGGGCACCTGCAAACGCCTGCCATGCCTCGCGGGGTCCGATTTGACCAAAATGCAGCGCAGGCGCAAGCCGGGTAGTTCCGTCGGTCGCGGGAATGTCACGAGCCTCAGGGTAGCTGCTGGCACCATCACGGATGAATCCCTCAAGCCGATTCATCACGTCATTGCGCGTTGGCGTCCCCCAGAAATCGTAAAATCCCGCGTCCCAGCCAATCGAAGGGAGCAGCGCTAAATCGGCGATGCTATCCGATGCTGGCCACTTCTTCGGACGGCGCAAGCCGTGGGTGTAAATGCGGACAGGACTCGCGACCTCAAGAGCCGTGCAGTGCTTCCAGAAAGGCGTGAACACCTGAAACGGTTTCCCTGATTTGTTGCGCACCTGCGTTGTCTCGAACAGCAAACTGCTGTTGAAATTTCTAGCGTGCAGCCCTTGCGATCGCAGCGCCGCCTTGAGCATCGTGTCGCGTTCGATCGCCACAGGCTCGTAGCGCCGATTCCAGAGCACGTGATCAGCGCCCGTCTCCCGACACAGCTGATGCAGCACTTGCTCTGTTCCATTTTTACCGGAGGCACAACGGATCACCAGTCGCGAGCCGAGTTGCCCAAGTTGATCGTCGAGATCTCTCAGGGCGTGATGCAGCCACCATCGGCTGGCCCCGCCGGGTGCCCAGTTCCCTTCCTCATCGGGTGCCCAGACATACACTGGCAGCACACTTTCGCCACGTTCGATCGCGAATGCGAGCGCCGCGTTGTCATGAATCCGGAGGTCCTGACGGAACCAGACAATGGTAGGAGAACCCATGAACGTTTGAACTTTCTACGCCACCATCCTCCAGTTGGATGCAACCATCTACGCGTCCTTTGGATTGAAGTCGGCCGCATGGTAGGAACTGCGAACGAGGGGGCCTGATGCTACGAACTTGAATCCCTTGTTCATTGCCACCTGACGATACACTTCAAAAGTGTCGGGATGAATGTAGTCAACCACTGGAAGATGATTCATGCTGGGGCGCAGGTATTGCCCGAGAGTGAGCACCGTTACATCATGCTCCCGAAGGTCATCCAGGGCCTGAAACAGCTCCTCTTCCGTCTCACCCAGGCCCAGCATCAGTCCACTCTTGGTCTCAACATCCGGGGCCAGCTCCTTGGCCTTTTTCAAAACGGCTAGTGAACGCCAGTATTTTGCCCGCGACCTAACCAGGGGGGTCAAACGCTCCACGGTCTCAAGGTTGTGATTGAAGATGTCCGGCTTGGCATTCATCACCAGTTCGATCGCCCAGTCTTCATTATTGAAGTCAGGCACCAGGATCTCAACAACGATGCCCGGATTCACGTCGCGCACTGCGGTAATGGTGCGGGCGAAGTGATCGGCTCCTCCGTCCTTCAGATCATCCCGGGCAACGGCGGTGATCACGACGTGCTTCAATTTCATCCGCTTAGTGGCCTCGGCCACCCGCTGCGGCTCATCGCTCTCCAGCGGAAAAGGTTTGGCCGTGCTCACTGCGCAAAATCCGCAGGCCCGGGTGCAGCGATCACCCGCGATCATGAACGTTGCCGTCCCCTGGCTCCAGCATTCCCAGCGGTTGGGGCACTCTGCCTCCTCGCACACAGTGTGCAGTCGAAGGTCAGAAATGAGCGCCTTGGTAGACCAGAATACCGGATCGCGTGGCAGCCTCACCTTGATCCAGTCAGGTTTACGCTCGCGGTGAAGACTTGGGTCGAGTTTCGAACTCACCTCGCACCATTGCGCACGGATTCGCGGTACCGCAACTGATTCTGTCCCCTGCCTGCCAATTTCGACACGCGATCACGATCCAACAATTTTCGCTGCCTCCACGCCAGATCTGTGCTTACCTTCCAGCCATCGACCAGGAAGTTCCAGACGACCAGCAATTGAATCTCAAGGGTGCACTCATCCTTGCAGATCCCTCCCTTCGGGACTCGAATTTTTCCCGCAGTGTGATCTTACTGACCGATCACTCCAACGAATCGGGCGCACACGGCTACATTTTAAACCGGCCTCTGGGAAAAACCGTGGGAGAGGTGCTGCCATCAGATGATTTCCCCGGTATCGCATCCGTGCCGATCTTTTTCGGCGGCCCAGTAGATCACGAGCAGCTGAACTTTGCCTCACTGGAGTGGGATTCCGAAGTTTCCGAAATCGCGATCCGAACCCATCTTTCCACGGCCATCGCAGGAGAGCAGGTGGCAAGGGGCGCGGTGGTTCGCGCGTACGTAGGCTATTCCGGGTGGGCAAGCGGTCAACTCGAGGCCGAATTGCAGCAGCGCGCATGGATCACTGGGAAGGCATCTGAAATCGTCATGCGTAGAGAAATGATCGATAAACTTTGGGCAGACATATTGCGTACGATGGGCCCGTATTACACGCTCCTGGCAGAAACGCCGAACGATCCCTCATTAAATTAGCGCTATGCGCAGGATTCCTGCTTACACCAGCAATTAAATGAATCACTCTGAAGAAGAACTCTCAACACTCGACAAAGCACTCAAAGTAAACCTTGACCCGCGCCGCTACGGCACGTTTGCAGAGATCGGCGCCGGCCAGGAAGTGGTTCGCTGGTTCTTCCGCGCTGGTGCCGCTGCAGGAACGATTTCAAAGAGCATCTCCGCGTACGATATGAAGGTCAGCGACGCGATCTACGGACAGTGCGAACGCTACGTTTGCCGCTCCCGGCTCGAGAGCATGCTGAAATACGAGCAGGACCTGAACATCGACCGTCTCCATGATGAACGTGGCGACGCAACCGCATTCTTCACTTTTGCAGATACAGTATCTGCCCGCAATTTCCATGGAACGAACGAGTGTCACGGCTGGCTGGGCATGCGTCTTCAGGCACACCCTCGCGACGAATGCAGCCAGATCATCATCCACGTCCGGATGCTCGATAAGACCAATGCCCTGCAGCAGGAAGCGCTGGGGATCATCGGGGTCAATTTGATCTACGGCGCATGCATGCACCACCACAACCCGGAGTACCTGATCGAGTCATTGCTCGACAACCTGTCGACGGCACGCATTGAGATCGACATGATTGAGTTCTCGGGCATCGAGTTCCGCCATGTGGACAACCGACTGATGAGCCTGAAGCTGGTGCAACTCGGCCTCACGAATGCGGCGATGTTCGGAGCAGGAGGCAAGGTGTTGCAGCCATCTGAGGTGCTGCGGAAACGGGCCGTACTGGTCGAACGCGGAAGTTTCCGACCGGTCTGCAATTCCAACATCGACATCATGCGCTGCGCCTACGAGCGGTTCTGTGAAGAGCCTGGAGTGGAGAAAGATTCCGTGATCCAATTGATGGAAATCACCATGCGCAATCTCATGGCGGATGGCCAGATCGACTACCGCGATTTTCTGGCCAGGGCTGACATGCTGGTTGCGTGCGGCATGACCGTTCTGATTTCCGACTACTTCGAATACTACCGCCTCGCGGCATATTTGAGCCGCTACACCCGGTCGAAGATCGGCATCTCGATGGGCATCAGCAGCCTCCAGGAGCTGTTCAATGAAAAGTACTATACCGAGCTGGACGGTGGAATTCTGGAATCGTTTGGCAGATTGTTCAAGAACGACCTGAAACTCTACGTTTATCCTTTCAAGAATCAGGCGACGGGAGAAATCTGCACGACCGAAAACATCGAGATCGCGGAAGATCTAAAAAAACTCTACGGATACCTGATTGACCGGGGCTGCATCGAACAACTGCACAACTACGACCCGAATTGCCTCAATGTATTCTCGCGTGACGTTCTAACTCAGATCTCCAATGGCGACAACATGGCTTGGGAATCCATGGTCCCTGTCGAAGTGGCAGAGGTTATTAAAAAGCATGGTTTCTTCGGCTACGGCAAAACGCGTTCGGGACAACGTTAGTGTCAGGAACAATCAGTCAGGGCGCTCAATCCTGAAGAAGTCGCTCGTCTTGATGTAACCATCCGGGCCGTGCATACGACCGACTACCGAGTAAGCGTCCCGCTCCACATAAAGATGCTCTGGATCGAGGATCCCGTTTCGCACGTGGACGAGACTGACGGTTCCGATGACAAGCCTGTTATCGCCAATCTGCAGCGTCCCCCACTCCCGACATTCCAGACTCGCTGGTGCCTCAGCGATCCGAGGCGGCTTCACCCGCTCGCTCGCGACAGTAGTGAGTCCAACATGTTCCAGTTCACTGATTCCGTAGTCCAGCGATGCCGCACATTTCACCATGCGCTCAGCAATTGGCTCATCGACAAGATTGACAACGAATTCGTGATTTTTGCGGATATTGCGGACCGTGTCCTTCGGCACTTCGGGATCGCGATCGCCAGGGGCAAAGGCAACAATGGGCGGGCTGCTGCCGAACACATTGAAAAAACTGAAAGGAGCCGCATTCACGCGTCCGCCATCGTCTTGAGTCGTCACCAGCGCGATTGGCCTGGGGGTCACCAGACCGGTTAAAATTTTGTAAGCCTGTTCGGCGTGTTGTCCTTCTAGATCGAGTCGCATGCCTTTACGGTAAGCTGCATTGTTACCGAAGCTCAAGCGGGGAAGTTGCGTCATGGCCGACATGGCATAGGGTGGGCAAATGGACACGGATATTCAAACAAGCGGGAGCCGCATCCTGCAACGTATCGCCGCAGTGACAATGGCCGCAGGAGTCGCACTGGGCGCGTATGGTGCACACGGACTCGATGCCGATGCCAAAGGATTGGCCAACTGGAAAACGGCCGTGCTCTATCACTTGATTCACGGGATCGTGCTCTACTTCCTGGCGTCGCGGCCAAATCGCAGCAATGGCAATGGCAATGGCCCGTGGTGGTGCCTGTTCGCAGGCATCGTGATCTTCAGCGGCATGCTCTACGCGATCGTGCTGACAGGCGTCACCTGGCTCGGAGCGATCGTTCCCATCGGCGGGCTTGCGATGATCATTGGGTGGCTGTGGCTGGCGGTCACAGCGAAGTGATTGCCACCACTTAGTCTTAGTCGTCGCCCTGCTCCGGCCCTGCCCCGGGATGCATCCACCGCCACCAGTGCGGCAGCAGCCCCAGCGCGATGAAGGTCGACAAGATCAGCCCCGTGCAACAGGCGAAACCGAGATCGAAAACTCCCCGATTGCCCGCAGTGAGCAGGGCAGCGAACCCGATGCAGGATGACACGGCACAGACGATCAACGCTTTACCAATCAAGTGCCTGACCACACCGATCTCACGTTTTTCCTTGAGTGCGATCAGCATGTGTAAACTGTAGTCGATGCCCGTCCCGGCGATCAATGGAAAGGCAGCAATGTTCGCCATGTTCAGCGGTCGATCAAAGAGCCGCAAGACGGCAAGCGTCGCGCACATCGCCAGCAGCAAACTCACGACGGCGATCAGGACATCACGCCAGCGGCGCAGCACGATGATAAGCGTCACCAGCAGTGCCGCTGCCACCGGCCAGCTCTCGTATAAGGCATCGTTCTTTGCGGCCTGGGAAATAGCGGGCCCAAGCGGGATCCATCCGCTCAGACTTGCTGCGGGTGCTGTAGTCGATACCATTTGTCCCAGCGTCAAGGTGCGGCTGCGCATCCATGCCTGATCTTTTTCCGTGAAGAAGTTTTCTGACGGCCGGGTGATGTGGATCGTTCCAAGACCGAACCATTTCCCGTCCGCATGAGAAAGCACACGCCGGACAAAGCCGGGAAACTTGCCATTGCCGCTTGTTGCCTGACCGGTCAAAAACTGCTGTTCCAACCAGTCGCTGACATCAGAAAACAGCGCCAGTGATTGCGGTTCGAATCCAGCCTTATCCGCAGCCGCTTCCAAGCTGGAGCGCTGCTCTACCAGCCAGGCCAGCACTGCTTTATTCTTCTCTTGCCGCTCTTGGTCCGGCAGTAGCGCTGCCGGGAGCCACCAGCGCAATTTCCCGTAGTAGTCCGCATCTGCCGACTGCATGGCCTCCTCCAGACTACCAAACGCTTCGCGGATACCACTCAATGAATCATCCTCTACCACCACAGGAAACATCACTTCCGTGCGTTTTCCCATCGAGTTCTGAATCACCTCCCAGGCATCCAGAGCATCACTGTGCCGGGGCCGCATGGAGGACATGCTGGGATCGAATCGAGGGAATCCTTTGACCGCAAAAACCAGAACAATGCACACCACCAGCAGAATCGAAAACACAATGCCACTGCGGTTGGACTGCAGTCGCAATGTCGGCACCGGCAGAAGATTCACAGGAGTCAAGGGTTTTGCGACGAGCGTCGGAGCGATTTCCGTGAAGACCCACAGCATGATGGCTGCGCCAACAATCGTTCCGCAAGCGACCAGCAATCCAAACTGCCGCAGGCCGGGAAAATTCCCGAGCGCCATCATCCCGAACACTACCGCCGTAGTAATCGATGCACCGATGATGCCCATCCGGACTCTGGCTCTAATCTGTGCGCCGCTCAATTCTGGATGCAGCATGGCGTAGCGGTAGATCAAGGCTCCGTAGTCAACCACCAGCCCCTGCACCACCGCTGCAAATCCCATGCTCATCGCGGTGATCGAACCAAAGCAGATCCCCCCGATCGCCAGCGTGATGCCGACTGTCAGCAGAATCATCAGCATCACATTAATAAGAGGTTTCAGCGTTCGCAGGACGATGAGGAAGAGCAACGCGATCAGGACAAACGTAAGGATGCTCGTGTTGGTAAAGTCACCTTCGATGCCCGTTCCCGTCTCGGCCATGAACGCAGGCTCACCAGTGATCAGCACTTCAGGCACAGGCAGACCTTCAGCCGCCCTGGATTGCGCCCAATGGTCCGCTGCCGAACGAACAGCGAAAATCCACTTGTCAGCAGAGCGATAGCCGGTCATCGCCTCCGGCGGCGGAACCAGTTCAATGATCTTCAATGTTCCGCCATTCGCCATGCCCGCAAACGGTCCGGACTCGTCAGTTATATCGAGCCCTGCCACCGCCGTTAATCCAAATGGATCGTACGCCGCCATCTGCAGCTGGGCGATATCGAAGGTGGACCCCATGCTGTCAATGACATCTGCCAGCGTCCGCTCGATCGACTCCGGCTGCAGCCGGGCTCTCAATTGCTCCAGCTTCTCCGGCTCCGCATTCGTCAGCATCCATCCCAGCGAACTGGCACCTTCCCGCAGCGTGTCCCTCATCGAATCACCTTCAACCGACCGCGCCAACCCCTCCGTCGTGCGAAAAACAACGCCCAGTGACTCGGCGGCTTCCCCTAGCACGTCCGCTGCATCAGGGCTGACTTCCAAGTCCGGAGACTCAGGATCATTTCCCCCATCCTGCTCCGCTTCAGCCACCGCTCCCTCTGGAAGTCGGAGAGCCACCAGCAGCTTGCCCTCGTCCTGAAACCTCTCCCGCAGTGTCTTCAGACTCTGTAGCTCAGGCATGTGCTGAGGCATCAGATTGAGAACATCCGCCTCGATTCGCAGGCGTGGAATCGAAACCGCAAGCAGGACAGCGGCAATAGCAAAAGTGATGAGCAGACGGCGGCGAACAGACATACAGGAGGGAGAGGCAGCTACGTTTGACCTAAGTGCCCCGTTTTGTCCATCGCCCAGATTTGGGCCATGTTGTCCGCTCCGTTACTGATCCTGTTCCCCTCGCGGCTGCCACTGCCATTGCTCGTCGAAAAAGCCGGCATCCTCAATGCGCCCGGGTGCCCGGCTTCCTGGAGGAGTCGACAAATCAACGATCGCCCAGTCTGGCAGCTTCGGCACCTGCCGCGCGTTGTTCAGGTAATCGTATTCACGAAACGTAACGCCGCTATTGATGACGATGTAGCGATCAGGGTTGAGCGGATTGGGATAAATCATCGCCGGCGCACGGCCTGCCGACGGCCACTCGCTCTTCCCGAGCGACATCTTCTCCTTCGTCCATTGAAGCGGCAGCGCATCAAGGATTCGGGCAAGCACCGCATTACTTCCGGGATCTCCCCATAAAACAAGATTGTAGCGGGCGATGTCCTCATCGGTGATCTCGCTATCGTTCTTCACGCGAGCATCTCCGCGGAATTGCGAGCGCCAGTGTTCGATCGCACGTGACTGCTCCTTCTTTGCCCACTCCCCCACTCCTGAATGCCACGCACTGCCGGTGGGAGTCACCATCATGAACCCATCCAGGAAGGCATCATCGATCGGCCCCTGCAATCCATGTCGTTTGTGCAGTCCTTCGACCTTCACCGTCTCGGCAGGCTGCCACTTGCCCAGCGCATCTCTGCGGTACGATGCCTTCCAGGATCGATCGCTCAACGCCTTTGGAGCCGGAACAGAATCACTGTCTAAAGAAACGAATGGTATCTCTGTCAGGGGAAACGGCCAGTGGCCAGCGGGAATATCGAAAGTGATGGCATCAATGTTCTCGGCCCCGACTTGCAGACCACCATCGACCAATTCTGCATCGACGACGGCCCGCTCCCAGTGACTGTGCAGGGCATCCACCGTTACCCACAGCATTTCGTTGTAGCGCAGGGTGTAAGTGGTGAATTTCAACTTATTCGGCACCCGGTCTCTGCCCATCTCGACGATGCTGTCGATCCGCTGGTCGATCTCGACTTTTGAATCGGGATGATACTGGTGCCCCATGCCCGGCCCGATGATGTGCGACAACTTCATTCCCTCGGCTTCCAGTGCTGCCGCCATCATGTCGGCGGCCTGCTTCTGCCGGTCGATCTCCCCGCTATAGGCGACTGTTGGGCAGTGGAAAAGGTTCATCGCCCAGTCGGTACAGTCGTACATTCTCCACAACTTGCGCTCATACCACGACGGCTTCAGCGTCTCGTTCTGGAAGACTTTCAGAAAGTCCGGCGTTTCAGAGAATCCCGCACCCGGGGCAGCAGCCGCCCATTTGCCTGCGTAATGAACCGCGAACTGCCAGCATGCAGCACCGCCCATGGAGAATCCCCTTACCACCAGGCGGTCTTCATCGATTGCTCCCGGATACTGCTCTAACACTTTCTCTAATGCTTCGAACAAGTCCACCTCGCCAGCGAGCTTGTTGGCATTGCAATAGCGCCCGTAGAGATGCAGCACAAAAGTATCGTCAGGAGTGAACTGCCCGGGATCCCGCTCGCGCTGGTCGACAAATGCCAGCTCGCTGAGCGTCTCCCCACGACCGTGGAACCAGAAATCCAGCCGGTGCTTTCGGCCCGAGTCTGGAGCAAACGACTTCGGCACCACCAGTCCATACGGCTGCACAGAGCCGTCAATCTTTGATACATAACCGCGAGCCACGAGTCCTGACTGGGATTGCCAATCCGGCGCACCCGCCACGATCGCAGCGATCCGTGCTGAACAAGTTTTCAGGAAACGCCGGGCAACATCGAATTCCCTGACATTGTGAAATTCATTGTGCTCAAGCGCAACACGCACTGCTTTCTCATAAATTTCAGCATCAGGGAGCAGGGCGAGCGCATCCGCATTGTCCTTCAGCTGCTCCCGCGCGGCGATCATTTCCCCGGTGAGCCGCGCCAGACCGGCAGCCAGCTCCTCCTTCACTGCATCAGGAACAGCGACTCCCGGAGGCGGCACCGGCCGTACCGTCTCAGGATTGTTGTCATCCGGCCCATCGGCCAGAGCGAATACGGCACACCCCGAAAACCAGCACACTACAATGGCGCGCCAAAAACATGAATTTACTGCAGTCAACATCATGCGGCGATCCTGTTGGATCACTGCGCTCGCAGCAATCCGATTCTCACCGGAATCCTCACTGCCGCAACTTTGGCAATATCCAGCCTATTCCTGAATCGAAACCTGGTCCGCAGTGGGAAAATCTTCCGGGACAGGAATCGTCACCTTTCCAGTAGCTGCCCACTCGGTTCCTCGTTGCAGCGTGACAGTGTAGCCGACGCACTGAGTTTGCCGGATCGGCTGGGGCTCGTTGATTCCAACGTGGCCAAGAGTGGTATGGAAGATCCTTCCTTTGCCAAAGTAGTTCGTCATGAGCATCGGCTCGTTTTCCCCGGTGCCGTTTCGCATACTCGTATCTGCTGTCGCCGTGGCAAGAACATGAAGGCCTCCCACGGGCCCTCTCAAACGACTGTAAAGTTCATCGTGGGGGTGCATCCACGCTTTTGGCATCCCCCGGGTGATTGGGTGGGTTTGATCTCGAAGAGTCACTGGAAAATCGTGCTTGTTAGGGTGAATCGCTCCGCCATCTGTCTCGAAATCGAGCACCTGATGTCCGTCGCGCCAGCGGACGATCGGGCCGTAATCCTTCTCTCGTCCTCCCCATCCGCCAACGCCGATCATCTGATTGAATGCCTTCCATTTCGGAAACGCATTGTCTGACGAGTGGTGCACGACAAGCCCCCCACCATTGGCAATGTACTCTTCGAAACTCTTTTGCGTCGCTTCCGACCAGTCGTCCCCGTCATAGTCGAGGATAACAACATCGTACTTCTTCCAGTCCGGACTGAAGGCAGACATGTCTTCGCCTTTCGCAGGACTGGTCACCCGGGTTACCTCAAACCGACCAGACTCAATGAGCAGTTTCTCAATGCGGGCGCTGGTGACTTGCCAGTCGTGATACCTGTTCATTTGCCCCGTGAGGAGCATGGCTGAGATCTTCGGAGACTCCGGCTCGGCAGCGTTCGTGAAGAGCACTGCCGCAACTGCAACAGCCAGGAGGATAAAGCGATAGAGAGGATTCTTGTTTTTCATCTGATCAGGAGTGCGTGTGCACAGAGGCATTCTCGAACAGGTGCGCTACCAATGAAAAGACAATTCGCCCATCTTCTCAAAACAAGATGCCTGCTGGCAAGATCACCTCAAACACGTGAGTGAACAAAACGCTGACGATCACAACCAGTCCAACTGCAACTGCTGCGCTTAGTTTCCAGCTTACCCCGAGCCAACCCAACAGACCGATGGCGAATCCAAGCGTTGCCAGCACAAAACCAAGAATCGGCAGCAGTGCCACGTACGCACACACTTGGGCGAGTACAAGCCCTCCAGACCAACAACAGCGGGAATCCTTGCTGTTCGCTGGCGACGCCATTGGAGCCGTTTTTTTCAAAGCGCTGCTGACCAGCTGCACCAGTCCCCCCGCGATCAAGGCATAGCCCATCAGCTGTGGCAAGGCGTCCGGCCCGGGATCATGCACATCGGTAAATCCACTCACGCGCATGCTCATGGAGAACGCTACCGCCAGTCCACCGGCGATCAGCAATAAAGCACCGAATGCCCAAGGCGTCGCTGGTGATTCCCCGACTTCTTTTGAATCTCCCGTGCTCACTCTTTTGCAGCGTATCCAGCAGCTTTAATGACTTCGTCCCACTGAGCATCTTGAGCTGCGAGGAATTCCGCGAAGGCAGCCGGCGGCTTGATCTCTTCGCCAAAGCCATTGGCTTTCATAAACTCCGCGTAGGCTTCCGATGCCGTGATCTTTTCCAATGCAGCAACCAGCTTGCCCACGATGACCTGCGGCGTGTCCTTCGGCAGCATCAGCCCTCGCCACCCCATCGCCTCCCAATCGATGCCACTCTCCTTCACGGTAGGAACATCCGGATATCCCGCCACACGCTCGGAAGCCATCACGGCCAGCGCTCGCAGTTGCCCTGATTCTAACTGCGCCGCTGCTTCGGGAATGCTGCAGCACACAGCGTCAATGTGTCCGCCTAGAAGCTCCAGTATCGATGGCGCTGCCCCTTGCGTCGGCACCCAGATCGCATCGCGGGGAGTGAGACCGGCCTCGAGCATGAAACCGGCCCGGGCGAGATCCCACGCGCCCCCGGAAGCGGTGCCAGACATCTTCACCTTGCCCTTGTTCGAACGCATGTGTTCGACGAACTGATCGATCGTCTTCCAGGGAGCATCGGCATTCACAAGAATCGCTGCGGCATCCTTATTCACCTGCATCAGCGGCGTGAAGTCCGCGTAGGTCAGGTCAGAGATACCCATCCAATGCATCGTGCTCAATTCAAAAGTGCCCATCAAAATCGTGTGCCCATCAGGGGCAGCTTGTGCGCCAGCTGTGTGGCCGACTGCACCGCTTCCGCCGGTTTGATTGACAACCACGCAGGGCTTTCCAAGCTCCTTCTCCAGCTCGGCTGCAAAGAATCGCGAAACCCGATCGGTGCCGCCACCCGGCGACCACGGACAGATCACCGTGATGGACTTGGACGGGTAGGCAGAGGGATCCGCAGGTTGCCCGCATCCTGTGAGGATGACGAACCCGAGGAGAAAAAGAGCACGGCAAAGGGAAATTTTCCTGATCATCGCCAATACCCTTAGCGAACCCAATCGGCCAAGGAAAGAAGTATGACAAAAAGACCTCAGCCAGAAGCGGGAAAAGTCTCGCAGCACCTTCCCAATTCGGCATTACCTCAATTGCTGATTATTTGCTGCAATCGATCTGTGCCCATCTGTCAAAATCCTCAGAAATCTGTGCTCCCATTCTCCCATATTCGCAGCTGGGTGCCCCTCAGAAGTCTCGCCTAATAAACAAGACACCGGGCCCGTTCTAGGATTGAGGTGATTCTCGACAGCAATGCCGACGATTCACTGACGAGAAGAATGAGGGGTTCCTCGAATACGACAAATCGGATGGGCGGTGGCGATTTTTGGAGGTTTTTCGTCACCGCCCGCCACTTCTCTTCCGAGACAATGTCGTTGAATTAAGAAAT
>JAGROY010000197.1 GCA_020439995.1 Verrucomicrobiia bacterium
TCGTTCTCGGCAGTAAATGGCGGTTCAAAGTACCAAGCCATGTTCTTGTCGCTGGGCGAAGGCCAATCGTAGTGCCGCACCGCTTCCTTTACTGCTGACCAGCGGTACCACCTATCCATGTTCGCGTGATTGCGCAGCCACTCTTCGGTCTGCCTTCTTGCAAACTCCGACTTTGTCAGTCGGTGATCCGTTCCGTCGGCGATCGCGCCATTCGCCAGGTAGCGCCGGAGCCGGATCGAGTCATTGACAGTATCAGCGAGCTTGTAGATATTCCCGCTTTTCATGTTGTGCTGATCGAGGAAGCGCGAGTCGTAGCGTTCCTGAGCGAGGAAGTAGCCTTGAAAATCGCCATTGTACTGGTCGACTTGCTCCTGCTCGCCATCGACCAGACGGAAGTGGTACCAGTGCGTCATAGGGGCCGGCACGCCGACCAGGCGGAAGAGAAACGGATTCAACGACTCGACCAGGCCGTAGCTCGGCTCACCGCGGTTGCCGAACATCTTTGCCGTCGTCAGCACCCGCCAGTCGCGCGCGTAGCGCTTGCCGTTCTGATCTTTTGCCTGGAGGTGACTGCCGCGGTTGAACTTGAACTTCATCGAGCGCTTGCCGGTACCCTGATGCCGTCCATTTGCACCGCGCAGACGGTATTTGATGTGGTCATAGACGACGCCATCGTAGACGAAAGCGCCGTCCCAATTGTAAGTCAGCGCGCCTTCACTGGCCTTCGCGAGCTGATCCGTGCTGGTGTAGGCCATGCACTGCCGCCAGTCTTCGTTGCGGGTGATCACTTGATAAACGGGGAGCTGCGTCAATTGCTCCGCTGGATAGGTGTGCGGACCGTCGTTGTTCGATACCGATTCGGCAGCGGTATAATCGGGCACGCCGTTGTAGACGTAGTAGGCGAAGTTCAATGAGGGATCGTCCGCGAAAGGAACGCGCTCACTTGCGCCGAGACTGTCTTCCACCACGATGCGATAGCGCACCAGCTCACGGTGTTTGAATGCTGGCATCTCGATGGTATAGATGGAATCCGCTGCCACGGCGTCCTTCCCTGCGCCGTCGTCTTTCATTTCGAGCGTCTGCCAGTTTGCCGGATCTTCGAATTCTGGATTCGGCTCGAGAACGGCGGGCGCTGTCGGCCGCAACCTTTTGAGATCCGAACTTGCAAGAGGAATGCTGGCTGACAGGTAGTTGCCCGGTTCGACCAACTGATAGAGTAGCTTCACCGAAGCCACGCCGTCAGGATCCGTGACCTTGGCAGTGATGACTGCCGCTTCACCCTCCTTTGGCATTTGCGGACTGTGATCGACCTGACGGATGTTCGGTGCCGCGTTTTCGGCAAAAACGGAATTCGCTGCTCCTGGGGTCGGTCGCGCAATCGGTTCGGACTCAGGTGCGGGCCGGATGATTTCCACGTCGAAGCCAAAATCGCTTCCGCCCAGAGTGGAGTTGAATGCCTGAACCGCTACGGTGTTGATCCCCTCTTTTACATAAGCTCCCACGCCTTCGACGGTGACCTCCTCCCATCTGCCCTCAGTGGAGGAACCCGAGGCAGTCGATTCAAAAGTGGGATCACCGTCGACTTTAAAACGGGTAACCTCCTCACCGTTGATCCAGAGGATGAGCCCATCGTCCACTTGCATGCGCACGAGCAGCCGCGAAGGAATTTCTCCGGGGGCAACGGCAAACGTCGTGCGGGCAAACACACCCGTGTGCACGTTCTGCATGTTTTCGATCGGCGTGTTGAATTCAACATCGGTAACACCACCAAAACCGATCGGCGTCAATCCCGCAAACCAGGTGCCATCTTCGACGAACTCTTCACCACGCCAGGCATCGATGGGATCCGACGCCTCGCTGTCCCCGCGCCGGAATTTCCACGAACTTCCCTGCGGCAACAGTGTCGCTTCGGGCAGGATTCCTGGCGGCAGAGAGGTGCGCCATGAGCTTCCTAGATCATTGTCAAGCGAAGCGTTGATCAGCTCCATCGATCCACCATCGCCTCCCGGCCCGATCGGCCAGGGGAAGCGCACTTTGTAGTCAACGCGATCGATCTCCTGCCCGGCTCCATCCACCAGGACAACGCGCTCGCCGTCATTGTTTAAGCGGCCTGGCAGCTGCTCGATGATATTCCCCAGTTCATCGACACGCACGACCTGCCCCGCCCACGGACCGAGCGCCGTCACTCCGAAGGCCGACTTCAGCGCGGCGGGATCTTCAGCAACCACGACAAATCCGCCAGCATCAATCGCAGTTCCGGCAGGAAAGGTATACTCAACCGCATCCGCCAGCATCCATCCGGATAGATCGACAGGCGCCCCCCCGGAATTGAACAATTCCACAAATTCCACCGCTCCATCGTCGTCGCCCGGCTCATAGTGGATCTCATTGATCACAACATCGGCACGGAGAAGCGGACAGAGCACAAGGGAGAGGAGGCCGAGGAAAAGCGATAGACGAAGCGGACTGAATTTCATTTGATTGACTGCAAAGGCTGAAGGATGAAATGACATCCTACAGGATCAGTATCCCCTTGGGATAGATCAAAATGCAGCACTTGCGAAGCGACGCCAGCGCTCGGGCCGAACTCAGTGATTGCCAGATCCGTGATTACACCAGATTGGCATCAACTCCGTCAATGACTCTACGGATCTCCCTCGCGAGGACATCGACCTGATATGGCTTCTGAACCACGCCTTCCGGCACGGAACCAGCTTCTTCAGCGAAGCTATCGACCTCCACCAGATAGCCACTGCAGATGACAACCGGAATGTGAGGGAATCTACCCGAACGGAGCTCTTTGAAAGTCTCGCGTCCAGACATGCGGGGCATCGTCAAGTCCAGCATGATCAGGCTGATGGATTTGCCACAGCGAGCGACGACTTCCAGTGCCTCCTTGCCATCCTGGGCAGTCTCCACCTTGTAGCCCTGGCGCTTCAGAACATTCTCAGCCACCGTGCGGACGATCTGTTCATCGTCGACGATCAGAATGGTTTCGGTGCCTCCGACCACTGGAGCTGATGCTGTGGCCGCGACTTCCGCAGGCTTATCACAGGCAGGAATGTACACGGAGAAAGTAGTGCCAACTCCAAGTTCCGAATCACACTCGATCCAGCCATGGTGCTCCTGAACGATGCCGTAGGATGTGGCCAGACCAAGGCCGGTTCCTTTGCCCTGCTCCTTGGTCGTGAAAAATGGCTCAAAGATTTTCTCGCGGATGGATTCATCCATTCCCGTCCCATCGTCCTGCACGGAAATCTTCACGTAGTCACCGGGCTTGCAGTCCGTCTGCCGCGGCAGGGCGTCAAGGTTCACATACGCTTTTGCAGTAGTGACAGTGATCGACCCGCCGCCGACCAAAGCGTCCCGAGCATTCACACAAAAATTCATCAGTACCTGGTCGATCTGATTTCCATCGGCAAAAATAAACGGTTCAGCGTCGTCGAGGTTCACACGAAGGCGAATCGAGGGATCGAGACCAGGCGTCAGAATTTCCTGAACGTCCTTCACCAGCCGATTGGCCGACCACGGCTGAAGCGAAACCTTGTTCTGCCGAGAGAATGTGAGCAGTTGCTTCACGATTCCCGCCGCACGCTCGGCGGCGCGCTTTGCAGAAAGCACCAGATCCTCATTCTCTTTTGGCATATCGCCCAGCAACTCACTCAGTGAGAGGTTGCCGATAATACCTGTAAGCAAGTTGTTAAAATCGTGGGCCACACCGCCGGACAGACGGCCAATTGCCTCCATCTTCGTCGACTGCTGAAGCCCCTGCTCCAGTCGGCGCTGCTCAGTCATATCCCGGAACATCCAGAGTCGGGCAAAAGTGTTGCCAGTGGAGTTCATCACCGGGGCACTGTAGATCGCCAACCGCATCTCCGCCTCGCCATTCACCACCCATTCGCCCTTGTGCACCAGGCCGGAGCTTGCGGTATGCTGCTTCCAAACCTCCTCAAACTTCTCCTCGTCTTCAAAGCATCTCAGAAGAGCAGACTTTGACGGCGTTCCGTCTGCGAGCCCCTCCTCAAGAAGCCTCGCTCCATTCACACCAAAGAAATCCCGCACGCGCTTGTTCGCGGCAAGGACTTCTCCAGTAGGTCGCACCACGATGATCGCCTCTGGAGTAGACTCATAGGTCGCCCGCAATTGAGCGGTGAGATCCTCGAGATCAGCCTGGGATTCTCTGAGACGCTGCGTCCTCGACTGTACGAGCGACTCCAAGTGGGTACGGTGACCTTTCAGCTCGTGAACCATCTGGTTGAAGGAAGTTGCCAGTGCCCGCATTTCACTCGGCCCGTCGTCATCCATTCTGGCGTCAAGACTTCCTGAAGCAACAGACTTTGCGATCTCGGCAGCGCGGATCACCGGCTGTGCAAGTTTAGATGCGAGAAACCATCCGAACAAAGCCATAAGAATGGAAATAGCCCCGCCGCCCGCTAGCTGAGTAATCTGGAACTGGCGAATCATACCCGAGATGGTTTCTTCATTCTGACGGCACAAGAGTAGCAACGGATACGGCAATCCGGTGGCGGATGGATTCAGAACCTTCGTGTAGTGCAAAAAGACATTACCCTGCTGATCAGTGTGAGAACCAATAGAGGTGGACATCCAATTCTCCGTTGTTGATTTTGCAACCACGAAATCCTGGCTAATCATTTCCTCGTTAGGATGAGACAATATTTTTCTATTCTCGTCCATTAAGATGAATGCTCCAGGCTGACCTCCGATCTTTGCTGAATTAAGAATCTCCCAAATATCGTCAAGTCCTATCTCCGCCCGCACGACACTGGCTGGAAGTTCTCCAGGCCTGCCAATCGGGATGTAGGTTGTGATCAGCAACTTGTAACCCTTCTCTTTACCTAAGCCGTCGGGATGGGGCCTTGAGATAAAACGATTCCCCTTCACCGCATTCGCAAAATAGCGCGTCTCGTCACGGCGTCTATCGGTTTCCCGGGTCGATATCTCCCAGCCGTCGAGATCGAACAGCCGGATGTCACGAAAGTGTGAATAGCTCTCCGTCAACCTGTCAAACTCCATCCGCTTGTCCTCTTTGGATGATTCTGCCGACAGTAAAGTACGGCTCTGGGCTAGTGAATCAAGATCCCTAATGGCCTTATCAATTACATAAGCAACCTCCCGAGCCACTTCGTCTCCCAGATCAACCACACGACCATTCTCGGACTCCCTAAGCGCTTGACTCGTAACCGTATGAGTCACCAAAAGAATCACGGCTAGCGGCGCGATTCCTGCGAGCAGGAGGGCAGTGAAAGCCCTCTGTCTGATCGATGGGATCATTAGGGATGGGTGAACAAAGTCCCGTTGGTTTAGATCCTAGTTAGCGGAAATCGATTCTTCCACATTCTTGCTCTTGTGAAGAGACTTCCATCCTCTATTCATAACAGCGTCTAACTTAGGACTAACCGCAAGCGATCCGCAGCGTTCTAGCACTTCTGAATCAGGATAGAGAGCTTTATTGTTGCGCATGTCTGGATTTATTTTGTCGAGGATCGGCCACGCCTCCTTATTTGGCGTTGCAAATCCAACAAAGTCTGAACTTGCCGCGGCAATCTCGGGGCGCTGCATGAAATTAATGAATGCTTTCGCATCTTCTAGACTATTTGTGTCCCTCGAAACCACAAAACTGTCCATCCAGACACTTGCTCCTTCGTCCGGGATGAAGAAATCGACATTCTCGTTTTCTGCCGCAGCTCGGGACGCGTCTCCACTATACATCATTGCCACAGCAATTTCGTCTCCCTTGGGTAGATTTTCGATTGTGTCGACATCGCTCATGAACTTGACCCGGCCGTTCTCGACAATTTCCGACAACTGCAACTGCGCTGTCTCAAGGTCTTCGGGTGTTGCTTGATCGATGCTCTTGCCCGCCAATAAAAGTCCAATCATGAAACATTCCTGTTTCTCATCAAGAAGGGCCACTTTGCCTGCTACCTCGGGATCCTTCAGGAGCGACCAAGATCGCGAAGATGGTTGAATTAAATCTTTACGATAGGCGAGCAACGTCGTTCCCCACATGTAGGGAACCGAGTACGCCTTCACCTGGTCGTAGGGGGGCTTCCGAAACTCCCGACTGATGTTAACGAGATTTGGAACATCAATTTCATGAAGGACTCGGGCGTCACTCAGTAGATCAATAGTACGACCATCGGCCACGATGACATCGTACGCACTTGCGTTAACCCTTACCTCTTCCGCCATCTCTTCAGTATCCTCGTAGAATTCGAGCTTTACCCTAATTCCCGTTTCTTTCTCGAAGGTTTCAAGAAGCTCAGGACTAAAGTATTCATCCCAAGTGAACAATACAATCTCTCGCCCTTTCCCCGCGCTTGGCTCCATGCCGACTTCCTTTTGCTCATTCCCACATCCTGCCAGCGAAATCACCACGAGGAGTGCCACTATACAACTAATTCTGTTCATAATTAGTAATTATACCATAACTTTCAGAAAGAGCATACATTTTTATCCTATTTTCTAAAAAATCGTTGCGTTTGCTGCTTAATATTTTATAATATGTAAAATTCTTATTATTGAGAACTAAATTTGAGTTTTTTCCCACCAGATTCTGCAATAAATCGTAAGTTAATTGGTCCTTTCTGTTGCAATCTTCCACGCGAGCGGGAGCAAAACGTGACGGGCAGGAGCAAGCGACGGAAAGACTTGTTGCTGGCCGGGTGGCCACTGATCGCGGCTAATGTTGCGACGGTCGGGCTCCAGCTCGGCGACGCTTGGATCACGTCGCGACTGGGAACAGTTGCGCTGGCTTCGCTCGCTGTCCCGGGATTATTCCTGTTCACGATGATGAGCTTTGGCCAAGGGTATTCGCTCCCCCTTATATCACGATTCGCCACCCAATCGCAGCGTCCTCCTGTGCGTCACGCTGCGGCTCAAGCGGGAATTCTTGCGGCTTTGGGAATCGTGATTGCTTTGCTTGGAACTTTCATGGCAAACCCGGCCTTAGGCGCATTCCAGCATCCTATACAGCTATTAGAGATGGAGGTCGTTTATCTAAAACTTGGATTGTTTGCTACGGCAATGAAGTTTGGTTCCTTCGTCATCGCTGCCTTCTTCATAGCGATTCAGCGCACCACGCTGGTCCTTGCAGTTGGATTATCTACAGTTACACTAAACTTAGGGCTCAGCTTTGGACTTACCACCGACGCCTTTGGATTACCGAATGTCGGATTTGTGGGCGTAGCGATTGGCACCTTGGTTGCCTGCTTTTCCGAGCTCCTCATCTTCTCCTTATGCCTCTGGAATTTGAGCCGTAATGGGAGCTGCTTGGTCTGCCTCTCTATTCCGATCGATAGAAGAGGGAAAAGGATTGCTGTCTTCGATCAGCTTCGAGTAGGGTTCCCTGCAGGATTACACGGCGCAGTCGACGTAATTGCCTGGGGCGCAATTCTTCTATGGTTTGTAGGACAATTTGGTTCTGATCACTTGGCTGCCGCGACCGTGCTAATCCGCCTAATGCAAGTGTCCTTTCTTCCGGCGGAGGGAATTGCGATCGCTCTTGTAGGTTTCCTCGGGAAGAGCAACAGAAGCAGCAACGCCAGACGTTATACCAATTCGGCTTTTAACTTGATTGGCTCGTATATGGCTCTCTGTGCCTGCGCCTTTCTTGCATTTCGGACACCACTGTCGAGTTATCTAACAGAATCCGCCAGTGTCGCGAGAATTGTTGCAGACTGCATACTTTTCGTCTGCGTGTTCCAGATATTTGACGCAATGAATATAACTTTTTCTAGCGCACTCTTAGGCACCGGCGACACAGCCTGGCCAGCCGCCATCAATTTCCTACTTCTCGTCACCATACTTTTAGGGGGCGGGTATACCGTTATTCGCTTCTTCCCTCAATTGAAGTCTACTGGAATTTGGATTGTCGTTATGATTTACGTCGCCAGCCAAGGTTTACTTTTCTATTACCGCTGGAATCGCAACATAACAACACAAAACAAGATCGCCTCATAAAATATGCAACAATGGAAAACAGGAAACTAACGACAAGGGATCTGGGTACCATGGGACGTGGAGTTTATGCAACAGCCAAAATCTTCCCAGGTGAGTTTATCGCCAGATTCGATGGAAAGATTTATTACTGGGACTGGCCAAACATACGGTTGCCGAATGATGCTCCGGAATATGTTTTCGAACACGCCATACCGTTTGCCGACAATTATGTTAGAGACTCCACGGGACTAGCGAGGCTTGTCAACCACTCTTGCAAACCAAACTGTAGAATCCAAGACCTCTTCTCTATTGTCGCAATGCATCCAATTGAGGCGGGCCAACAGCTAACTTGGGACTACGACACGGCTCAAGACGATAGCTCGTGGTTCATGCACTGCAATTGCGGCGCTCGTGAATGCCGACAGATTATCCGCGGGTACAGCCACTTAACCACTGAGCAGAAGCACCGATGTTCTAGCTACACATCTGAATGGATTCTCGCGAAATCCGTAATAGTACCCCGCCCAAGTACTGCGATTGCCCCCTCAACGATAGGGCTAACCACTTAATAAAATCGCCGAGCTTTGTCGCAGGCAATAGATACGGCAACACATTCGATACGGCAACACATTCGTTGATGCTCCCAACCAGCATGCCCACCGCAACCCCAAACAATTCAACCTCGATATCTGGATCTTTTGGCTCAGACTACCAATCGCTGCCGCACACTCCCGGACTGCCCCCCCTGTTTTGGCCTTGCGTTGGAGAGCATCCAGTCTACGACGGGAATCTTTATAACTTCCTTTCCGCCGATGAAATGCGCAACGACCTCTATCGATCGGGAATTGGTGATACTGTTGCCGGAAAGATTGTTGTCGACATCGGCACCGGTGACCAAGCCCATTGGGCCATAGAATGCATCCGGGCAGGCGCAAAAAAAGCTTACGCCATTGAACAGAATCCAAAAGCGGCGGCGTTGGCCCAAGAGCTAGTCTCTAAACTTGGGCTGGCAGACAGAATCACAGTCTTAGTTGGCCGGTCCACCGAGATTAATCTGCCGGAACTTGCGGATGTTTGCATTTCTGAGATACTGGGCGAGATAGGTAGTGCCGAGGGTGCAATCACTACTCTAAATGATGCCAAGAATCGGCTAATGAAGACTGGCGGAGAATTCTTACCAGAGCGCTGTAACACTTTCATCGCTCCGGTACAGCTACCGACCGAACTCATCACGTCACCCACTTTTGATCCCGATGCCCTCCCGTACCTTAATCATATTTTCGCCGCCGCTCGGAGGCCGTTTGATGTCCGCGTCAGCATCTCGAATTTAGGAAACTCCTACAAATTGCCGTCGATTCCTACAACGTTCGAATCCCTGAACTTCAGTGGTCAAATCGAGCAGAACTCCATCCACGGTCACACGTTCGTTATTAGCGACACTGCTGAACTACACGGATTCCTACTCTGGCTGTCCATAGAGTGCAGAATCGGTGCAGGGCAACTCGATACCCTGCTGCACAAAACTAACTGGTTTCCCGTCTTCTTTCCAGTTTGGCCGAATAGCCTACCAGTGACCGAAGGTGATAGCATCGAATGTGCTTTCTCACGGCACCTCTCAGACGATGGAATGCATCCCAACTACGCGATTGAAGGTATCGTGCGGAGCCGAGCGGGAAACGAACAAAATTTCATGTGGAAGTCCGATCATCACAGCTCCACGTTTCTGGCAAGCGATTTCTACAAGGAACTTTTTGCTTGAGACCGAGGTTGAAGCAGGGAAACTCACCGCTAAATGCCCAAACTACTAATCATCGGAGCCGGCGGCGTTAGCCGGGTTGTTGTACACAAATGTGCTGGCCTGCCGGATGTTTTTCCGGAGATCATGCTGGCGAGTCGGACGAAGTCGAAGTGCGATGCGATCGCAGCGGAGTTAAACCGCCCAATTCAGACGGCAAAGATTGATGCGGATGATCCTGCTCAGGTTGCAGCTTTAATCAGGGAGTTTGGCGCGGATCTGGTGGTCAATGTTGCCCTTCCTTACCAGGATTTGAGCATCATGGATGGATGCCTGGAAGCCGGAGCTCATTACGTCGACACAGCGAACTACGAGCCTCCAAATGAAGCGAAGTTTTCGTATGGCTGGCAGTGGGCGTACCAGGACAAGTTCAAGGAGGCTGGGCTTTTGGCTCTGTTGGGCTCTGGGTTTGATCCCGGGGTGACGGGTGTCTATTGCGCTTATGCGCAGAAGCATCACTTCGACGAGATTCATGAGATTGAGATCATCGACTGCAATGCCGGCGATCATGGGCATCCTTTTGCCACGAACTTCAATCCGGAGATCAATATTCGGGAAGTAACGGCGAATGGCCGCTACTGGGAGAATGGCGAGTGGGTGGAGACGAAGCCGATGGAGTTCAGCCAGACGTTCGAGTTCTCGGAAGGCATCGGCCCGAAGAAGGCGTTTCTCATTTACCACGAGGAGCTGGAATCGCTGGTGAAGAACATCAAGGGACTGAAGCGGATCCGGTTCTGGATGACGTTTTCAGACAATTACATCAAGCATCTTGAGGTGCTGCAGAACGTAGGAATGACTTCGATCGAGCCGATCAACTACAACGGCCAGGAGATCATCCCATTGCAATTCCTGAAGGCGCTGCTGCCTGATCCGGCATCACTGGGGCCACGCACGGTGGGCAAGACGTGGATCGGCTGCGTGATCGACGGGATTAAGGACGGCAAGCGACGCCGCTACACGGTCTACAACACCTGCGACCATCAGGAATGCTTCAAGGAAACAGGCGCTCAAGCGGTGTCCTACACCACTGGGGTTCCGGCGATGATCGGTGCAAAGATGATCGCTGAAGGCAAGTGGACAGGGGCAGGTGTCTTCAACATTGAAGAGTTCGATCCCGATCCCTTCATGGCCGACCTCAATGCATACGGCCTGCCGTGGCACGAAAGCATCGAGGAACTGGAGTAGTGGGGAAGCCCGGGAGGGCTTCTCTACAAACCGGAGGCGATTGCACGGCTTGCACGAGTTGCTACGGGGAAGCTTGACGTTCCTGAGGGGACACGGGAATCTGGGGAATGACCTTGTTCGAAAAAATTGTAGCGAGAGAAATCCCCGCCGATATCCTGCACGAAGACGACGTGTGCATTGCGTTTCGGGACATCAGTCCGCAGGCACCTGTGCACTTCCTCGTCGTGCCGAAAAAGCCAATCCCGCGAGTCGCTGAGGCTGAATTCGTTGACCAGGCGACCCTGGGACATCTGCTGCTGACGGCTGGCAAAGTAGCCACGGCAGAGGGCGTCAATACTGCCGATGGTGGATTTCGCGTGGTGATCAATAATGGTGCCGACGGGGGTGAGACGGTTCCCCACCTGCACGTTCACGTTCTGGGTGGTCGCCCGTTGAAATGGCCCCCTGGATAGTCGCCAGGATTTGTCGGAGAAGCGACTGAACGGCACCACTCCAATCTCGCTGGGCCAGTTGCGTCATCATGTCACAGATCAATCCGTGACAAACGAGCTTGCCACGTGACATTTTGTCGCTCTTCAACGGTATTCACTCCAATCCGAAATTGACGTAAACTGCCTCACCACCAACAGATAACAGAAACAACCACCCATCTGGCATGGAGATTGCATCAATAGATTGCAAGTAATTGAACCACACAAGTAAAACCAATTAACTCTGCAAAACTATTATGAATCAGACACTAACTACCTGGAATCCATTCCGTGACCTTACAGAACTCTCGAATCGGCTGAACTCTCTGGCTGGAAATCAGTGCGGAGCGTCTGGAAAAGGCCGTTGCGCTACGGGCGACTGGCTGCCGTCGGTAGACATCCACGAGGACGAGAACGGCTACACGATCCATGCGGATCTGCCGCGCGTCGACAAGGACAACGTGACGCTGACATTTTCGGATCGCGTTCTCACCGTCGAAGGTGAGCGCAAATCCGAAGAGAAGAGTGAGGGCTCAAAAGTCCACTTGGTCGAGCGCTCATACGGTCGCTTCGTTCGCTCGTTCCGCCTGCCGGAGGACGCCAACGGTGAAGCCATCAAGGCGACCTTCAAGGAGGGCGTGCTCACTATCAACGTGCCGAAGCGAGAGGAGACGAAGCCGAAATCGATCGCCATCAACGTCGACTGACAACCAGGCGAATATTCCGACAACGCAAGAGCCGCACCCGCAAGGGCTGCGGCTCTTTTGCATTGCTTAGGCATCAATGGCAATCAATGGCGATCAGTTCCCCTTGATACCGGAAGTGAGCCCTTTGAACTCGAACAGATAAAATCCAGGACGCAAGCGATCGACCCCTTTGTTGAACAATGCCGAGCGGTGCAATTGATTGGTGTAAAAGTAGAAGCGGTTGTCGCCAAAGCAGAGGCCGTCCGGCCAGTCGAAGAGCGGGTCGGAAACCACTAACCGATACTTCCGATACTTGGCGTCGATCACTCCAATCGCCTTGGAACTTAAATCGGTGACGTAAATATTATCGTCGCGGTCAATCGAAATGCCGTCGCACGCAGGCTTGCGGGCATACACCTCGACCTTGTCGGCGATCTCCTCCTTTGGAATAATCTCTTCTCCATTCAGGAATTCTGTTTCGACACGGTAGAGGAAATCGCCGTTGAGCGGACAAAAATACAACCACTTGCCCTTTCGATCCAGGGTAATGCCGTTCACGCCAAACTGAGGACGGACGGAACTGCCATCAATGCCCTGTGCCTCGACCACACGACTGTCCATAATGAGATCCACAGAGCCCGGCCGCACACTCACATCGCCCTCAAGAATTCGAGTAGCAGTGCCCGTTTCAACATCGACTACAATCAGGGCCGCATTGTCGCCTCCCGCAGGGTCGGTGATATACAACGTTGTTGGGTCTTCTGGATCGAGCGCCAAATCGTTCACGAACGAGTCGGCCCGCAAGCATTCCTCGCCGAGCCGGATGACCTTGTGCAGGGTGTTTTTCTTGTCGTTCCACGCCACGATTTTGGGCGTAACCTCCCCTCTCCTGCCGTTGTCCAACATCCAGACGATGCCCTTCTTGTCGCATTGAAGTCCCTGCACCGCATCAAGCCGGATATCCTCACTTTCAAGACCACGGCTGATCGGATCGTTTGGAAAAGGCAACGCAGTCGCCGAGCCAGCAGGAATTTTCACCACCCGGTGGGCTGGACGGTAATACTGGTGCAGGCTCAAAATGATGTCACCACTGGGAGTGATCGTCATACCCGCAGGCCCGTGCGAGAGTTCGTGCACCTGCTCCAGCTTTGCCTTTGCATTATCGACACCTGCCAGCAAATCGGGGAGCCCGATCGTGGCAGAAGCGAAAACGAGGAGCCCAGCAGTGAGAAAGCTCAGTCTCATGCTGTGCTGCGCCTGGAAGAGAAAACGCATTAAAGGCAGGTTAACGGGAAGAAACGAATCGCGTCAACACTGCGTCGCAAAATTCGTGCCTTTCTTGCAATTACACTACAATAAAATGGCTACAATACAACCTAGACGACTCCTGCAGGCTCGACCGGAGAAGGAGCATCGATCCACCGATCGTGCTCACGAATGAGATCGACGAGCCGTTCGACAGCTTCCCCTTCGGGAATATTGAATTTCACTGCTTCCTTGCCAACGTACAAATTGATCTTGCCTGGTGCGCCCCCGACGTATCCGAAGTCGGCGTCTGCCATTTCACCCGGGCCGTTGACAATGCAGCCCATGACAGCGATTCGCACCCCTTTGAGATGGCCAGTTGCCTCCCTGATTTTTTGTGTTGTCGTCTGGAGATTGAACAATGTGCGACCGCAGCTGGGACAGGCCACGTAGTCGGTTTTGAAAATACGGGTGCCCGCAGCCTGAAGAATATTGTATGCCAGGCGAAGCGATTGACCGGGTGCCTGCTCACCTTGGATCAACACTGCATCCCCGATGCCATCGCAGAGAAGAGACCCTATGTTGGCACTCGCAGCGAGAAGCGTCTCCAGAAAAGGCTTGTTGGGATCCCTCGAGACTTCAAAAGAGTCTTTCAAGAGAATCGGATGCCGGGGATCGACCCGAGCCGCCAGCAAGCGGAACGCCGGAACCACGTTCATGGCAACACCATCGGCCACAGTGACCAGCACCGGATCCGCAGCCGCATTGAGCTTACCCACTGCCTCGTCACTGGTGGGATCGATGGCGATCACGCCGGAGTCCTCAACCACCACTTCCGGCTGAAAATCGCCGAGTTTATCGAGCTTGTGCGAGAGGGCGTCCCACTTTTCGCGGGAGGTGAACACTTTCACCACCTTGTCCCCACCAAGTTCATGCCCGTTGACTTCGATGACTGCGGAACCACGGCGGACGTAGTCGAACGGATTGTAGGAAACTTCGGGCAGCGCTGCATTCACACCTTCATCAGGCCGCTGGCTGTAGCGTGCAGCAAGGGCCTGTGCCACGGGAATCTCGTGCACCGAATCCTCCGTCAAAGAAACTCGAATGGTATCCCCCACTCCATCGTTGAGTAGAGAACCGATGCCGATTGCGCTTTTTATCCGACCGTCCTCGCCATCACCTGCCTCGGTCACACCCAGGTGGATAGGATAGTTCCAGTCGTCGCCCTGGAGCGCCAGTTCAGCGACGAGCAAACGGTAGGCTTCGATCATGACCTTGGGATTACTAGCCTTCATAGAGAAGAGGAAATTGTGATAATCGTGGCTGCGTGCGATGCGCGCAAACTCAAGAGCGCTCTCGACCATCCCCTTCGGCGTATCGCCGTAGCGGTTCATGATCCGGTCACTCAGTGATCCGTGATTGGTGCCGATGCGCATGGCGACGCCGCGCTTCTGGCAGAGCTGCACCAGCGGTGAAAACTCTTCTTCGATCCGGGACAACTCCTCCTCGTACTGGTCATCAGTGTATTCCCGCACGGCGAACTTTTTCTTGTCCACATAATTGCCTGGATTGACTCGCACTTTCTCCACCCACTTCGCCGCTTCAAGGGCCGCATCTGGCTTAAAGTGAATGTCGGCCACCAGGGGCACGTTCACACCTTTGGCAAGAAGGCCCGCCTTGATATTCTCAAGATTTTCCGCGTACTTTCGGGTCTGCGCTGTGATCCGCACGATTTCGCACCCCACTTCGACCAAACCGATCGCCTCCGCCACACACGCCTCGGTGTCACGGGTATCCGAGGTCAGCATGGACTGCACCCGGATCGGATTGTCGCCGCCGATACCGACGTCCCCTACCAGGACTTCACGGGTCTTCCTGCGGTTGTAATGATAGAGATCCGGACAGTAACGGAGTGATTGCGACATGGTCATCCCATACCACTATTCCGCTATTTTTGCAGGCAAGTCTCCAAATTTTTCAGGGACATGTTCCGGGCTTTTTTTGAACAAAGTGCCGCCGTCCTTGAGGGTTACGAAGATAATGAAGCTAAACAGCAGGACGACACAGCCAGCTTGAATCATTTCGAGCAGCCGGAAGTTCAGCGGTTTGCGTCGGACGATTTCCATCAGCGCCATGGTGATGTGGCCGCCGTCCAGAACCGGGAATGGCAGGAGGTTCATGATGGCAAGGTTCACATTGAGCACCACGCTGAACCATAGAACCATGCGCCAGCCCTCGGGATAGTCGAGCAGCAGGGTGAACTTGGTTTGGATAATCCCCACGGGCCCACTCAAATGCCCTGCACCGATATCGGACTTTGGCGAAAACACTTTGGTGATGGTGTTATACATCATGCGCATGCTGTCCTGGATCTGCGTGAGCGGCGGAACGTGCTCCAGTTCGATCTTGCCGTGGCCTGGGTCTTCAAACGAGCGCAAGCCTATGCTGTACGTTTTTTCGCCGTCTGGAGCACTGGGCTGGGAAGGGACGGCGGGTGTTACGGCGATCTCCATCGGTTGCTTATCACGCTCGATGGTAAGCGTAATGGGCTTACCTTCCGAATACTCGATTTCCTCAAAAATGGCCTGGGCTGGCTTGCCGTTGACCCCTCTCAGAATATCGCCTTTTTTCAGCCCCGCCAACGTTGCCGGACTGGGTTCCGTAAAGGTGCCGAAGATAATGTCACCGGTTTCCGCCGCGATTCCCACTTTGCGAAACGGCTTCCGCTTAAAGAGCTTACTGAACCACGACTGCTCGTCCCAGTCGTGATGCAATTTCTCTCGGGGAGCAGTCACGGGAACAGTCAATACCTGCCCGTCACGCTCAACCTCAAAATCGATAGTGTCTCCCTCTGCTGCGATAATCGACCACGTCACGCTGTCCACCATTCCAGACCAGCGAGACACTTTTTCCCCATCGATCGAAAGAATCTTGTCCCCAATCTTCAGGTCGGAATTTGCTGCGGGCATGTCCCTCGCGATGTATCCGATCGTCGTCGTGCGATCTCCCGCAACTGGCGTACCGACGCTCCAGACTATCACGGCGAAGAAACAGGCAAGCAAAAAGCTGAACAGTGGCCCGGCAAAGGCAACGATAATCTTATCAAGGGGCGTAATGTCCGGCAGCTTCTCGCGGTCTTCGCCACTGCCTTCGATCATCTCCATCGGTGCCATCTGCGGCAAGGCAACGAATCCTCCTGCCGGGATACACCCTAGCCCGTACTGCACCCCGTTGTAGGTTTTCTTCCAGATCGCTTTGCCAAACCAGATCTGAAACTTCTCGATGTGCAGCCCCCGCCAGCGCGCGGCGAGGAAGTGTCCCCACTCATGAACGATGATCATGAAATTGAACAGGAGCACTACGATGAGCAAAACCCCGATAAATTGAAGAATACTGAGTATCGAATCCATTGAGCTGGCGATTGCAATCTCCTGATGTTGAAAAAGAAACGTCCACTCCCCTCAGGCAAGGCAGTGGAACTGAAACTATACCACGGGCCGGGCAGGTCGCAAACGGAAGGGCGCAGGCTTGTGAGGCAGGCAATTCAAGATATGGTCCCCAATGAGTGCTGATTTCCATGACCATTTCTCCGGGCATGCAGACGAGTATGCCGCAGCAAGACCCACCTATCCCGTGGAATTGTTCGATTACCTTGCGAGGCTAAGCCCGTCAAGGCGTTGCGCCTGGGACTGTGCCACGGGTTCTGGTCAGGCTGCCGTGGCGCTCGCCGGGCACTTTGACAAAATCATCGCCACGGATGCCAGCTGGCAACAGATCGAGCATGCCACTCGAAGAGACAACGTCCACTACCACGTTGCGCCAGCCGAAGTGAGCGGCATCGCCAGCGACTCTGTCGATCTGATCACCATTGCCCAGGCCATTCACTGGTTCGATTTCGATCGATTCCATGCTGAAGTAAGACGTGTTGCCGTGGATCAGGCGATCGTCGCGGCATGGACATACGGGCTGACCAGCATCACTACAGAAGTGGATGCGATCGTACAGGATTTCTACACCGGAGAGGTCAATCCCTACTGGCCGCCAGAACGCGCGCATATTGAAAGTGACTACCGCGACATTCCCTTCCCATACGATCAGTGCACGCCGGCGATGTTTAGGATGAAAGTGGAATGGTCCGCACGCGCTCTACTTGCGTATCTGCGCACTTGGTCATCGGTGAAACGGTTTCAAGCAGACACCGGACGTGATCCCGTCAGTAAGATCGCCCCAGCAATTCACCGGGCCTGGGGGAAGGGACTTCGCCCGGTGCGCTGGCCACTTATTTTGAAAGTCGGACGCGTGATTCGGGATTGTGAATAGTTCCTCGTTAGGATAATTCAGGGTGAGCCCTTCAAAATCGAGTAAGACAATGACACCGCAGACGACACTTTCGAACACACCGGTTCGTCCGGAAATTCAATGGCCTTCGCAGCCTCTGCCAGAATCGGCCCGGGCAGTGATCGTTGGCGGCGGAGTCGTCGGCGCAAGTGTCGCCTACCATTTGGCAAAAATGGGATGGAAAGATGTGCTGCTGCTGGAGCAAAACGAGATCGGCGCAGGAACCACGTGGCACGCGGCAGGCATGGTCGGGCAATTGCGCACCAGCAACAGCCTGACAAAGATCAATAAGTACAGCGTGGAACTCTACCCCACTCTGGAGCAGGAAACAGGCATTCCAACCGGATGGCTGCAGGTCGGCAGCCTGATCGTCGGCACGAGTGAGGAGCGGATGATTCAACTGCGACGCACAGCAGCGATGGCAGAGGTCTTCGGTGTGGAGGCCACCATGATCTCTGCTGATGAAGCTGGCGAGAAATGGCCTCTTATGCGGACTGATGATGTGCTCGGGGCGGTTTGGCTTCCACACGACGGCCGCGTCATTCCCGGCAATGTAGCAGTAGCCCTGGCGAAAGGCGCTGCTGACAATGGAGCCATGATTCATACGGGCGTGGCTGTGGAGGAGCTGATCATGGACGGCAATGGCCGCGCCACTGGTGTGCGGACTTCCGCTGGCGAAATCAAGTCGGAATGGGTCATCCTCTGCGGCGGTATGTGGGCGCGTGAACTGGGCCTCAAAGCGGACATCGATATCCCGCTCTTTCCAGTGGAGCACCACTACATCCTGTCCGAACCGATCGAGGGCGCGTCGAAAAATTTCGCCTGCATGCGGGACCCTGACGGACTGCTATACGCCCGCACTTTGGATGACAACAGCATCATGCTGGGAGCATTTCAGAAAGTTTCGCAACCTTGGATGGCACAACCGGTGCCACGGGATTTCTCGTTCGGCCTGCTGGAGCCCGACTGGGAGAAATACAAGCAACCGCTGGCCTCCGGTAAACACCGCATTCCCGCGCTCGAGACTGCAGAGTTTCCAAAATTCATCAACGGCCCGGAAAGTTTCACACCCGACAACAACTTCATCATGGGCAAGCCGGCACAGACGGAGGGCGTTTTTGTTCTGGCTGGATTCAACTCTGTTGGGATCGCAAGTGCCGGGGGAGTCGGAAAATACGCAGCAGAGTGGCTGGAGGGTGGCGAGTCGCCCATGGATCTCTGGTCGGTGGATATCCGGCGATTTCTCCCCATTCACAACGATCGGGCCTACCTGACGGAGCGCACAGGTGAAGTGTTAGGGTTGCACTATCAAATGGCGTGGCCAAACCGCGAATTCACAACAGCCCGCGGACTGCGCCGCACCCCACTCTACGACCGACTAACAGCACAGAACGCCTGCTTCGGCCAGTCCATGGGCTGGGAACGAGCGAACTGGTTCGCGCCTGAAGATGCGTCGCCCGAAGCAGAGTATTCCTTTAACCGCCAGAACTGGGCTCCCTACGTCGCGGAGGAAGTGCGCAACTGCCGTGAGAACGTCTCTGTCATCGATCAGTCGACCTTTTCGAAATATCTGCTGCGTGGTGAAGGCGCGTGCGGAATTCTGCAGCAACTCTGCGCAAACAACGTCGACGTGCCAGTCGGCAAAGTTGTCTACACTGGCATGCTCAATGAGCGTGGCACATACGAATCGGATTTGACGGTCGTTCGCACTGATCCTCACGAGTTCTATATCGTAACGTCCACCACTCAAACCGTACGGGATGCCGACTGGATCAGGCAGCACATTCCCTTTAACAGTGACACAAGACTGATCGATGTGACTTCGGGAATAGGAGTAGTGAGTGTGATGGGCCCCAATGCGCCAGCAGTGCTCTCACTGGTCACCGATACGGATCTTTCGGAATCAGCATTCCCCCCTGGTACTGCACAGGAAATCACCATCGACGGACACTACACCAAGGCACTGCGAATCAGCTATGTGGGTGAGAATGGCTGGGAACTACATACTCCTTTCCAGACCACTCTGGCAGTCTACGATTCCATCATTGATGCGGGGAACGCATTCAAGATCGGCCACGCGGGCGTCTATGCGATCAATGCGATGCGACTGGAAAAAGGGTTTCGTGCCTGGGGACACGACATCTCTCCCGACGATACACCACTTGAAGCCGGCCTAAGCTTTGCAGTGGACTGGAACAAGGATTTCCTCGGCAAAGCGAGCCTTTTAAAACAGAAGGAACAGGGCATCCGGCGGAGGCTGGTATCGCTGGTATTGAAGGATCCGAATGTTCAGTTCTGGGGAAATGAGCCCGTTTTTCGCGATGGCAAACTCACCGGTTACACGACATCCGCTGCTTTCGGCCCGACACTGGGGAGCGCAGTCGCGATGGCCTACGTAAAGAACGGCGATGGCTCGCCAATTGTAATACCGGAGCTTCGCAAAAGCCGCTACGAGATCGCCTGCCATGGACAGCGACATGAGGCGACTCTCCACCTTCGAGCGCCTCACAAAGAGCGCTAGGGTGAAGCAGGCTTGAGCCGCTCAAAGAGCTCCTCCCACTTGGCGACATGTGCTGCCCACGTGAGTGGCATCACGCGGTTCCGCGCGGCCTCGCCAATCCTTGCTCTGGCGTCGGGCGCCAGGGATGATGCTCTTTCAAGATGATGGTGCAGCTCGATCGAATCGGCCGGATCCTTTAACAGAAAGCCGTTGTTTCCGTGGTCGATAAATTCAGAGGCACCGTCGGCGGCAGAAACGATGGAGGGCGTTCCGCTGCTCATCGCCTGCAGAACGGTATTTGCACAGGCATCGTAAAGAGTCGGATGCACGAACAGATCACTGGCCCGATAGAGAGCAGGCAGGTCTGATCGATCGCCCAGGAATTTCAATCGGGACAGCAGCCCTGGGACGGATTGCGCCATCTGCCGATGTCGGCTATCGAGCGGCTTCCCAGCGATCCAAATATCAAGATCGGCGAGAATGTCGGATGCGCTCAGGGCGTTGATAATCGTGCCAAGCCCCTTTCGACGGTGGGAAGATGAGACGAACAGGGCGACCTTTCGATCAGCAGGCATCCCAAGCTCCCGACGCAGAGCTTGGCGCTGGGAAGCGGATTCGGCAGGAAAGAACTGGCCAGTGTTGACAGCGGTGTGAATGACGGAGCACTTTGCCGGATCCATTCCATAGGTTGCCTGCAATTCGTCCCTTACCTTGGAAGCGTTCACAACAAAGTGACGTGTCTTTCCAGAAGTGTAGAGCTGCCACTCGAGTGAAAGTTCCAAGCGGTTCTTAAGCCCGAGCCGCTTCGCTGCCGGCAAAAGGCGGGAGTAGACAGCATGACATCCGCCCCCTGCCCGATGCAGATCCTGAGCGATCGTCCTGCCAAATCCAACCGTGAGATCGACGGATGATCTGAATTTGCCGTCATTTCGGCAGAAGCTCTCGGAACGCCAAGCGAAATCCCACAACCGCAGCATCGATGACAGAGGTGGTCGCTTCAGCATGTGGAGGTGAACAGACGGTTCCGCTCGGGTCGCTGCGTCAGTCTGCGCCGTCACGACCTCAAGTTGATGGCCGCACTCAATGAGAGATCGCGACAAACCCAGGAGGTATTTCTCGAGCCCCCCATGGTCGACGAACTGATGATAGATCAACCCAAGTCTCACTCCTGAAGGGCTTGGAGAGTTGCTCTTCCCACCAGCGAATATCGAGCGACACTTGGTCTAGACATCAACGCTCGGTATCGCTTCGGTTTTCGATCGCTGATCTTAGCGCGTGCCAGCTCAGAGTAGCGCACTTGATTCGCGCTGGGAATTTACGGACACCCGCCAGCGCAGCCAGATCGCCTTCAACCGCCAGATCCATCTCGGGCTCATCAGCCTGAGACAGCATTGCGATGACATCGCCAATCCGCTTATTGATCTCGGAAATCGTGCGTCCCTCCACTTGGGTCGTCATGATAGAGGCCGATGCCCTTGAAATTGCACAGCCCTCGCCAACGAATGTGACGCGATCCAACTTGCCCGCGCCATCGGCTGTTGCATAAACCGTAATGCGATCTCCGCACAACGGGTTGAAACCCTCTGCTTTGTAGCTATAGGGATCCAAAACTTGTTCATTCCGGGGGCGCTTATTGTGGCCGAGGATGATTTCTTGATAAAGGTCGGAGAGTTCCTCACTCATTGTCATCGATTGTAGCGCGAAACATCCCTTCAGTCCAAAGCTTCCACGTAAGGTATAGCAGCTTAACCAAGCAATGCCCTCTTGGAAAATGTAGGATTTTACACCTCATAGTGCCAACCCCTCTCCTTCTCCTTGCGTTTCACCGGGTCCTCCACTTCAAATATTCGGCACAGGCTCCGAAGCCAGAACGGCCCCATTGGTGACGATACACCAGATGGGGCCGCGGAATGAAAATGAGAGCTCTGAACGGAGCCAGCAATCTCTTTTTAGTTTCCTCCTCTGAAGAATTTAGGTATAGCACTTCTCTGTGAGACGATGATCTTGTCTCCCGGCCGCAACTTTACATCAAGGCCTGGATTGCTGGAAATTGCCTTCATGTCATGTTTCGTCGTATTGCTACCGCGGATCAGTTTAACATTCCTCATATCAGCGTAATCCGTGAAGCCACCCCGGGCAGAAATGGCAGCCAGTAGGGTCAAATCAGGGCGGTAGGGAACATCCCCTGTTCCATTTACCTCACCCGAGACTGAGACAAAGCGTAGGGAAGTAGTTCCTCCATCGACATTGATCGTGATTCTTGGCGAGGTAAATATCTGAGCAGAAGTGTAGGCTGCTTCAATTGTCTTCGCCAGCACCGAGGGCCGCAATCCCTTGGCCTGAATGTCCGATTTGATGTGGGTCAGACGAATCTTACCATCACCATCGACGGTATAGAGCCCCGAAATCTCATTCATGTCTTTGGCTGGAACCCCACTGATTTTCAGATTGATCTGATCACCGGGACGAAGAATTTCCTCCTGCTGCGACTGTGCGGAAAGGCTTCCGTAACCGAATACGAAAACAATCGCCATCAGCATCGCGTGCGCTATTGCATTACTTTTCATAGGTAATTTTGTCATGGTTATGTTTCAAGTTAAGTTCACCGGCTCCCGCTGCGATCAATACTCGTCGTCGTCGTCGTAAGTATTTGAAGGACGACTCTCACGCTTGCCACTGGAAGCGCTCGCCGTATCCACCTCATGATCCGCATAGTCCATCATGTCTTCATCATCGATCATGGCTTCGGTAGGCCGCGCCTTAGCTCGAGGTTCGCTCTGGGTTGGTGAGTAGTAGGTGTAGTAGCTGGTGTAATACTGGTACTGGCTGTCACTTCTCACGTCGACGTTATTCAAGACAACTCCCAAAAGGTGGCCGCCAACGTTTTCGATGGCCTGCTTCACCCGAATCAGCATTCCACGCGGAAGTTTACGGTGCTGGATCACAATCATCGTGAGATCCACCTCACTCGCAAGAACGGAAGCATCACTCACACCCAGAATCGGTGGCGAGTCAATCAGCACAAGGTCGAATCGGTTTTTGACATCGGCGATAAGCTCCGACATACGACGGGAGTTCAAGATTCCAGCCGCATCTGCGGGAAGAATTCCGCTCGGCATAAAATACAGGTTATCGATCGGAGTCTGCAGGATCACGTCCTCAAGCATGAGGTCTGTCGTCAAGTAGTTTGTCAATCCGACCGAGTTATTGATATCAAAGAAAGTGTGCAGTTTCGGACGACGCAAGTCACCGTCGATCATCAACGTGTTGTAACCACCTTGCGCACAGATGTAGGCCAGGTTCACAAGGGTCGTCGATTTACCCTCACCAGCGCCACCACTGACAACAGTGATCGCATTCGCATCTGCGCTTTTACGGTTGAATTCAATATTCGTTCGAAGAATTCGATAAGCCTCAGCATCTGGACTCAGTCCACTTTGCTTGTGCAGAACCCCCACATCTTTCGGAATCACAGCGAGCACAGGCACTCCCAGATAACGCTCCACATCTTCCAGCGTCTTAACACTCGTGTCCAAGTACTCTAGGAAGAAGGCCAGACCGATACCAAAGACAATTCCGACCACTGCACCTAGAGCCAACTGGAGCGGAACGCGCGGCTTTGCAGGCACCTCGTTTGCTTCAGCAATCTCATGAATGATGATGGGGGTTTTTGGCAGAGACAGGTCCACTTTTTCTTTGAGAAGGGCCTGTCGCATATCGGTCAGAATCAGATTTTGAGTCTCATAGGCGCGCTTGGCTTCAACATAAGTTGTGTATTGCTTCCTCTCATCCATGGACTCCTCTTTCTTATCCGCCTCGATAATTTCTAAGCTTTTCAAGCTATCTTCGGCAATCTGTAGACGGGTCTGCAGCGAACTTTTAACAGATTCCACTCCTTTCGTAAGGATACGATTTACCTCTTCCAACTGTGATTTCACCGACTGAATGTCTGGGTGGTTTGGCCCTAATCCCGTTTGCAACAGGGCTTCTAACTGCACCTTCAACTTCTGCCTTTCGGGAAAAAAGACTGAAATGGTCGAATCCATCACATTTAAAGCAACGGCTTCCTCGATCAAGCGCTCTCCTTCAAGCCCAGTAAGTGTATTAATGTGAGTCTTGATCGTCGAAATCTCCTGCTCTGCTTGCAGGCTATTCATCTTGCTGGCCATCACAATTTGCTTCGAACCAGTCTCCGTTGTATCACCGACTCCAGCCCATGCAGGCACACCACCTCCAAGATCGACAATATTGAACTTCTCCATCAATTCGATCATTCGCCCTCTTGCGTCTTCAACTTTCTGCTCCTGAAGAGTCTCTTGAGCATTGAGCGTATCCAACGCTTGATTACTCCGTGTTGTTTCCATGTCCGTCCGGCGGTTTTTGTAAGCGGCCCCAATTGCGTTCGCCAACTGAGCCGCCTCTTCGGGATCTGTGTGATAGATCTGAATATCGATCAAATCCGTTCCCCGCACCTCTTCCGTCTCAAGCTTATCCAACAGGAGCGCATATGCATCAGCTGGCGATTTCGCATCTTCCCATTTCTTCACCAGCTGCAATTCTTCGATCACATCGTAAAGAGTTTCCTTACTGGTAATGATCTGAAACTGGGTCTGAATAAACGCAGGTGTGATCATTGCCCTCGTTGAGTTGTCACGAAACACCTCGTACTCCTGTGATACTGGCTGAATCTGAAGACGAACGCGTCCCAAGTATTCACGAGGCATGATGTAGGTAATCACGGCGGCGGTCATAAAGACCAAGAAGAACGCCAGGAGAATGACGCCATAGCGGTTCCTGATTACTTGCCAGTAATCCAGCGCGTGAAGTTTAACCTCGTTATTGTTTGTATCGTCCATGGTTAGTTAATAGATATTACCGATCTCAGGCTACGCAAATGCTTACAGAGGGAAAAAAGAAGCTCCCGCCGTGTATGAACACAGCGGGAGCAATTCGTTCAAAAAATTGCTAAACTTTTTAAAAAGTAGCGCTTACCCCAAGTGACACCCGGCTGCGGTCGTATTCCAGCAGCTCCGCATCAGATGATAGGTTGGTGTATGAATAACTTGAGTTCAATACTACATTGTCAAGGATCTGATAGTCGAGCCCAACAGTGAGATACACGACATCATCATCCCGATCTGAAGCTGCAAACCCATTTTCGAAGGTCTGGTGGATGTAGTGGACTCCGGCATTTCCTGACAAGTAGGGGCCGAACTTTTGCGTAGCCGTCAGACCAGTGCGGTATGACAAGCGCTTTTGGTGTGTTCCCGCATTTGTTGCATCGTATCCATAACGATTGTACCAGCGAAGAGTTGTCTCCTCTGCAAGACGGTAGTTCAGCGCACCTTCGAAGTAGGGATTCGTCGTATCGCCACCTGAATCAAATTCCGTGAACTCAGCACCACCTGCGATACTTGCTGTCAACTGACGAGAGAACGCATGGTTTGCCCCAATAAGCGCATAGTGCGACTTGTAATCGTTACGTCCACTATCATACTCTGTAATTCCAAACCGATACTCTGCAGTCAATGCGGTCAATCGCGACACCAAATACTTGAACTGCTGGGAGATCAAATGACTGACACGATCATCAGCGTTGTCCTCATCGTAGTAAACACCGTTGAACGTGTAGTTTGTCACCGATGTGATCGCAGGAGAGATCATGTAAGCGGCAGAGAAATTCGCATACCCGAAAGTATACTGATCTCTCACACGTGAACTGGTCTGGCCAATCGCAAAATCCGGCTGAAACTCATATGCAACCCAACCATTGAAACCGAGCTGCAATCTGCGTGATGCTGAATGCGTGACGTTGAGTGTTGCTCTGAAGTTGTGGAACCAGTCGTCCTGGTTTGGCTGAGTGTCAAAATAGTAGAAGCCAGAATACTGCCCCCCAACCTTAACCTTCGTTACAGGAGAACCTGATGCATAGGCTACAACTACACCGCCCTGCCAGAACCCCGTGTCAGCTTCATCGAAGCCGTCAGGTGCCTGGTTTGAGTTGGAATCGTATCCCACTGCTGTCGCAAGCGTAACAGTGAATGGCAGGTTAGCTTCAAAGTCGTTGTCGGCTCCGATGCTAAGCAACCCTTGAGCCTGGGCTCCGCCCAAACCGGCTACGGATGCTGCTGCTAGTATGAAAGCAGAAAAACTTCGCTTTGTGATCATGATCCTTTTCAATTCAATTGGAGGCTAGTGTTAAAATGTGTTGTCGGTTTGGTCTTCCTACAAAAAGCCCATGTATAACCAGAGTCAGGCGGTGATAATCAAACTTTTTCGGCGCGACTTCAAGAGAATTCTTCAAGATTGGGGAAAAAACCTGTTTCCTGACGAAATTTGAGGTCAAATTTACTATTAATTGGGCTTCGGTGTTGGGTCGCTCGGAGTGACAGGAACAGTTATGATAACCTTTCCACCCGATGAGCCGGATTCCTTGTCTTTACGCTTGATGAGATTCACGACCTCTTCACGATCAATACCTTTTGGGTAGTAACCGTAGATTCTCTTGAATTCTCTGGCGAGAGATTTGGGAATGTCGAAATTCTGAGTGGTGGAAATGAACCCACCGCCTGGTGATGGAGCCAAGAGGTAGATACCGCGAACATCGAGTGGCGCGCGACCGAAGTCGAATCCGCCATCATCGACCGCCTCAGCGGATGGAATTGAGTCTTTACCGTAACCAGGATTCTTCCCGGAGTAGACGGGTGCCTTCCCTCCTTCATCGTTGGGGTAGCCTCCAGAATCGCTGAGTGCCCGTTTCAAAGCTGACCGAATTTGTGACGCAGAGTCTGGCGCAACAGAGATCGCACACTCCGCGACAGTTGGAGCCATGCTTTCTGAAGCGATCACTGCCGTGAAAACGATCTCACCCACTAGCTTTTCAGTGGCTTTTGAAGCGACAATTGCAGCTTTCACCACTTCACAAGCACACTTCTCGTGACTTGCCATTGAGTCCTCTACGATCATCAGCACCGTTTCAGGCGCTGCCTCTACCTGCTTGGTAACCGCGGCTGCGATCGATTCGCAATCTGCTGCCATCAAAGAGCTGGCCCCAACGGCAGTTGCGACCACAACCAGTTTTTGTAACAATTTCATAGTGTGAGCGTTCTAGTAATTATCAACGTCGCTTCCACCTGCAATTGGTGGAATGGGGCCTTGAGCCTATTAGCAGACCTTAATAGTATGACACCCTCAATATCTTACAGCAAGAGTTTTTTTATGATAATTCGGGTTTATTTCAATAATCCCTACTGAAGCTCACTCTTCAAGCCGATCTGATTTGCCATAGATGTATTCTGCCGCCTGTTCCACATCCTTATCCCCTCGCCCAGAGCAGTTTATGATAATAATTTCATCCGTCTTCATCTTTGGCGCTTGTTTGAGAACATATGCAATCGCATGAGATGTCTCCAGAGCAGGGATAATCCCCTCGACACGGGAAAGCTCTTGGAATCCGGCAAGAGCCTCACCATCAGTAGCATAGACATAGTCGACACGTCCCAGCTCTCTGTAGTAGGCATGTTCTGGCCCCACCGCAGCATAGTCCAGCCCTGCGCTTACCGAATGTGTGAGTTCGATCTGTCCGTCCGAATCTGCCAGTAGGAACGTCTTCGTTCCCTGCAAAACGCCCAACTTTCCGCCTTGGAATCTAGCGGCATGCCGCCCCTGCACGATTCCATCTCCACCGGCTTCAACACCTACCATTTTCACACTTTCGTCCTGTAAAAACGGATGAAAGAGGCCAATTGCGTTGCTCCCTCCGCCGACACATGCGACCAGCAAATCCGGCAGGCGTTCCTCCCGCTCGAGGATTTGCCGCCGTGCCTCAACTCCGATCACGCGATGGAAATCCCGTACAATCATAGGGAAAGGGTGCGATCCAAGAGCTGAACCCAAGATATAGTGTGTGTCACGGACGTTCGTGACCCAATCCCGCATCGCTTCATTGACAGCCTCCTTCAGAGTCGCCTGACCAGCTGTAACCGCTCGCACCTCAGCACCGAGGAATCGCATCCGCGCGACGTTCAAAGCCTGCCGCTTCATATCTACGGCCCCCATATAAATCACACATTCGAAACCGAATCGCGCTGCTACCGTGGCTGTAGCCACTCCATGCTGCCCCGCACCCGTTTCGGCGATAATCCTCTTCTTACCAAGGCGTTTGGCCAGCAGGATCTGCCCCAGTGCATTGTTAATTTTGTGGGCACCGGTGTGCAGGAGATCTTCGCGCTTCAGATAAATTCGCGCCCCACCGAGCTTCTCAGTCAACCTTTCTGCAAGGTAGAGCGGAGTCTCGCGGCCGCAGTATTCGCGCAGCAGCCGCGCCAGCTCGCCCTGAAATTCCTCATCGACACGAGCTTTCTGATACTCCAGATCCAGCTCGGTCAGGGCGGCCATCAACGTTTCCGGGACAAACATTCCGCCAAACTGGCCAAAATGCCCGTGAGCATCAGGCAAGATTTGCGGATCAGGCGTCGATGTACTGGAGGAAATTGTCTCGGACATGGTCCATTATGTGCGCACTGCCACTTGTCTGCAATCGACGAATGAGCCTCGGATCCACAATTCGCGTACGAATCACTTAGGCCGGGAGATCACCCTGTGCTATGCCCTTCGAACGAAGATGCCCACACCTCTTCCCCCCTTCCACCTCGCCTACGTGTTCGAACGTTTCCCGTCGTTCACTCAGACCTTTTGCGCCCGGGAGATTCTTGAACTGGAGCAACTGGGCCTGCGACCTCTGATTTTCTCCATCCATGACACTCGGGCAGAGAACATTCGGCACTTCCCCGCAGAGCTGTTCGATCGCGTCCACGTGCTGCCCCCGTCCGACGAGCTGGTGGAGATCGTCAAGGGACGCAAAGACCGGAACGAATTTCCTCAGGGAGTTGTCCTGACATTGCGGCACTGGGGCGATCGCCCGGACAAGTTGCGTGTCTACGAAGCCGCCTATATCGGCAGTGAAATGCAACGCCACGGTGTGCACCACGCACACTCCCACTTCGCTGGCATCGGAGCACGAGCATGCTGGTGGATGCGAGCATTCTACGGCCACACCTTCAGTTTTACGGGCCACGCGAACGATATCTTTTGTGATCCGGATTGTGACAACGTGATCACGCTCGATCGGCTGATGCGTGACGCCGCGCTCGTCGTCTCCGTCAGCGACTACAGTGTCAAACGCCTGGCTGAAAGTCACCCAGCTGCGGCTGCGAAGATTCACCGTGTCTACAATGGCCTCGACCTCCAGCCATTCGAAAAAGCGATAGGAGGGGAAAAATGCACACCCCCAGCGATTCTCAGTGTCGGTCGCCTGATTGAAAAGAAGGGCTTTGATGACCTCATTCGGGCGATGGCGATCCTCAAGGAAAAACGCATTGCCTGCATCTGCAAAATTGTAGGTGAAGGCCCTCTCCATGGTAAACTGGCACACCTTATCGAGGAAACCCAGACCGGTGACACAGTCCAACTGTTGGGCCCGAAATCTCAAGACCAAATCGTCAATCTCCTCGGGCAGGCCAGCATTTTCGCGCTACCATGCGTCACTGAACACGACGGAGGCATGGACAATTTGCCCACAGTGATCATGGAGGCAATGGCTGCAGGACTTCCGTGTGTTTCGACTGTTCTAGCAGGCGTTCCGGAGATGGTGATCGATGGGGCAAATGGTCGCCTCGTCCCCGAGCGTCACCCCGCCGCCTTTGCGGAAGCGCTTGCCGAGCTCCTCGGCAATAGCGAGAACCGCACCTCCATGGGCACCACTGGCCTGCGACGGGCGCGCGAACACTTTGCTAAGGAAGTCACCGCAGCCCGCCTGGCAAAGCTGCTCATCCAAAACGGAACGGTGCGCTACGATGCCGAACTCATCCGCCGCCACACGGCATCAACGTCTGACTACATCACCCAGTTCATGCTGCGAATGAAGCGCGGCATCAGCGGGACTTCCCGCCCCATGAAGCGCCCGTTGGAACAGCATCGACTTTGACTCACTTTGACTCCTCGGCCTCGCGATTTTCGATCACGATATTGTCGAAAGAGATCGGCGTTCCCGAGTAAGGAGTTCCCCAGATCGAGGCCTTACCCTGGCCTGGCTTGTCCTCTGATTGCATCGTGATCGCAGGCTCTTTCGGCACTTCCCCCCCCCTTGGCCAGACCCATCCACTGATGACCCATTTCCCATCGGCATTCGCATCGATGGTAAGCCGCATCGTCAGCCACTCGTCGCTCGTCCATTTGTATTCGACGGATTTCACCACTTCCTCAGATTTGACCAGCTCAAGCTTGCTGGTGGCAGGAACCACCCGCAGCCGATAGCCGGAGATCCCATGCAGGCCGATACCAAATCGTGGAGTACTGCGTCGACGCTTTGAGGCCTTCAAATCAGCCGTCACCGCTGCTGCGCCTTTCAGAGATTTTCCAAAAATAACACCACTCTCAGACAACGGCAGCGGCTCAAGTTCCAGAACTTTGTTGCCATCGTCATCGCCAATCTTGAAGGTGCCCTCGATCACAAACAGATCATCCGGCTCGGTGCCCGCTTCATATTGTTCAAAATCAAACTTCTCGGTGGTGGCTTCATCTGCGACCGCAGATCCGATCGCGTGGGCAACGGTAACGATCGCCATGCCAGCAATAACGCGCGAAACAGCTCTTTTTTGTAACAACTTCATTGCTCACGAGGGTAGCGCCTGAACCGTAATGTTCCACACCATTTCACGCCCGAAAAAATTTCGGAAGCATCTGCCCCGCTCGCCATCGGGCTATCGCGAAGCAAAAATGAAGCGCTCGATCTTTCCCAGATCCCGCAGCACCACAATATTCTGCCAGCCATTCGCCTCCAGAATCTGATTTAAGCTCGCGGCTTGGCCCATTCCATATTCCATCGCGATCCGTCCGCCTGAATTCAGGTAATCAGGAGCCTCCGCAATGAAACGCTGCATTAGCTCCGTCCCGATGGCTCCTCCGTCCAGCGCCATGACTGGATCCCGCTGCACCTCACGACTCAGCGTAGGCACCTCTGCTGCAGCGATGTACGGGAGGTTCGCAACGATCAGGTCAAATTTCCGGCCGCTCAGCGCCCCGAACAAGTCCGACTCGATCCACTCCAGCGCGACCCAGTCCGCAAGTCCCAGCGCTTCCGCATTCTCCCTTGCCAGGGCCAGCGCGTCCGGCGACAGATCGGCCAGCACCAGCGATTCGAGCGATTCTTTCCACGCTTTGCCCAGCGACAGCCCGATCACGCCTGAGCCAGTTCCCATGTCGAGCACACGACTCGGCACTTCGCCAGCATTCGCTTCCTCGATCAGCTTTTCCACCAGTTCTTCCGTCTCTGGTCGAGGGATCAGCGCACGGCTGTCAGTGATAAAATCGTGACCGGCAAACGCCACCTTCCCCAGCAAATGCTGCAATGGCTCGCCCTCCGATCTCCGTCGTAAAAGTTCTCGCAGCGGCACCAGCTCCTCTTCGCCCAGCGGACGGTCGAAGTCCACATACAGCTGCATGCGATCGCACCCTAACACATGCGCTACCAGGTGCTGCATGTTGAGCCTGCCGTTTTCCACACCCTTTTTTTCAAGGTATCCCGCTCCCGCCTGGATCGTTTCCAGAACCGTCTTCACGCCGTCACCTCCATCGATTGCAGGAACGCCTCGTAGCGCACCCTCAACTCTTCCATTGGCAGGCCCACCACATTGCTCCACGAGCCATCGATCCGCTCGATGATTTCGTCACCGTGTTCCTGCGCTCCGTAGGCACCCGCTTTGTCCAGCGGGTTCACTTTAGCAAAATAACCCGCAATCTGCTCGCGATCCAATTCCTTGAACGTCACCCGCGTCACCACATAAAACTTCTCGAACCGGCTCAACTCGGTGCAGCACAGTGCCACTCCCGTGCTCACCTCATGCGTGCGCCCGGCCAACCGCCCCATCATTTGCACCGCCTCGTCCATATCCCGGGGTTTCCCCAGCGCTTCTCCATCGATCGCCACCAGCGTATCCGCTCCGATGACGATTGCCTCCGGATGGCGCTCAGCGACCCACCGGGCCTTGCTTAATGCATTCCCCGCGACCAATTCGCCCAGATCTGAAACAATGAAGTTACTTTCCTCCGCCTCCGATGCCACCACCTCAAAAGTATAACCATCCTCAGCCATCAGCTGGCTGCGGCGGGGGGAACTGGATCCAAGTATGAGTAAACGAGTGCGCAAAGGTGCCCGAGCGTCGTACGCCACCGTGCGCCGTTCAAGCCGCATTTTGCAGAATCGAGAATTTCTCCACGCAAGACTCAACCCACTGCTGCTGCAAGCCGTTGCAGCAACCCAGGGGCTTCCTGCTCTGCCGCGATCTGCTTCAACCGGTCAACAACGTTGCGCACACTTTCATCCAGAGTCGATGTCCCAGCCGTCACTCCCACGTTTTCGACTCCGACCAACCACTCAGGCCGGACTTCGTCGGCGTGCTCTACATGGTAACCCCTTGCCCCCAGCTCATTCGCCTTGGCCACCAGCTGGTGGGTGTTGTTGCTGTTCTTGCCCCCGACGACCACCACGACCTCATTGTTCTGGCACAGCTCCACCAGCGCTGTTTGCCGATCCTTCGTAGGCTGACACACCGTATCGACGAACCGTACTTCTGATTCCGGGTGAAATGCCTGAATCGCACGCACCAAAACCCGTACCCTCTCGATCTGCTGCGTCGTCTGGCTTACGATACCAATCTTCGCGTGGAACGGCAGCTCGCAGATGTCACTGGCAGATTCAATCACACAGGCTTGAGGGAAATCGCCGATCAAGCCGCGCACCTCCACGTGTCCTGCTTTGCCGATCACCACTGGGAAGTATCCTTCAGAAACAAGACGAGCCAGGGCCTTGTGCGCCTTGTGCACCAGCGGGCACGTCGTGTCTGTCACTTGATAGCCAGCATCACGCCACGCCTTTCGGTTTCGATCAGACGCTCCGTGGGCAGTGATCACAACATCCCGTGTGGTCGCACTATCCATCGCATCCAGGTCCCCGTCCCGCACGCCCAGCGTCTTCAGATGCTCGCTCACTACAGGGTTATGTACCAGCTGCCCCAACATCGTCACCGGTGCCTCCGATGCCGCCTTATGGGTCGCGCGCAACGCGTCGCGCACCCCGAAACACATACCGTAATGTTTTGCCAATTGGATCCTCATGGTTGTCTTATGCTTGCCTTGTTAGTTAGTTAGTTAGAAAGTTATTCACCGAAGTATCTAGCACCACCCTTTATGGCTAAGAGCTTTGCATCACAAAGTGAATAACCAAAAAAATGCAGAAAGTTTCATTTTGCAGGTTCAGCTTTTGCTCATCCTCAGGATTTGCTCGATGATCTCCAGATACTCTTCGAATGCCAAACGGCCCACACCAGTCAGCGCATACTTGGTCTGCGGCCTTTTCTCCACATCCTTGGTCATAGACACATATCCGCTGTTATACAGGGCACGCAGGTGAGTGATCAAATTACCATCACTCATGTCCAACTCGGACTTCAAATCCTGAAAACTCCACTCCGCCTTTGCTGCCAGGAGCGTCATGATGGATAAGCGCGCCTTCTCGTGGATCGTTTTGTCCAGTTTCGAAAAATCGACGTAGCGACTGACAGGTTTCTGGCTCATGAAGCGGAACGAAAAGGGTGATCTGCCCGACGGGCGGAGGAAACAGGAGTGACGGCTGGCAACACAGAGGAAACCTGCGCATGCGAGGGACGAAGCGCCTGAGCACCAGTGATCGCAGCGGCATAAATTAAGTGAAACAAGCCGAAAGTGATCGCCATGATTAGCGCCGCCCATTGAAAACGGTTGGTACTGTCATCTGAAAAACCAAGGTAAAATGGCAGCATCACAATGCCTGCAAACGCAAAAGCTCGCCCCAGCCAGACCAGCGATTTAGGAGCGAAGCTGCTGGTCGACAAAAGCGCCAGGCCAAAGAATATCACCCAGACAATGGCGCACAGGCCGGGGTCATTCAAAAACGCGGCAAGCGAAATTCCAGTCACACATCCGCAGAAAAGAGGTGGCGCCAGCGAGCGCACAGCATGCTTCAGCCCGGGTGACAAAAACCGGTCGCCACGATGCCGAGCATTGCGATAAATCATTGTAAAGTTGATGCCCTCGACCACGAGATAGCCCACCAGCCAGGTAAGCACGAAAGGGAGCCAACCGGATTCCCCTCCCGAAGGGTAACGGCTTCCACCAACCCACCACAGCACAGCTCCTGCAACGATTCCAAGAATCCCTCCCATCAATGCCGCTGGAGCGGAAATCGCCCGATAGATCGTCGAGCGCTCCATCAGCGCCCGTATCGCGCAGAGGTGTTCTTCGGCTGTTTCAGATGACTTCATCAATCGACTTACAATTACTTTCGAATCTTACGCTGATCCACTTTGTATTGCAAAGTGAATTTCGCGCAGAATACGTTTTGAGGAAATTTGAGACGCTTCCGGACGCAAACAGGCGCGCCGAACCACACTCATGAGACGCGCACTCGCAGGATCTGTTCAAATTTTTTCTAAAGCCTACTCAGAAGAATGGTTCCTTTCCACCCGTATCGCCCTGTGCCATAATCATTTTTAAAGATGACACCTCCACGATCACTTGCCGTCCTGCTGTTGCTCATCGCGCTCATCAGCCCGAGTTGCTCCGGCAGCTTCCAAAGAGACTGGCGAAATGCCACCACCGCTCCGGCGAAGCCTAACACCGCCACCATCGAAGGCCGGTGGGACGGCAGCTGGGCTTCAGATACCAACCGACATTCAGGAAAACTTCGCTGTATCATCTCGCCCGCAGATCGCCCCGGCAGCTATGAGTTCCGCTACTGGGGCACCTTTGCAAAATTCTTCCGGTTCCACTACACCGTCGACTACGATGCCAGGTTCACCGATGGAGCCTGGCACATGGCTGGCGAAAACGACCTCGGCATCATGGGCGGCAAGTTCCACCACGAAGCCACCATTCGGGGCGACAAGTTCGACGCCACCTACACATCTAAGTGGGACAATGGAAAGTTCGAACTGCGGCGACCGACTGCACCTACAAGGTAGCAGCGCCCAGATTGTCTGCGGAAATGATGTGCGTCTCAGTCGCGTGACCCGCTGTATAGGCGTCCCGCATGGCTGCCGCTATTTTCTGCGCATTGTCACTGGCAGTCAGGCACGCGATGGTCGATCCGGAACCACTGAGAAATCCCCCCAGCGCACCAGCCTCAGTGCCCGCCAGGATGACATTGAACAAACCGGGCACCAGATGCTGCCGATACGTCTGGTGCAGGTAGTCGTCAAAAGTGTCCCGCAGCTTATGATACTCGCGCGTGGCAAATGCAGCGGTGATACTGCAGGCATTGCTCATGTTCTTCACCGCTTCTTTGTGCATGATCGAATCAGGCAATACCTTCCGCGCATTTGCCGTCAGCACTTCCAGATCAGGCACCAGCAGGACGAATTTCAGCGCCGGGTCGACTTCGAAACGAAAAAAGTCTCCGTGCGCATTGGTGATCACAAATCCCCCGAACACTGCCGGCCCGGCATTGTCAGGATGCCCTTCGATCTCCGTGCAGAGGCGGAACAGCCCGAGCCCATCAAGCGGCTTGCCAGCCAGCTCATTCAGCGCCTGAAGAATCCCCAGACGCAATGTCACACTGCTGCCAAGCCCGCGCGAAATAGGCACATCCCCTTGAATAGCCCAGCGAAATGCAAAAGGCCGCTTCCCCGTTTTCTCGAAAAAGGCCTCCGCACACTGCGCCACCATAGGATGCTCCGGCGCGCCGAACATCTCCAGATCATCGCCTCCCCGCGACACAGTCACCTCATTGTAAATCGCCAAGGCAATCCCCAGACAATCGTAGCCGGGGCCGATATTGGAGGTACTCCCAGGCACCCGCACGCGTGCGGTGTCTGGAGAAACAGGGGAAGTTGAGATGTCGCTGTTAGTCACTGAGGCCACGCTCGAGTCATACGCCAGATCCACCCGTTTGAACAGTGCGAACCTGTGCACTTTGATTTCAAAACTGCATCCGTCTGTGCCCGTCTGCGATTCTCCTCCCGTTCCGTCCCATCCGTGTAAAAAGTGAGCACGGCTCCCGTTCATATTGGATGGATCTCAGGCGGGGCGCCCGCTACGATAAACCCATGACCCGCACCTTCGTTCCACGGACAGCCATTCTCATCGGAATTCTATTCACCGCGCCAGCAAATGCCCAGACGGAGCCAGTCACCGGTGCTAACCTTCTAAAGACCGATATCCTAGCCGTCCTCGCGCATCCAGATGACGAGACAATGTTGGCTGCCACCGTGGCCCGCTATGCGCTGGTAGAGAAAAAGAACATTGCTCACGTCTACTGCACGCGCGGCGAGGGCGGCGGGAATATGGTGGGCACACAATGGGGCCCGGCACTTGGGATCCTGCGCGAAAGAGAACTGCGAGATTGCCTCGATACTCTTGGCGTCCGGCCCTGCTACTTCCTCGATCAAGTCGACTGGGCATACACCGAGAGCGCCTCCATGACTCTGGAGAAATGGGATCGCGAGGCAGCCGTTGAGCGGCTCACTCGCCTCATCCGAACGTTGCGCCCCGAGATCATCCTGACAATGAGCCCATTTCCCAGCCCAGGCTGGCACGGGCACCACCAAGCAGCCGGCATGCTGGCCGTCGAAGCCACAGCCGCAGCCGCCGATCCCCAACAGTTTCCACTCCAGATCAACCGCGAGGGACTGGCAGCCTGGCGCACACCCAAGCTCTACTATCGCGGATCAAAGAACGACGATCAGCCCACCTCCGAAGCTGCGATCAATACGCGCTTCCTTCTGCCGGATGGCAAGTCGCTCCAGGACACTGTGCGCGAGGCCCTGTCCAATCACCGGTCGCAAGGATTCGGCCGCTTCTCTCGCGGCGGAAGCCTCATGCCTCCCGAAACCTTTGTCCGCCTGCGATCCACCGTCGACAACGGCCCCGCCGAAGATGATCTTTTTGCAGGACTGAAAAATGCCGGAACCGAGTGGATCACGCCGCCGCAAGAGCCGAAATCCAAAGCTCCGGCGCTCTCGTTTGAACCACGCCCGGCGGTAACCCAATTCCTCGACTGGGCGAAAACGAACAGCATCGACCACTTAGCAGGAGCCTTGAAGTCAGACATTCCCGCTGTGTGCAGACTCACCACAGAACTGCACTTGAATGTCATCAACGCGAAGCCTGGAACCATCCGCTTCGACGCGTCCATTCCGGGAGTATCCATCCCGAAACCGATTTCCTTTAACGAAACGCAGAGTCACCTGGTCATCCCCGTGACCGTGCAAACTACTGATCGCGACGTCGAGATTGATGCATGGCTTTATCAAGGGGATCCCTTCTTTCCGGTTGCGGGTACCAAGATCACCCTGCACCCCGTCCCGCTCACCAGCGCACCACGAGTCGAGGCACTCACCATCGACCAGCCCGCCGGATGGGCATCCCTCCCGGAGTTGCCGATCTCCCCCTCCCAGCTGGTGCAGGGCAAAGTCGAGAGTCCTCAGGACTGCAGCGCCACTTTCCGCATCGCGCACGACGATCAGTTTTTCTACACGGAAGTCACCGTTACAGATGACACCATTGTCTCTAACATTGCCCCCAATGACATACGCGGTCACTGGCGCAGCGACTCCGTCGAAATCTGCATCGACCCTGGCGGCTCCGAGCACACGCTGACCTGCTTCAAGCTCGGAATATTTCCGTTTGATTCCACCGGCAAAGTAAGAGCCGCAAGAGACGCCGATGCCAATCAGGGCCCGGTGGAAGAAACCTCGCCCGGCACAAGACTTTTCTCCGAGCAGCTCGCCGACGGTACCGGTTACCGCATCCGCGCCGCCATCCCGCTCGCAGACACTCGCATTCAAATCTCAGAATTGCCGGTCAACATCGGCTTCAACATCATCATCTACGATGGCGACAAATCCGACGCCAGCCCCGGCGAAAACATCAATCAGGCAAGAATCGCCTGGTCCCCGCGCCCCGGCATTCAAGGCCGCCCGGAAGACTGGGGCCGGGTTACCCTAGAACGATAAAGCCCACGGATGAGTTGAACGTTGTTCCACTCACCACCACCGGTGAGCGGAGATGCCGTGCAGCCTTGCCATATCACCGACCTAGTCCTGCTTATCGCTGACTCCTTGATTCCAAAGGGATCCGGCTCGTGCTCCGAGTGCTTAGGCAAACGGAAAGAAATAACTCACATTACATGGTATAAGCGTTCTCAAGCGAGTTGTCACCGGTGAGAGTGTGTTTGGTCCAGATGGTTTGGGGTCAACGCTGGAGTGGTCTTCGGATCAGTATACCGGGAGAGCTTCTTACAGCATCGTTTAAAGGACGTGGTGCTACTTGTGCTACCCCGCGTCACTCTCTGGGTAGACGCTTTCGGCGATTTGGCCGCGGTTGACGAGTTCCGTGAGGTCTCGTTGGATAGTTCGACGGTCGACGCCGAATTCACGGCTGAGTGCTGAGATATTTGGTTTTTCAGAGGCGTCGCGGAAACGGGTAACGAGCGCGTGTTGGCGGGCGAGTCTTTGAGTGAACTGGCGCTCGGGAGCGTTGTGTTCGATTTGATTCGAGCGCTCAAGGCTGCGGAGCATTTCCACGGTTTCGCCTAGACCGCACTCGTCGAGTGCGCGGGCTACCAGTTCTCGCAGTTGTTGTAGCCTCACCGGTTTCTCAAGCACGTATTGGGCAGACCGTGCCCCTGACAGAACATCAATGCGGTCTTCCATTTGCAGCGTTCCCGAAACCATGATGACGGGAACGTGGGCCGCCACTGCCTTGATGTGCGGCAGGAAATCCGCACCGCGCTCACCTTGTGCTAGCACATGGTCGAGGATGATTAGATCTGGCTGGGTACTGTCCAGCACCTGCAGCGCAGTGCTGGCACTGGCAACCGAGGTGATCCGGTAACCGCGCAGGCCCTTGGTGTAGAGACGCACCTGATCGGCATCGTCCTCGATGATCAGGATGTGCGCCCGGAAGCGGGCGCTGGGGGGCGGTGTGGGTTCGCCTTCGTGTGGTAGTGGCATGGTGGCAATTGGCATCATTGTGTTTTCGATACGGCAAACGCATCGGGTTGGAAACTGGGCGACTGCTCCGCACCTGTGCTTGCAACAGGCAAGTAGAGCGAGAACATCGCACCGTGCCCACTGGTTCCGCCGCCGGGATCGACACTGATCCCAATCCCAAGTTGGGAAGCAATGCGGTAAACCATCGATAGGCCCAGGCCAGTTCCGGCGTCGGAGCCGAGATCCTTTGTCGTAAAGAAGGGTTCAAAGATGCGGCTGATGGTGTCTCTGGCGATGCCGGGCCCGTCATCGCTGACCGATACGGTGACCCAGCGCGGGGATTGCAGGGACGGAGCAGGGCTTGTCTCGGCGACCGCAGGAGTGAGGACAAAAGCCTCATCATCACCACCTCCGACCTGTGCGCGCACGGTCAGCGTGCCTTTACCGTGCATCGCATCGGAGGCGTTGACAATGAGGTTGAGGAGGCATTGCTCGATAGCGTTGCGCGGGGCTTCGACCATTGGCAGACCGTCCTCTAAGTCGATCTGCAAAATGATGCCACTGAGGAACTGATTGCCGAGCATGGTAATGAGGTCTTCTACGATCGGCGCGATCTCGCTTCCTCTGGATTCTTCGCCCACCGCCGAAGTTCCGCGTCCCTTTGAATACCCTAACATCGCACGAACGATGGAATCGCCTTGACGCACAGTCTTTTGGATCTGCGACAATTCCTCGTCCACGCTGTCGCGATCGCCGGGGTTTTCAGCGATCAGCTCTGACGACATTCCGATGACGGAAAGCAGGTTACGGAAATCGTGAGCAATGCCCGCACTGAGGTTGCCGAGCGCCTCCATCTTTTGTGATTGGAACAACTGCCGGTCGGCTTCCTGCAACAGCTGTTCCCGGTCTCTTGCGACGCGTTCGACTTTCTCGAAGCGTCTGACGAGCCCGCGCTGGTAGTGGATCGTGAAGACTCCAAAGACGAGCGCGAGCAATCCTCCTACTGCGGCCATTGCCAGAATTTGGTTCGTCTGCCTGCCAGCCATCGTTGTCTCGACTGCGGCAGGATCCTGATCTGTTGTTCTGAAATCATCCCAATGCAGGCCCAGGGTATGAAGCTCATCCTGAAGAGCGGAGAGGTCCCACAAGTGACAGCGTCCAGCTTGACCAGTGGCAGCAAGCTTCGAACCATCAGGTGAAAAGGCCACGCTCTTGATCTGGTCATCATACGGGCATTGCAGGGTAGCGAGTAGCCGGTGGTTTCCTGCACGTCGCGCGTCGAGCAACTGCATTATTCCCCGCACGCCTCCCACTGCGACGAAGCGCTGATCGCGTGACCAGTCGACTCCCAGGAGGTAACCTGCGGTGTTCCGTGGTCGTTGGTGTTCGTGATAGGGTACCCAGGATTCGGTATCCCAAAAGCGGATGGTGCGCCCGTCTACCGTCGCCATTGTCTGCCCGTGCGGGCTAAATTGAACCCCGCCCGCACCGGGGATGAATTGCGTGATCTCCGACCCATCCTCAAGTGACCACACGTAGCCGCGGTCCGCTCGCCATGCGCCAAAGCCAGCAAGTTCGCCATCCGGGTGAATGTCCAGACTGCGGTTTCCGTGGGCCTTCAGGTCGGGAAGAATCCGAAACGCGAACTGTGGATTGTTCAAGTCCACCAGGACGCCGCCGCTTTCTGTAGCCGCCGCAAACCATCTTCCAATTAACTTTCGACTCCCCGGCGCTGACTTGGGCAGCGGCATGTCGGAATCGGCAAACGGTATTGGTTCCCCTTCCAAGATTGCCGCATGCCCGGCATCCGGATCTACCGGCCACTTTCTGATGCAACCGTTGTCCTCTTCCGTAACGAGCGAGCGCCCGTCCAGCGCAAACGCGATTTGGAGGAGCGCGCCAGTTCCCATTACCCCAACCGGTTCGCCAGTGCTAGCGTTCCACATCACAAGGTGCCGTTCCGCTCCCGCAGCAACGAGTTTTCCGTCAGGGCTAAAAGCGATCGCATCGTAGGTATTATTTGTTGTGTCAAGTGCTGCCAGTGGGCGATATACCGCACTTCGATCGAGATTGAACTTCGATATGTCGAACCGCGAGGCGTCCAGCATAAAGTTGGCCTCAGGATCGAACACTCGCGGGTATTCGCCCCGTAGTTCGGTCAAAAGACAGCCGCTCGCGGTGTCCCAAAGCATGCACCTGTTGTCCCAGCCTTCAGTCACGAGGAGTGAGCCATCGGGACTGTATCGGATGCGATGGACATGCTTCTTCTGCCCATTGATCGTGCCGGTGCACCTGCCCGTAGTGCGACGGTAGAAGTGGATCTGCCCGGGGGAGTCGCCAATGGCGATGCGTTCTCCATCAGGGTGCCATGCGAATACAGTTAGTGTTCCAGAAAAGGTGATCGTTTGTTCCAGATTTCCGGTTGCCGCCTCGTAGATCAGGAGATGCGAGTTGCCCGCCTTTACCGCTATTCGAGTCCCGTCTGGTGAGAAAGCGAGCTGCCGCGGATCGGGCTCGGTCTCCCAATCGGCGACAGTATCGCCAGAATCAAGATTGCGAATGCGGACAGCGTTTGCCTTTGGATCAAGAAAAGCGATGACGTGCGAAGACGCAGGATGGAAGTCGACCGCATGGAAGCCGCTAGCGCCGTAAGGCATGTCATGGCGAAAGACCTCCTGGCCCGAGGCAACGTCCCACGCTACAAGCGCCCCGTAGTAACAAAGAGCCGCAGCAAACCGGTGGTCGCGGCTAAGGAACGTCCACTCGGCAAAGCCACCGTGTTTCGGCGGCGGATCCACAGGGACAAACGTTCGGATCACCGAACCATCCGCACTTCGCATTAATTCCAACGGCCCCTCGCGTCGTGCGACGAGCACTCCTTCAAGATCCGTACTGTAAGCGGCGCTGGACGTTCGGTGTTCACCGCCGATGATACCCGGAACAGATGCGATGCGCCGGATCTCGGTCTGCGCCAAAGCCTGAATCGCTCTGTCTCTCAATTCGGGAGAGGGACGTATCGCCGTCGCCGCTCGGATCGCATCCAACTTCTGTTTCTTGCCCGACGGCGCACCGTCCGCTTCGCGAGCCAGTGCATTCCAAAGGTTCTCGGTCGCCTGGCGCTGGCTCTTCTGCGCCTTCATCGCCTGCGCCGCCGCCAACGCCCCCAACAGCCCGGCCACTGCGAACACCATCACCAGAGCAGCAGTCGACGTCCGAAGCGAACGCCGGAGTCCGGCACGCTCGTTCTCGAGATTGACGCTGTCTTCAAGTGGCATCTCAGATTTCCCCCTTAGAAGTAGCTTCAGTCTAGCCCGATGGCAGCCGAAAGCCAACCGCTCACTGACCCTGCGCAGCACTCGCACACCCGTGCGCAACGGTCGCCCACTTCCCGGCCGGTGCTGGTTCGTCCAAGGTTCGATGCAATCTCACTCTAAATAATTGCATGATGAATGAATCCATTTACTCGCGGCCGCATCGCCATCTCCGCACCCACCACGCCGTCAAGATTGGGGCACTCCTGACTGTAGGAATAGTTGCCATAACGGAGCCACTGTCGGCCGGAGATGTGCCAATCGAAACCTATCCGGTTGAGGCCTACCACGCATTCATGGAGGAGCGGAACGCGTTGCTTGAAACGTCAGAGTTCATCGAAGCGTTGGGTGATGGCGAAACCTACGAGGGCACGAACGAACCGCAGTTCTTTCTCGGAATCACCTTTGACGATGGAGCGGGAGGAACCGGGGTTCCCTCAGCAAACACAATGAACGGACAAGGCGGGAGCGACCTGTTCGACATGGACGGACTCAATTGCGCTGCCAATGGCGGCGCAGGCGCGGATATTTTCCAGCTGTTCTATCTGGCAAAGGGAAACGTTCTCCACGGTGCCGACGATGGCGACCGTTTCCACATCTTCGGAACTGCCGGCCAGAAGGCAAGAGACGGCGAGGCCGCGACGGTCGACCAGATGTTCGGCGATGAAGGAGATGACGTGTTTTACTTTCTCGGCGGTTCCACCAACACGGAATGCATCGGCGGCCCAGGTGTCGACTCGTTCGTCATGTTGCCTGACGGCGGGCAACCTTTCCCTTTTGAATTCGGCGAAGATCCGTTCACCAAGGCACATGTCGTGAAGGACTTCACTCCGGGCGAGGACAAACTTCTGGCTGGTCCTGATGTGATGGCAACCCTGGTGGGCTTGAACGATGGCGCCGATACCGGCATACTGATTGAGCACGAGGGCGAGCAATACGGGTTCCTGATTCTCGAAGGCGTACCATGTGACGATGTCGAACCCGGACAGGAACTCGACTTCGGCGATGCTTCCAACACATACGCCACATTGCTGGCGTCCAATGGTGCACGGCACGTGATCGTCGACGGTTTCTCGTTAGGCGCTCTAGTCGATGCGGACACCGATGGCGCGCCCACGCCCAACGCGGATGGGGACGACAGCAATATTGTCGATGACGAGGACGGCGTCACTTTCCTGAGCGGTTCCACCTTTGTCGCCGGAACCACTGTGGCTGACGTGCAGGTAAACCTGACCAATGCCGCTGGCCTGCCGGATCCAGTGCTCAATGCGTGGATCGACTTCAATGCAAATGGTGTTTTCGAGCCTACTGAACAGATTGCCACGAACACGGCTCTCATCAGTGGCATGAACATCGTGCCGCCATTCGATGTTCCAGTAGCTGCGACATCTAACGGCGAGGGCGCCTGTGCCCGCTTTCGCCTCACCGGACTGATGGAAAGTGTCGGCCCGGCGGGGCCGGCGGAAACCGGTGAGGTGGAAGACTACAGGGTGTTCTTCGCGCCGCCGAACGATCTTGCACTGAGCGTCAGCCCCGCTTCATTCAGCGAAAATGGCGGCAGCGCCACAGGAACTGTGACGCGGCAAGGGATTCACACGCATTCCCTCGTGATCACACTTTCCAGCGATGATACGAGCGAAGCGACCGTTCCTTCCAGTGTCACCATCCCTGCCAATCAGACTTCTGCTACTTTCAGTGTAACCGGCGTCGATGATGCGATTGCCGACGGCACCCAAACGGTCACCGTCACTGCTTCAGCGAGTGCCTTCCCGTCGCGCACAGCGAACTTGAATGTTACCGATGACGAGGTGCCATCGCTGCAGTTCGGAATCAGCCGTGCGCCGATCAGCGAAGGTGACGGTGCTGGCGCAGCGACCGGTACCATCACGCACAATATCGACCCGAGCTCGCCGCTTACGATCATCCTGACCAGTAGCGATACCACGGAAGCAATGATGCCAACAACGGTGACCATCCCGGCGGGTCAATCATCGGTGCAGTTTCCGATCGACGCTGTGGATGATGCCATTGTCGATGGTGCTCAGGAGGTGACGTTCACTGCGACCGCATCGGGATTCACCAACGGTGTCAAGATCATCGACGTGCTCGATGACGATGTCGCCACGCTGACGTTGAGCATCACCGAAGACTCTGTTAGTGAGTCGGCCGGGACAGGCGTTACTCAAGGCACGGTGGAACTCAACACGGTCGCAGGTACAAACATCAGTCTCAGTGTTTCGAGCGATGACACCAGCGAGGCGCAGGTCACGACGACCGTAGCGATTATCATTGCAGCGGGGACGAATTCGGCCACGTTCTTTATCGATGCGGTGGACGATGCACTTGTGGACGGAACCCAAACGGTCACCTTTACCGCCAGTGCTCCAGGATACTTGAGCGGAACGGATACGATAGACGTGACGGATGATGACACGCCGACGTTGACGCTTAGTATCGATAAGGCATCCGTCTTCGAATTCGACGGCGTTGATGCCTCGCATGTAACGGTTACACACAATCTCGCCACGATGATCCCGCTTTCGGTGTCTATTTCTAACAGTGACACCACCGAGATTGCTGCTCCGTCCACACTGGCAATTCCAGCGGGTCAGAACTCGTCTGTATTTTGGATCGATGCGGTGGATGACAACATTGTTGATGGAGACCAAACGGTCACGCTCTCAGCCTCTGCCAGCGGATTGCCGAATGCTTCCGATACCGTCGTCGTGGTCGATGATGACCTGCCATTGGATTGGGGAGACTTGCCCGAGCATTATGCAGTCACGGACGCCGAAGGAGGGCCGCGGCATCTGGCCACCGCTGACCTCCGCATCGGGACGGTTATCGATGTCGAGCCGGACGGCACGCATTCGCCAATCGCCGATGCCGATGACATGAGCGGAACGGCGACCGATGACGAAGACGGTCTGGCGTCGTTGCCTCATGCAGAGGCAGGGCGCTCCGTGACGTATTCGGTACCTGTGCTGAACACAACGGGTGCCCCGGCCGTGCTTTACGGATACCTCGACTGGGATGGGGACGGAGAATTCGTGACAGGGGGAGAGGTCACGAGCGTGCCCGTGCCGCACGGAACGTCAGGAACTTCGGTTGGTGTCAACTTTGCCATTCCATTCAATGCGCACACGCTGTCGGGCGTTGGGCTGCGCCTTCGATTGTTGCCCGAAGCGCTGGGGCGTCAGGGCGAGTTTCCGGCGTCCGATGGCTTAAAGCAATTGCCGACGAATCCGGATCCTGGCAGTAACCCTGCAAATTTGGGTGTACTGGAAACCGATCAGCAGGACGATACGGTCATTTTTGGCAATGTTGTGCTCGGTCAAGTCTTTGAAGAAGCGTTCGTGTTCTACAACGATGGCGGGCAAGAGCTGACGGTGTCCACGTTGGCTCTGCTCGATTCATCGGGCGGTGTGGTGGAGATCATCAATGCTCCAGCCGTTCCGTTCACTCTAGCGCCGGGAAAGGACAACGGCAAAAAGATCACTGTGAGGTTTTCGCCAGTCCTGCCAGGTGACTACTCGACTGCGATCCGTTTCACGAGCAGCGATGCACTCAACACGGATGCCAGCGGTGCGTTCTACGTCGGGATCCGCCACAAGGTTCTGCCGGTTCCCGGCGAGGTGGAGGACTACCTCGTCGAGATCGCCGCGCCGGATTACGACTTCGGGGATCTGCCGGAAGACGGCGGTGACCTGCTGCCGACCGGATACAAAACGCTGCTCGCGAACGACGGGCCGCGGCATGCCGTTCTCCGCGATGGCACGGATGCGCTGCTCTACCTCGGTGGAGGGATCGACGGCGAAAGCGATGGTCAGCCGGTCACCGGCGACGGCAGCGATGAGGATGGCGTGACGGTTTCTGGGATCGTCGCGGGAGGCAAAGCGAACTTCACCGTGGTGGCGACGAATCTGACGGACGTGCCGCCGGGAGCCACCGGACAGGCCGCATACATTCATGCGTTCGCCGACTGGAATGCCGACGGAGATTTCGACGATGCAGATGAAACGCTGGCAGCGCCTGTCAAAGTGGATCCTGGCAAAGTTATGGAGCCGTTTCCCATCGAAATGAACGTTCCGTTCTACTCGGCGGTCGGCAAGCTGGTGGGAGTTCGTTTTCGTTACTCGACGACGCAATCCCTCGCTAACACCGGCATCGCCCCGGATGGCGAAGTGGAAGACTACTTCTTCGACATCGGCGAACCGGCGGAACTCGACTGGGGAGACGCACCCGAGACCGGGACGCCCGGATGGGACAGGCCGGGTTATGCTACGACTCGCGCAAACAATGGGCCCCGTCACGGGATCACGAAGGATCTCTATTTTGAACCTTCGCTTCCTGATTCGGAAGCGGATGGCATTCCATCCGCCGATTTTACAGGTGACGACGGATGGATGCCGGCTGAAGGAGCTGTCGGAGTCGACGCGAACCTGGAAGGTCACATCCTGCGTCCAGTCATTGTCTACAACCGGCTTCCCGTTGCTGCTGAGTTCAGCGTGTTCGCAGATACAACAAGTGACGGTTCCTTTGACTACGTTGAGCGTCACGAGATTCCGGCTCAAACGGATGAGTCATTTGAGTTCGAGATCAAGGCCGACCTTTTTGAGATGCGCCGCACTACGATCGCTGTGCGATTTAGGCTATCATCTCAGTTTGGGCTTAGCGCCGACGGATTTGCGGCCGATGGAGAAGTGGAAGACGTGTTGCTTGAAAACTTCGTGGCGACTGAATTTGGCGATCTCCCGTTACCATACGATCAGACGGCAGGTCATTTCTCTGACAACTCGATTCGTGTATTGAGACTCGGTACTGCAGTCGACAGCGAATATTCGCCGCAACCACACCCCGATGCTGGTGGCGACGATTTAGACTCCGACGACGAGGACGGCGTCTCATTCCCTTCCTTGTTGCGCCCGCTTCAGCCGGGGGACAGCTTCCCGGTTTTCGTTTCGGTGCGCAATGGATCGGGTGAGGACGCTTACTTGATCGGCTTCATCGATTGGAACGGCGACGGTGATTTTGACGATCTCAATGAGACGAGCGCGAGGGTTGCGGTTCCTTCGGCACCATCTCAGCAACATGCGTCTGGCGTCGAATTCCGTGTGCCGGGTTGGTCGAATGTGGTGCACTCGAAAGTGGGCGCAAGGTTCCGGATTTCCCGAATCCCAGATCTCGGCCCGACCGGATTTGGAGCCGTCGGCGAAGTCGAAGATTACATGCTCGATCTGTCCGCGTTTTTGCCCTCCACCATACCTGCTGCCGATGGCGGACGTGTTCTAGCAAATGGCCCGGTGCGACTGGGCCCGGAGTATTTGCCGCGAACATACCTCAACGATTTGGCTACGCTGACGTGGGCATTCAATACTGAGCTATTGCCGGGGGGGGAGCGGCCGGAACTAGCCGATGCGCAGGTGGCCGCTTTGAAGGATGGATCGGCGTCGCTGTTTGCCACGATCAATGGTGATACCACGCTACAGCTCCAGCTTGAATTTTTGGAAGAGGGAATCCTCGATTTCGGCGACTTGCAGGATGATGCAGGAGGCGCAGTGGCCGGAACAATCGGGCTCGCGCAGGCTGTGCTGCCTGATTTTCGCACGAGGTTGGCCGATGGTGGGCCGCGCCATTTCAGCCAGCAGGGGTTGTATTTCGATACGCTGGATCTGTTTGCCACGCAGACTCCGGTTGATGTCGAGCCTAACGCCAACACCAGTTATTTCGCAGACGGTGATGACCAAACTGCTGATGCAGACGAGACTGCTCCGAAATTAACCCTGGTGAAACAAACAGTGACCACCCTGCCCGCCGGGGGAACGCACACGCACAGGATCGATGCCGAGCTGGAATTGAACTTCGTGGCGCGCAATCTGCTCAGCGGCAATGCCTACATTCGCGGCTGGTGCGACCTGAACTTTGACGGGGATTTCTCCGCGAGCGAAGAGCTGGCGATCGCATTGAATGGCGGCACCACCAGCGTGGTTCCTCCAGAGTCGACTCTGCCGCCGCCGGGGCCAGGTGGTGATACTTTGGCCGGCTTTCCGGGAACGTTTACCATCCCAGTGCAGATCTCAATCGATGCGGGTGGCGCCTGTCACGTTTCCACGACCACGATCCTGCCGATCCGGATTCGCTACACGACCAACCCGTTTCTCGGAGCGGACGATTCGTCGGGTTCAAGCCTGGTGTTCCCCGGTGAGGTGGAAGACCACCTGTGCTGGTTCGGGTTTGAAGCGGAAGTCTGTGGGGAAGACGAGGAGGTCGACTCGCTGCAGGTGACGGGAATCGACTGGTCGCCCGGCGCTCCTTTGCAAATCAGCCCCGCACTGATTCCTGAAGCCTACCGTGACGGTTCCGAGGACGCCGAGTGGTTCCTCAACGGCGAGCCGATCGGCAAACGCCCGCTGCTCGATCCGATTCAGGCCGAATCGGTGACCACTCGTGAGTCGAAGCTGGAATTCAACACGCCCCGGTCGACGAACACGCAGGTGACCATCGGGGATGATACTATCTCGGTTATTATCGACAACGATCACCGCGTCACTCCATTTTTGGTTCTGTCAGGGAATGGGCCAGTGGCAATCAAAGTGGCCAATGGTGGTGCATTCCGGGCGGGCTCCGATCTCCAGTTGGGGAGGCACCTGGTTCCCGAACCATATCTGCAGGATCTGAACTCGGTGCGGTGGGTGCTTGGTGGAGTCGTGCTGGATGGCGAGTCACCGGTAGTGCTGTGGCAAGACGGGCTGTTCGCGGAGGGAAGTGGTGATTCGCTGTTCGCCACTATCAACGACTTCGAGGTCGTCAGGATTGGGGTAGAAGTCGCTGATGCAGGCGGCGATTTCGGGGATCTTCCAGACCTTCAAAGCGGAACCTTCCCGGGAACCGTCGGCCTTACGCAAACGGTCATGGCGGATTACCGCACAGAAGTGAACGACGGCGGGCCGGGGCATCTTGTTGTTGATGGGCTGGACTTCAACGTAGTGACGGCCACTGCGTCTACCGCTTCACCGGACCTGGAACTGGACGGCCAACCGCAACCTCTTGCGGATGGTGACGATACCGATGGCGCTGCCGACGAACTGCCGCCGGTGTTGCTGCTGACGGACCAACGCGTAACGGCGGGTGTCGCAGGGAGCACGCCTTCACACCAACTTAGCGCGACATTGCAGCTCGACTACTTGGCAACCAACACCACTGGTGCCGACGCTTACCTCGGCGCGTGGTGTGACCTCAATTTCGATGGCGAGTTTACGAGCGATGAAATGCTGACGGCCAATATCGTGACGATTGCTTCAGGAAACTCAGGGACTTCGTCGATGTTGATTCCGGTCGAGATTCCAATGGATGATGCTGCCGGATGCGCCGCCGCTGCAGATGTGCCGCTACCGATTCGCATTCGTTACTCGAGCCATCGCGATTCGATTCAACCAGATGATGTTGGCGCAAAACTGCTTTATCCCGGTGAAGTGGAAGACCACCTGTGCTGGTTTCACTTTGAAGCGGATCTCTGCAGTGGAGAGTCAGATTCGTTGAGTGTGGGGGAAGTCGAGTGGTCGCCCGGTGCATCGCTTGCCGCCGGGCCGACCCTCATTCCCGCAGCGTATCAGGCGGGAGCTGCCAGCGCGGTTTGGTTCCTGGATGGTGAAAGCCTTGGGATGGCTCCGGTGTTGAACCCGGCGCAGGCGCAGTCGGTGGCCAGCGGTGAAGCGGTGTTGTCTTTCAATATCTCGATGTCGCGCCGCACCGAAGTGACTGTGGGAGGCGACACGATTGCAGTGATTATCGACAACGATCACCGCATCGCACCGAAGTTTGTGTTTTCGGATGGCGGGCTGGTCACGGAGTCTCCGGTCGCCGGTGTCAGTGCCCTGCGAGGGGCTCCGCTCAAAGTGGGGCCGGATTTTGTCCCCCAGGAATACCGTTCGAGCGTCAGCGATCCCGAGTGGTTTCTCGGTGGGGTTTCACTAGGGCGGTCACCGACACTCAGTGCGGAACAGGTGACAGCGATCGCCGATGGTACGGCGAGACTAACATTTCTCTCAAATGGCGAATCAGTCGCGCCAGTATTTGAAATCATTGATTCGCCGCAAATGGTGAACTACCTCCGCGCCGAAGGCTTGGAAGGGGAAGATCTTGCACCGCACAGGGATATTGACGGCGATGGCTACAGTGCGCTGCAGGAGTTCGCGTTTGGCACTAGAGCGGGCGATGGTTCGAGTCGACCATTCATCATCGCAGTGCTCGTGGGAAGGACAGGTGATTCCGGGCCGGTCTTCGAATTGATCTATCCACGGCGCGAAGGTGGTGACGAAGGTGGCGATGCGGCTGCGTATTCGGTCGATGGCATCACCTACGTTCCACAGGGTTGCAGTGATCTGCGCACGTGGAGCTCGCCGAAACCGCGGGGAAATCCATCCGGTGATCTTCCTGAGCTGCCACGCGGATACGAATGGCACGTGCTAGGCATGGATGTGCCGGACTCTGGCGAAGGCTCGCGTCAGGGATTCTTCCGCATCGGCCTGCGGGCATCGTCGGGCGGTTAGTAAGGTCATCTGCGAGAAGCTCACCGACTCTACAGGCCTATGTGACCCTTCATTCGATCCGCAGGACTTCGTGAACCAGATGACCAGATGCGAACTGCGTAGTATCGCGTTCGGCGAGTTCGTAATATGGGTAAGAGTGGCGGACAGGGTGGGATTCGAACCCACGGTGACATTTCTGCCACACACGCTTTCCAAGCGTGCTCATTCGACCACTCTGACACCTGTCCGTATAAAAAATGTCCGTGGGCGGAGCGTCGGCACTTTTCGGGCAAAAACCCTGTGTTGCAAGGGTTTTCTTTGGCTGTTTGACGGTCGGCCTGGGGCGAATGCGGGGGACGCGGCATGCATTGATTAAAGGGAGTGGTTCCGGTAGTCTCAGCCGATGCACCCATTTTTCAGTTTTTTCGTGCTCGCAACGCTTTTGGTAGAGGCGCGGGCAGATGCGGATTATTCGCAATCGTTCGCGTCCTACGCCGAGCCCGGCTTTCCCTGGTTTTCATCGGTAGTCGATGCCACGGAGGCGGACGAGACGAACCAGGGCACCAATCTGACGGTTCGTGGGATTCTGTTGCGGCCGGGGAACGGGATCTACGCCTGCTTTGACACCGATTTGCTGCGGATTTCGGCAGTGTGGAATGGGGCGCCGGACGGCCAGTTTATTGAAATGAACGGGATCGCGACGCTCTCTTACGATGTCGACTTTCGCAAGGCACCAGGCGGCCAGGAGGCGCTGCCGAAAATCCTCGGCGAATTCCTTTTTGGCAATGCTGTAGAGCCCGGCTGGATCGTTCGCGAGTCCGGCAAGCCGCTCGATTTCAGTGATCCGCGGGAGCCAGCGCCCGCAGCGGACGAGCCCGGACGCGGGCCGATTCCAGGAACGCTGGGGCGATTCGACGGCATTCGAATGCTCAAAGGGAACCCCGGCTGTCAGCTGGAATACACCGTCGCCGATGCGAAGATCCGCGAGCGTGTGCATTCTGCGCCCGACGGAATTCTACGGGCATTCGAGATTGAGCCGCACAAAACTGAGATCGTGCTGGTGGTTTCGAACACGCCTGAGGTCAAGGTATCGGGCAATGCGACGGTGTCGGTGGTGGATGGTCGGCATATTGTCTCAATCCCGCCGAACGAGCAGCTTCATTCGTTCTTCGTCAGGGTGTCGACTGAACTGGCAGAAGAGTCGGTCAATGTGGAAGCCGCGCAGGATCCGCCGCACCACTGGCAGGGCTTAGTCACCACGCAGGGCACACTTTCAAAGGGTCGGACATTGCCGTATGTCGTGGATGATATTTCCCTGCCGATGCCGAATCCATGGCAGCGCAAGGTGCGGCTTACGGGAATCGATTTTTTCCCCGACGGCCGGGCAGCACTGGTGACTCTGGACGGTGATGTATGGATCTTGAGCAACCTCAATGCTGAGCTGAAGGATCTGCGATGGCAGCGGATCGCTTCCGGGCTGCACGAGCCGCAGAGCATCCGCGTGCGCGATGGCGAGTTGTTCGTGTTCGACAAGAATGGTCTGCAGCGACTTGTGGACACGAACGGCGACGGGGAGATCGACTTTTACCAGAACTTTTGCAGCGACTTCGGGCAGACTGCGGAGACGCGTGAGTATCCGAATGACTTCGTGGTGAAGCCGGACGGTGGCTTTTTTCTGGCCAAGGGCGGCCAGGCGCTGACCCGGCTCGGCAAGGACAACGGTTCGGTGATCGAGGTCTCTGCGGACGGCCAGTCGGCCAGAGTTTATGCGCGCGGTCTGCGCCAGCCGTTCCTGGGAATTCATCCGCAGTCGGGCATGCTGACGGCATCGGATCAACAGGGACACTTCATTCCGTCGACGCCGGTGCACTGGATCCGGGAGGGCGGCTACTACGGCTTTGATCAGGCGATCGCGGATCCCGAAAACGCGCCAGCGATCACTCCGCCGCTGACGTGGATTCCCCACGAAGTGTGTCAGTCCGGTGCCGGGCATGTGTGGATGCATGAGACAAAGTTCGGCCCCATGAGTGGCGCACTGCTGCACCTGGCGTTTCACCATCCGGGAGCCCACCGGGTGTATCTCGACCTGGAAGGAGTAGCCGAGGACATCGACAACAATCCGCCACAGGCCGCAGTGATTCCGCTAGGATTGGCAGTGACTGGGCCAATTCTCAAAGGTGCGGTGAACCCAGTGGATGGTCAGCTTTATGTGTGCGGTGCTCAGGTTTGGGGCAGCAGTTCCAAGTTGGTCAGCAGTCTGCAGCGCGTTCGCTACCAGCCGAACGTGCCGTGCTATCAGCCATCCGACATTCGGGTCACTACCGAGGGCGTATTGCTGCGTTTTCCCTTTGCGCTGGAACCTTCTGCCGATCCGCTCGAAATCCTGGCACGTCGCTGGAACTACGTGCGCACTTCCGGTTACGGCTCCGGTCACTACAAGCTGGACGGCTCGGCCGGAGAAGAAGTCCTGCCCGTTGTCGGTATCGAGTTTTCGCAGGATCGGCGTTCCGTTCTGGTCCGGCTGCCGGACATGCAGAAGACGATGCAGCTCGCGATCAGCTACAGCCTGCGGGCCAGTGACGGGCACGGCTTTGGCGACTCCGCTTACATGACACCGCAGCGCATCCATCCCTTCGATGCCGCCGCATCGGGATTCGCATCGCTGCCAGAAATCACCGCTGAACAGCTTCTGGAAACGACGTTCGTCACCCAGCACGCGCAGAAAGCTGATGCCTCGATGGATTACGGAAAATTGCTGGCCACCCAGTTCGGCTGCCTTGGCTGTCATTCTGTGGACGGTACGATGGAAGGGAAAAAGGGGCCGAGCTGGAAAGGCCTGGTCGGCTCGTCACGCAAGCTCACTACCGGCGCAGAGGTGGTGGCAGATCGCGACTATCTGGTGGAGTCGATCCTCAATCCAACGGCAAAAGTTTCCACAGGATTCGAGACAACGGAAACAGGTATGCCCCCGTACAAAGGAATCCTGACAGAGGTACAATTGGAATCGCTCATGCTGTATTTTGAATCACTGGCAGAGTGATGAAAGCAGTGCCCGAAACGGGCGAGTGAAGTTCCTCATTCCTGTTCGACGATGAGTTCACCCCACATGACTGTGTAGTGGCCGGGGAAGGTGCAGACAAATTCATACTTGCCGGCTTTCAGTGGCTGCATTGGCAGGCGGGCGCTCTTTCCGGGTTCCAGGGTCGGGGAGGCCGCGATGATTTTATCGCTGTCAGGAACGTAGGCCCGGCCCTGCGCGTCAAGTTGATCGGGCGTCATGGTGAGGGCGGCGGCACCAAGCTCGAGTCGTGCGCCTGACTGGCAGACGACGAGGTTGTGCGGCATGACGTCGTCGTTTTCGAAGACAATCTCGAAGGGCTTACCGGCCGCGACGACGATGCGAGTGGTGTCGTAGCGGAGTTGTTCATGAACCGTGCGGATGACAGTGACGTTGACTCCGAGGTCGCGCAGGGCCTTGCTGATACGAGCAGATTCATCGGTTGGGAGAAGGGAAGCAAGTTCTATGGCGACCTGAACGTTCTCGATGAAATCCTGAGCGGTGCGCGCTTCAGCGGGGACTCCTTTTGCCCAGTTGAACATGGCGACGGCAGCTTTCCCCGCAGATTCGGGCTGCCAAAAATCGCGGCGGATTTTGCGGATGGCGCGGGCGGCCTCCGTAAGGTTTTCACCTTTTTCGAGCAGCGTGCTGAGTTGCGCGAAAACACTGGCAGGCTTCTGTCCGGTGCTGACGAGTGCGCGGATCGCAGCCCGCTGAATGTCCGCAGCAGGATCGCCGCCCACTTCGATCGTCGCTGACTCGGCTGGTGCGGGTTGATGACGTGCTTCAAAAACTACGCGGCGGGTTTCGTCGAGAACCTCAAGATCAAAGCCATCAAGGCGCTTGACGAAGGCACCATTGTTTTCGGTGCGGTTCCAGATGACGATGCTGTCGATCGCGCGCGTCTGGCCAAGGTCGAGCTCCCACCACGGGTTGGGGTCCGGCTCAGTGGTGTGGGTGGCGGAGTTGTTGCCGTAGGTGCCGCTGGTATTGCCGTCGATCGCGCGCTCCGGGACGCCACCGGAGCCGACACTTGACTGGCTGGCTTTCCCCTGCGGGGCAATGTTCTGGCCGCCACTGAAGGCCTGAACTTCGGCAAGGGTCAAGATGCCGGAGCGCGGAAGCGAGATGCGCACGAAGCGGCCGTTGCTGACATTCGGGTCACCGAGCTTTTCTGCAATGGATTCTGGCAAGGTGGTTACGATTCTGGCTATTTCGTCGTGTGCAGTGGCACGCAGCGCCGGATCCGCGATCCACGGGATGGCTTCGAGTGTAGCAATCAATTTGGCCGGATCGGATTTTGTTTGATCCAGGACAGCGCCGATGGAACCATCAGCGAGCATGATCGCGGCGAGCGCGGCGGAGTGCGCCCCGGAGTTCGCTTCACTCAACTTTACCAGACGCGTGCGCAGCGTTTTGAGTTCATCCGTCGGCTGCCGAGTGAGAAGACGCCCCAGGTCTGCTGAGGCACTTGGGTCCGTGATCGCTCCAGACTCGAGCGTATGCACCAGCGTCTCGGATGCAGTTTTTTCACTGCTTTCGCTCAAAGCAGTGAGCGCTTCGAGTCGCTTCAATTCGGGAATATTGGCGCGGGTGAGCCAGGCATTGAGCACTGCCGGGATGCGGGGCATGGCCAGCAATTCACGATCATTGACGGTATCGAGCAGGTAGGCTGCGCCGGCCGGATTGTCCGCTGCGATTTTGCCCTCGACAAGAGCCGGGCGCCACCAGGGTTCAAGCTGCTGCATCGTTTCCTTGAGGATGTAGTCGAGGTAGTAGTCGGACGGATGCGCCCGTGATAGAAGCGCGGCATTGGCAGCTGCGATCGCTTCTTCGCCTTCATAGAAACTCGCCATGCGAATGCCTTCAAGCCGGACGCGACCATTCGCATCATCACAGAGTGCCCGCATTTTTGCGATCGGATCAGAGACGCGCTTGCGCCAGTAGCACAGCACACGACCAGCAGCAGCGCGCGCCTCGTGGGTGGGCGATGCCAGCATTTCGTTCAATAGTTCCTCGTTGACGACGTTGTGCCACTGGTGCACCCACAGCAATTCCATCTTCTCATGCTCAAGCGCTTCGCCGGCATTCTTGCTCGCGTGGAGAACCTTCAGGCGATCGGCGACGGCCTGGACGACAGCATCGGTGGGGTATGTGTCGAGTTCGATTTTAGCAAGCATGCGCGTGCCGTTGACCGGACTTCCGAGCAGTTCGATAAGGTGTTCGATGGGCTGGCCGCTGATCATTGGCGGTTCTGCCAGATCGCGTCCTTTGTAGGTGATCCGGTAGATGCGGCCGTGCTGATGATCGCGGTAAGGGTCGCGAATGTGGTGTTGTAAGTGCCCGATGATGGTCTGGCTCCAGTCGCAGAAATAAAGCGCGCCGTCCGGGCCGTTGGACATGCAGATCGGGCGGAAGTGCTGGTTGTCCTTTGGATCAGTGTAGATCAAATGCTCCAGCGTTTCGCCTGTCGGGCCGGAGCCGTCGTAGTGCACGCCCACGCGGAAGATGCCCTGGAAGCTGATGACATTAGCATTGAGGAAGTTGCCCTGAAACTCTGCCGGGAAGTGGGCACTTGAGAGAATCTCCGTAGCTGGACACGGACGCGAGGGCCTTTGCCAGAACTCCCTGAGATTTGCGTGCTTGCGACCGTTGTCCGTGTGGCCGCTAGCTGCAGAGCCGAAGTAGTTGGCATTGCCTGTGGCATCGGTGATGAAATCGTTGCCCCAGCGGTCGAATGCCTTGCCATGCGGGTTGGCAAAGCCGTGCGGCATGTACCAGTCGAACTCGCCGGTGCGCGGGAAAAAGCGGTAGATCGATCCGTCGAAGTTGCGCTTGGGGCCTTCGGCGGTTTCGACTTGTGTGCGATGGAATACGCCATCCGAAAGATAGATGCCGCCGCCGGGATCGTAGGACATGGCATTGGTGGTATGGTGAGTGTCTGCGGAATCGATGCCGCCGAGGACGCGCTGCATCCAGTCGGCCCGGTCATCGCCGTCCGTGTCGCGCAGGAACCAGACATCCGGTGCCTGCATGACCAGCACGCCGTCTTTGTAAAACTGGAAGCCGGTCGGACTGTTGAGCCCGTCTGCGAAGACCTTCATCTTGTCCGCCTTGCCGTCGTGGTCGGTGTCCTCAAAGATGAGTAGCTTGTCCAGAACCTTGTCGGTCGGCGTTGCCTCAGGATACGTCGGCCAGGCGGCCACCCAGAGACGGTTTTTAGTATCCCACGCCATCTGCACAGGGTTAGCCAGTTCAGGGAATTCCTTTTCACTGGCGAAAAGATTCACCTCCATACCGCTGTGAACTTTCATCATTGCGATGGCTTCCTCCGGATCAGGGTAAGGAGCGATGCGGCTGTCCGGCAGATTGGTGGGGACGTCAGTGACTTCGGGCAAGTTGTCATCAGTCACTGGGATGTCGCCGTTTTTAACGATCGCCCAGATCCGCTTCTCACGGTTCGCTGTCATGACATCGCGCTGTGTCATTTCTCCCTGCATGACCTCAAAGTTGGACACGCCTTCGTAAACGCCGCGCGAGCGACCACCGTAAACATTGTACCCATCCACCGTGCGATAGCGGCTGAACCAGACTCTGTTCTTCTCTGCGACAGCGAGCTGGAGGAGATCGCCGACTTTCGGCAATCCCGAACCGAGCAGCCGCCACGCCATTGCCTGTGCGAGTGCATCGTAACCTTCCTCAGTAAGGTGCAGGCCATTCACGGTCATCTGCGTGTCCTCGCTTGCGAACAGCTCACTGCTCAGATCGAACAGATTGACGAAGGGCGCGTTCTTCGCTCCAGCGACTGCCTCGATTGCTGCCGTGTAGAGTGCCAGGTTCTCGTTGAGCGGTCCCGGATCCGGGAGGTCGGGGTTGCCAGTGTCTTCCACAGCGATGGGTGAAAAGAGCACGATTCGCGGGGCCTGCCGTCCGTACGTCTGAGCACGCTTTGCATCGATCCATGCGGCCAAATCAGCCTTGAATTGCTCTACTCCATCGGGCCCTTTGAATGATTCGTTGAATCCCCAGAAGGCGAAAATCACATCCGCTTCGACCCGTTTCAGCCAGTCGTCCTGCGATCCAAAATTCTCCGACCGGTGCCAGGTGGTGACCTCGTCGCCGGTGACCGCGAGATTGCGCACGACTAGATCGTACTGCGGGCGATGCTTGTACAGGATCGCTTCAAACTTGGTGCTGTGCTGAAGGCGATCTGCCAGACCTCCGCCGACAATTGCGATGTGATCACCCTGTTCGAACTCGATGAGCGCATCGCCTCCCAGCGCCAGAGAAGTGAGTGTTACGGCAAAAAAGAGGGTTAGTAGTCGAGTCATGCGTCTACTTTAGCCAATTTCCAGCGGCTGGAACAGTCGATTCTGCTGTTCGCCCCTTGCTATCTATTCGTTCGGTTGGATGCGAAAATACAGTGTCGTTTCTTCTGATTTTGCCGGATAGAAAGTCGTAACAAATTCGACGTCCGCTGAAACCTCCCGCACAGAGAGTTCTGAAAGGGTGTTGATCGGCGTCCACTGCTCCAGATCCACCGATACGACCACTACCGGTGTTGTGGACTTTATCCGTTCAAATCCCAGCTCGATTCCTCCGCTGGCACCCTTGATATTAATCGCGCCGCCTGATGCTGGAGGAAACGTCTCGTCTGGTTGGAACGGGATTCCCGCTAACCAGTTGGTGCCATCATCGCCAAATGCCGAAAGATGGATGCGCCTCAGCGAGGCTCCCTTTCCATCGGCAGCCAGTGGCCATGGGGATTCGTCATCGTAGTTAACGATATCTTCTAAATAGTAGGCATACTTCACCTCTGCCCCGATATCAGAAATATCAGGCCCAACCTGCTCCAGCCGGATCGTGCCGCCGCCATCACTCAGGCGTACACCAAAATCGTTGCCGTCACGCCAAGGGCCGAAGAGCGCAATGCTGCCAGAATCTGGATACGCGGTGTTAAAGGCTTTGAGACTTTCTGTATCCGTGGCAGCGTCGAAGTCGACGATCGCCAGAGTGGCCCCGGCAGCCAGTGAAGTGCCCTGGGGAAAATCAAAATCTACTTCACCCCGGACGCGCCAGTTCCCCAGATCCTGCACAGTCGTGCTGGTGTTCGCAATCGCGACGAATTCTTTGTGTAGATCCGGGCCATCTGGGTTGTAGTGGATCTCCGAGATTACCACCGGCCCGATCTTCGGGAAATTTCCATTGGCGCTATTTGTTGAACCAAGGGTCGCCTGTTTCATAGGATACAATTCCTTGCCGCCATCAGGCCAGCGGCCAAAGCTTTCGCCCTCTCTGGACGCGCCGAATTCGACCCGATCGACGAAACGCGCTGGGGTGCCATCAGCGTTCGTTTCAATCAGATAAACCTCGTCTCCCTCGTTTGCACTGAGGGAAAACGCAAACTGGGAAGCATCAAAAACGAGAAAGGCACCGGGCACCATCAATGAGCCTCCCGGAAGTTTGAACTTATCGTATTGACTGGTTTGATCACTCAAAAGCCATCCCGACAAATCAATGGTTTCGGAGGTGGTGTTGAAGAGTTCGATCTGATCCTTGCTTGATCCAGTGACATTTGCCAGGACTTCGTTGATAACCACGCGATTGTCAGGCCCCAGTCCATTGCGACCTGGTGAACCTCCGAACTCACTGCTTGGTCGCCAGTTGCCACCATCGGACAGATAAGCGCGGCGTTCCAGCCTGTCGAGCGGGATGGGATCATCGAACTCCAGCTCTGCGCTACTACCCTGGCCATCAGCGCGCCCTGGCCAGGCACCTGAGTCTTTGAACTCGAACCGCACGATCTCAAGCCCGTCGGCTGCCAGCATGCGGATCTCCTCGCCATCATTTGCCAGCTTGCCAGAGAATGTTCCAACGACCGTTTCCTGGAGCCCTGGGAAGGCGAGTTGGAACAGATCCTTCGAACTAACAATGACACCAAATCCGGAAGGTGCAATTACCTGTCCCGTGCCAATCGTAGCAGTGACCCCTTTGTCGAAAGCGACACCGGAAAGATCCACGCTGTTTGAGGTATCGAGATTACGCAGCTCAATGAACTCTAGACCCGAGTCACGCAGGTCATTGTAGAGAATCTCTGAAACAACAAGATTCTCCACTGAAGCTGGCACTTGTCCACTGAGGGGACTCAGGCTGGAAAGAGCAAGTATTGCGACAGAGATCGGGGAGCAAAAGTTGCGATGGATGGACTTCACGAATGCAAACTGCGCCGATGACAGCACAAAGAGAATCCGGGAGATGTCACAAGAATTTCACATAACCAACGACATTTGCGTAATTATGCAACTATTAAAGTAGCGTTTTGCGCCCTCAGACCAGCACTTCTTGTCCGATCGGGCGAAGCGTTTCACTGGTGGAGCATTCCGTTTTGCAGAAGCGACCGTGAGTTTGTTCGCAGGATTCGCAGAGGAAAAACTGATCGTTGCAGGCGGTGTTGCGGCAGTTCAGGTAGCGTTCCGATGGCTGCTGGCAGTAGACGCAGCGACTGACAATGGTGCGGTCTTCGGAGCGGTTGACTTCGACGCCGATGCGCTGGTCGAACACGTAGCACTGGCCTTCGAAGTGCTGGCCGCGCGCGGTATCATCCTTGCCGTAGTTGATGATGCCGCCGTGCAACTGCGCCACGTCTTTGAAGCCCTCGCGCAGCAGAAAGCCTGACAGTTTTTCACAGCGGATACCGCCGGTGCAATAGGTGAGAATCTTGCGATCCTTGACGTCCGCCATGTTTTCACGAATCCACTGCGGGAAATCACGGAAGTTGTCGACATCCGGGCACAGGGCACCGCGGAAGTGGCCGAGCTTCGATTCGTAGTTGTTGCGGCCATCGAGCACGATGGCGTCGCCGGCCTCGATCGCCGCCTTCCACTCTGCGGGCGAAAGCCTTCTCGCGGTCAGTTCGTTCGGATTGATGTCGGGTTCTGCGGCCTGCTCAAGCCCTAACGTGACCACCTCCTCACGCACTTTGATTGAAAGTTTGGGAAACACATGATCATCGGCCGGATCGATTTTGAATTCGATCCCCTCGAGCAGAGGATCCTGTTTGAGCACCTTCATATAGGCTTCGGTGGCTGGGACCGTCCCGGAAACCGTGCCGTTCAGTCCTTCATCTGCAATGAGAATGCGTCCACGGAGCTCGAGTTTGGTACAAAGTTCGCGATGCGCAGCGGCGAATGCCTCTGGATCGGCGATGGTGCAGTAGCGGTAGTAGAGGAGAACCTGAAAATCGTTTTGTGCGGGCATAAAAAGGATTGAATATTCGGCAGTTGCGAGACGTCGAATTTACACGACAATTCAACCATTCGCAGTGAACAGTTGTTGTTCGATTGCGGCAAATCCAAAAAACCAATGAAAAAAGGAATCCTCATCTTTGCAACAGCGGGTTTGCTCCTTTCCGGAGTTTCCTGCGGACCTAACTCACAAACTGGCGCTGTTCTTGGCGGCCTCGGCGGCGCGGGCGTCGGTGCGATCATCGGAAATCAGTCGGGACGCCCTCTCGAAGGTGCTGCCATCGGTGGTGCTCTGGGCGCGGGCTCCGGTGCATTGATTGGCAATGCTCAGGACCAGCGGAATCAGCAGCGCTACTATGATCAACGCCGCTATTGATCAATCATCAACCCAGGCGAGGTGACTAATGTCGCCTGGCTGCATTTACTTACTCCAAGCCCGGCTGGGATCATCCCAGTCGGGCTTTTATTCGTAACCCTGTCATGATGATGGCGCTCCTTCCACGGATCACGGGTTCGGCACTCCAGGCGATTTTAATCGCCTTGTGCGCGATTGATCTTCCTGCGCAGGAACAGGAAGCCGCAGCTGACTGGAAACGCGCGCTGCCGGGGTGGGCCTACGAATTTCCTCGCGACCACTTTGATCACTCTGATTTCAAAACGGAATGGTGGTACTTCACCGGCCATCTGCACGAGCAGGGAGGCGAGGGGAGGGACTTCGGATTTCAAGTGACGTTCTTCAGGCAGGGCGCGCGAGCACCGGGGAATCGATCAAAGGTCTCGTCCCGCTTTGTGCAGGATCACTTTTACTTCGGGCACTTCGCCGTCAGTGATCTCTCAGCGAAGCAGTTCTACTACACTCAGGAGATCAGCCGTGGAGCATTCGATGAAGCGGGAGCAGCCAGTGACGGCGGCGCTGGCGATCGCGTGGTGTGGCTGAATGACTGGAACCTGACATTGAACGAAAATGACGGCTTCCACACTACCGCGCACAACAAAGAGGACGGCGTAATTCTGGACATGAACGTGGTTCCGCAGAAGCCGTTGGTTTTCCACGGTGAGAATGGAGTGAGCCAGAAGGCGGCGGGCGCTGGCAATGCGTCGCACTACTATTCATGCAGTCGCATGCGGGCCACTGGGACGATGACCATTGGTGAGGAAAACATCTCGGTCGCCGGTGAGGCATGGCTCGACCGCGAATGGGCCACCAACCAACTGGCTGCAGATCAAGTGGGCTGGGACTGGTTTTCGTTGCAATTCAAGGATGGTTCCGAATTGATGATTTACCAGCTGCGGAAAAATGACGGCAGCGCCGATCCAGTTTCAAGCGGCACCTGGATCGATCCCGCTGGCAAGTCGACTCACCTTTCATCGGACAACTTCACTTTGACTCCGCAGAAGGCTGGAACCTGGAAGAGCGGGAATTCCGGTGCCGACTATCCGCTGCGCTGGAGCATTGCGGTGCCGTCGCTAGGGATCGATGTGATGACTTCGGAAGTGATGCAGAACCAGGAATTGTACCTGCCGCCCCTCACTTACTGGGAGGGTGCGGTCAAAATTTCCGGTACGCATGAGGGACAGGGATACATGGAACTCACTGGCTACGGCGGCACCATCAGCCCGCTATCCGGCAGTCGCTGAAAATCAACGTAGGTCCAGCAGGATTTTGCCGTCGCGGCTGGAGCGCTGGGCATGTTCCAGAGCGGTGCCGATCTCGCTGATGGAATACGCCTTTTCCACAGGAAGGTTAAGTTTGCCGTCGACCATGTAGCCTGCCAGTTGGGCGAACAATTCTTCGCGTTCGGCCAGTGGTAGGACGTCCATCCACTTGGTCACCCACAGGCCGTGCAGATTGAGGCGCTTGAAGATTAGAAACTTGTTAGGCACCTTGAGGCTCTGCCGGCTCATGGCGCCGTAGGTAACGTGCGTGCCCTCCTCGCCCAGCAGATCCATCAATCGCAGAGCGCTGTCTCCGCCGACGGCATTGCTGGCCAGCCGCGGCACCGTGCCGCCCGCCGCAGCGAGGGCATCGCGTGCATTTTTGCAAAAATCGTCGTCATCGATGAGGACGATATCCGCTCCGTGCGCACGGCAGATTTCCGCCGCAACTTCACTTCGCACCGCATTGATGGTGTGCAGGCCGAGTGCCTTCGCCAGCTGGATCAACGCGAGGCCGACACCAGAGTTGGCAGCATTCTGCACCACCCAGTCGCCCGGCTTCAGTTGGACATAGCCAGTGAGCAAGCGCCAGGCCGTGGGCGGATTCACCCGCAGCATCGCGGCCTGGGCAGAATCCAGTTCGCCGGGCACACGCACCAGATGATCGCGCTGCACGCAAACCACTTCGCTCCACGAGCCGATGTGATCGAACAGGACGACCTTGTCACCCGGCGCGAGATCCGTGACACCGTCGCCGATCGCCGTGACGATGCCGCAACCTTCCATGCCAGGCGTCGCCGGCAGTTCTGCCTGCACTCCATAGTTTCCCTGAAGATAGTTGATGTCCGCCGGATTGATCGGAGCAAATTCCATTCGCACGCACACTTCGCCCGCACCGGGTGCTGTCACTTCCGCCTCACTGACTGCTGCCACCTCTTGTGGGACGCCGATTGCTGAAAATTCGATTCGTTGAAAAGTTGCCATGCCTAAGATGCTAGCGCGATTCCCTGCGATTGCTCTACACATTTCTTGCTGAACGTGCCTAACATTCTTTCGGCCTGAGACGTTAGGCCGGTCCACGGATGCAACGCCGCCAACACAGAATCTGCAAACCCACTGCGTGCCACCGCGTGATCGCGACAGTTGCGCTTGCCATGTTGTCGCCATGCACCGTGCTCGCGGAACCCTGGCCAACCCGATATGACGCGCCGACTGCGAAGTATGCCGAGGGCAGTTTTGCTGGTGGATTTGCCTACCAGAGCCGGTCGTATTCGATACTGTGCAGCGAGAAGCTGTCTGCCGGGCGGGTCAACGAAATGGCCACAGTGGCGGAGTCGGTGCGGGGCGTGCTCGAAAGCTTTCCCCTTGAACTCATGCCCTCGACGAATGGCGCACGGGAGCGCGCAGTCATCCGCATTTACCCGACCCAGAACGATTATCTGAAATCGGGCGGCCCGGCAGGATCGAGCGGCTTCTTCAATGCCCGCAGTCGTGAAGTGATGGTGAGCAACGAGTATCTGATCGAGCCCAAAGGCCACCGCTCAAACCTTGAGCCGAGACAACGTTACCGCCTCCTCGTGCACGAACTCGTCCATCAGGCCATGGCCGAAAACGCGGTGCTGCTGCCGCTGTGGTTGTCAGAGGGGATCGCCGAATATCTATCCTCCGCACAATTTGCACCCGGTCGCTACCGCTTCAACGAAAGCGCCCGCGACATCGTCAATCACCTGCGGACCTTGTGGCTGCACGATCGCCAGAACACGATTACCTTGCCGACCATCGAGTCGCTGATCCAGATGGATTCGCGGGCATGGGCCACGGATAATCGAATCAACAAAGACAACGCCTACGCAAAGTACGCGGCATCCCTGTTACTGACGCACTACCAGTTCGAGCTGGCAGCGAGAGGTCGCGGAGGCCTTGCGGAGTTTCTCGCAGCGATGAAAGCCGACGTCGGAAAGTTCAAATCAGGCCGTTCGCGACACTACGGGAGGCTGGCCGTCGATCAGTCACTCCTGTGGAAAGACCGATCGCCGGAAATCGTACAGAAGCAGCTTGCCGACTACTGGCAGAGTAAAGGCCTGAAGCTGACCTTCGCACTGCCGAGCGGCGCTAAACCCGCAAAGTGAAAAGAAGTAGCAGCGGCAGCTTTTTTCGATTCCGACCAAACTGTTGAGGTCGGTCGCAGATAATGGATCCTCGTGCGCTTTGATCTGGAGTGCGCCGGTCTTGACGGCGCTTTTTTGCCGGACGAACATTGCCCGAACAGAGAAAGCTCATGGAAGCCGGAGCACTCCAAACGAAGTTGTTGTCGGGGGGGATGCTTATCCGATACACCGCAAGTTTCGGCCTATCGATTTTGCATCTTCTGCTTCGTAGGCAGAGCCCAAGCTACGGAGTTGTGCCGTCAATGTCGCGAAGCGCCCTTCAATAACCTGAAAGCCCCACGCTCCGAATGCGCTTCCCCTCACGGTTTCGGGGCCGCAGGCACGCGGCAGAGGAACGCCTCGGGATCCCCGGTCTTTTCCCAGTCCAGAGTTGCCAGCTCCGCCTGGCCGTCTGCGCCGATGCGGTAATGGGGTGGCAGTCCAGTGACGTAGTCGTGTGGTAGCTTTGTCAGGAATTCGGGGACGAGTGCTTCGAGCTTTTCAGGAAGCTCGCCATGCAGGCGCCGATGGCGCTCCAGGGCGCAGAGAACGCTGCAGAGGTCCCACTGACTTTGGACGCGGGCGGCTTTCTGGTAGATGTCTGAAATCATAGGGAACAGTCTCGCAAAGAGGATATTGTAAGGGGATGGCATGCGTCTCATGCGCCTTACCGCAGTTCGTGGGTCAGGCGATTCGGGGCTCAAGATTTGATTTGATCTGGAATCGTATCGATGCAGATAGGCATCGAACCACATTTCCACATCACAAGCCATGTTCTGGTAGAGCCAACCGCGCGGAATTCCATAAATAGCTATTGAAAGTCGTCGATCCCCAATCACGCCTTGGCGCATCAAAGTGTCGAACACCCAAGGATCACCAGCTAGTAGAGCGTTGTAATAGGTGATTTCAGTCGCGCGGTACAATTTGAGACTCTGATCGGCGTGATCGAGAATCGAACAGCTAGTACATCGCGGCGGAAAAAA
>JAGROY010000198.1 GCA_020439995.1 Verrucomicrobiia bacterium
CGTTGTTGCTGATATCAAGGTACTGAAGTTGCGTCAAATTGACGATCGAGTCTGGAATCTTGGATTCCGGGAAGAACAGGTTATCGTTGATCCGCAGTTCTTTGAGGCCCGCAGGCCCTAGTTCCTCGGGCAGAGTGCCGAAGAGTTTCTGGTGAGACAGATCGATGCTGGAAACGTAGCGGTTGCCCTGGGCATCCGTCTCACACTCCGCAGGCAGGATCGTGATGGGCTTGTCGGGAAACTCAGCGGCAAGCCTCCAGACATTAACGGCCGAGACCGTGCCGAACCCGTTGCGGTTTTCCTCCACGTCCAGAGCTTCATACCAGCGAGCGAGGGCCTGCCGATCTTCGAGCGCTTCGTTGGCTCGGAGAGACGCTGCGTCCGCGTCCGTCGGGAGGAAAGGATGGAGGAGCGATCCGAAAAGGAGCGCTGCGAGAGTTGATTGAATCGCATTTGGATTGTTCATTGGTCAGTGCTTCAGGGGGGCGCTGCATGCAGCCCGCCACTGATACAAAACCGAACGCCGTTAAAATGTTACAGGCCGAGGGCCTCGATTCGCGCGAGATGCCATGCGGCGGCGGCCTGATTCTCGTGACGCAGGGCATCGCACCTCTTCTGGTGCCAGCGCTCCATCGAAGCGTCGTCCCAAGGAATGACTGGGCGGGACGGGTGCTGGTCACCCCGTTGACGCCACCGGACCAGCCATTCCTCGGCGGACAGGTTCGCCAATCCAGCGCCGTCTTCCGTCATGCGGAGGCCGGTGCGCACCTCTGCGGCAGCCATTTGACGCTTTGCTTCCCGGCCAGCGTCGGCGGAGTTTTCCCGATGCAGGTCGTCGAGCGGGAACAGATGCGACAGAATCAGGATTCCTCCGATCACGGCGGTGCGCCCGGAAGGAGTCAATTCGATGCATCGGGGAGAGAAACCAGTAAGCGGAACTGCCGGTGCGAGGAGCCGACCGCTCGCGACCTCCCAGATTCGCAGGCGCCCGCGGAACCGAACAACGTTGCGGTTGACCGTGAGCAGCGCTCTCCCGTCCGCGACGAACCGGACGTCGAGCACGTCATCGGGATGCAGCAGCGCTGGGCAAACGAGACCGCCAGTGGCAATGTCCCACACGCGGGCACTGCGATCACGGCCCGTCGCCGCTAGGTGCCGCCCGTCAGGGCTGAAGTCGACCGCAGTCACCCACGCTCCATGGGTGAATTCGCCCATCTGGTGTCCGTCCTCCAAGTCCCACACGGTGGCCAGCCCCTTGGAAGCGACAGCTAACATCCGGCCGTCGCCTGAGAAGGCGACGTCCGTGGCAAACACTTCGCAGGGAATTGGGCGCGTCTCCTTGCGAGCCGCCACATCGATCAGATGAACCTGTGGATCGTCGAGCAGTACGGCGAGTCTGTCGCCGTCCGGTGAAAAAATGAGGAACTGGTGCACCACAGCGCCCGGGTCAGCGACCACAGGCTTCCCCAACGGAAGCGTTCCCAGCGGTTTCAAGGTATCGTAGGCATGAAGAAGCAACGTGCCGTCTCCGCACAGCGCTGCGAGCATTCGACCGTCCGGCGACACTTCGACATCGGCCACCTCGGTCGCGGTCAAAAGCGGCGGGCGGGCCTCGGCTCCATTCTCGGTGTCGTAAAACCGGATTTGTCCAGGCGCCGCGAACCAGTCCGGTCTGACCACGCCCTCCGCGGCGTTGTCAGACCGGGAAGCGGCGACAACGAGTTCGCCCTTCTTTCCGAAGGCCGCGCAATGGACGAGCCCACCGGGATCGATGGCCTCCCCAACCTGCCCCCCGTCCGAGATCCGGAACGCCTGGACCTGGCGCTGCCCCCGTTCCATCCAAAAACCTGCGGGGGCGACCATCGAGCCGTCAGGGCTGAGAGCCACGCGGAAGTTGTTTGCTGGTGGCGACGGGAGAGTGCGTTCGGGAAGCGCGTTCGGCAGCGACCAGAGCCCGAGCAGACCCTCTCCGGCGAGGGTCGCGAAGAAACGGCCAGCGGGTGAAAACGCGACCGCCTTAACCACTCCCGGAACCGATCGGGCGCAGATTAGGTTTCCGCCGTCGGCGTCCCAGAGCTTGAAGGCGCCCGCTCCCGAAGTGAGCAGCACTGTGCTGTCCGGGCTGAAGTCCATATCGGTGATCTGCGACTCGTGGGCCCTCAACGCCTCCGGCGTCTGGCCCAAGTCCGCCGTCTTCCACACCTGCAGTTCAGTCAGACCTCCGGCAGCGATGAAACGTCCGTCCGGGCTGCCCGCAAACGCCAGCAGGCCACCCGTGTCGTGATTGGAGAACGGCAGTTCCGCCCGTCTGACGCCCGTCGCCGCGTCCATCCAGACGAGAGTGGACGTGCCTTCGCGGTGCAGCAGCCCGGCGCCACCGGCAAAGAACCGTGGCGGGGTCGGCCCTTCGGCAGCGATCGACGCGATCACCGCCACTGTTCCATCTTCCGCACGAGCGCAAAGCTCGTAGCGCCCCTGTTGATCCACGGGCCGGATGTACCGGCCCGACTCCTCGTCGAACGAACTCCTGGGAAGCCAGTCGGGCATCCGGTGCGTAACCAAATTCTGATCCGTGTCCGGTCGCCATGCGAGGATGTCGCCCCGAAGATTCCGTGTGACAACCATGCGTCCATCCGGCGCAAAAGCGAGAGAGCCAAGTTCAGCTGCAGGCTCGGGAACCTGCGTCAGGGCATAAAGCTCGGGCAATTGGCGCGAGAAAGCAGCAAGCCGCACCTGATTCGCCCACCGCCGTTCCGGGCTGCCGTCTACCGAGAGTTTCAGAGCGTTGGCGAACCACATGACCGCCTCCGCCGGACGCTCTTGTTCCTCTGCCGCCAGACCCGAGACCACTGACATCGCGGCCAGCGTGGCCGTGTTTTCCCGCAAGGCCCGCTTCGTCTCTATGCTTCCGTTCACGGAGACCACCACGACGGCCAGCAGCAGCGCACAGGCAATCGCCGTCGGAACGGCGATGCCTGGATTGCGCACCGCCCAGCGCCAAAGTCGCTCGACGCGACTTACCGGGCGGGCTTGGATCGGCTTGCCTGCGCCATATCGGTCAAGATCCCATGCCAGTTCATCGCAAGTCGAGTAGCGGCGCTCCGGAAGTTTCTCCAGACACCGCAGGACAATGGTCTCCAGGTCACGCGGAATTGAAGGATCGAGCTGTCTCGGACTGACGGGATCGTCCCGGAGAATCTGGCTGACGATGGCGGCAGCGCTCCCGCGGAACGGCAACTGTCCGGTGAGCATCTCGAACAGAATCACCCCGACCGAATAGAGATCCGACCGTCCGTCGGCACTGTGCGAACTGCCCGCGGCCTGTTCCGGCGGCATGTAGGCCGGGGTACCCAGCACTTTTCCTTCGAGTGTCAGGGAGGCATCGCCTTCGGATCTTTTCGCGAGCCCGAAGTCGAGGACATGCGGTTCACCTTCGGAATCGATCAGAATGTTGCCTGGCTTGAGATCCCGGTGCACCACACCCTCGCCATGGGCATAGTGCGCGGCGCGCGCGATCTTGGCCGCCAGTACCGCCGCCTCCCTGGGAGAGAAACTGCCGCTGCTCAGTCGATCCGACAGTGGAACACCCGGAACGAACGCGCTCACGACGAACGCAGTGCCGTCGATTTCCCCCGCCTCGTGGATCGGGACGATGTTGGAATGCGAGAGCCTCCCGGCAGCCCGTGCCTCTCGAAGAAGGCCTGACAAGGAGTCTGGACGCGTCGAGCCAAGGCGGGGAATCTTCACCGCGACCATGCGCTCAAGCTTGTGATCGAATGCTTTCCAGACAACGCCGGTAGCTCCCGATCCCAGCACTTCCAAAAGCTCGAACGGCCCAAACATCCTTTCGCCACTCAAATCTTTGCCGAGTGGATCGAGATCATCGATTCCATCGATCAGACAGACGGGGCAGAGTCCGAGAGGAGCGTCCAGAGGCACCGGCTTGCCGCAAACTGCGCAGACGGTCTCTTCTGGCGTCCGATGGTACTGCACCGTCACGAGGCCAATACCGACTTGATGTGCCGGAGTTCGTCTTCGATTTCACCCTGATTCACGACCGTTTCGGAAACTCGAGCGAGCAACGCTTCCCGGAAGCGGCTTCGCAGTCGGTGCACCGCCGTTCTGACGGCACCCTCGTTGATGCCCAGTTGCTCCGCCAATTCTCCGTATCCCCTCGCCGGAAACGTCCCGATCAGCGTCTCGCGCAGTTGTTCGAAAAGTCCCTTTCTCCCGGTTCTGGCGTAGCATTCCCCAACGTCTCCCAGCGCCGCATCGATCAAAGCTAGCGCCCACTTTCGCTCGTAGGCTTGTTCCGGCGTCAGCTGTCGATCAGCGACACAAAGGTAATCCGATTCCAGTCGGTTCGAGGTGCGGGGAATCGCAGCACCCTCCAGATTCCCGCCACCCCGCTTCTTCGCAAGCCCACGCCTTCTTTCCTTCGCGGCAAAGTTACGGAATGCTGTGAGCAGGTATGTCCGGAGCCGACCTGCGCCGGGTTCAGGCTTCGCGAGCAAACCGCTCGCGATCACGTGCCCGAAGAATCCCTGCGTCAAATCTTCCGCGTCCTCCGGAGAACTCCCCTTCCGGCGGGCATAGGCATAGATCGGCCTGTAGTAGGCGGCGCACAGGCGCTCGAGCGCGGCCATTCCCTCATCTCCCGACTCGGCCTGCGCTGCCATCGCCACCAAACTCCAGTGCGTAGAAGGAAACGCAACGTCTCCCCCTGAAATTAGATTCTCGCCTCTGCCTGGCCCCATCATGTCACTGACGTTAATGGCGGCGAGACCTTCGTTGCGGACAACTGTGAAAGGAAGCTGGCCCTTCCTTCACGACGAGCTGGATCGCACTGAGTTCCTAGGCTGTCTGCGGATGGTGACATGGAGGATCATTTGGATTTTGAAATTGAATGTGCTCCAAGCTAGCAGGTCATGAAAGGAGAACAAGACACACATCCCAGAATTCAGCAAATGACGAAACGTGTAGTGGCCAAAACCAGCGCGCTACGGCCGAGCTCAGTGGCTTCACTTTCATCCGCACATCCACTACATCGTCCCCGGTGCTGGCGTCGATGAGCACGGCGGCGTCGTCACCGTGAAGAGTGCTAACTTCCTAGTGCCCCTGCCCATCCTGCGCGAAACGTTTCGGCGACACTTCCAGAGCAGGTGGGAGGAGCTCAAACAAACACCCCACTGACAGAAAAACAAACTGCGCTACGAGAGATGCGGAAAACTTGAGCCCGATCACTATTCCTGCATGCTGCACCGCACACTCAGTAATTGTCGCGGAAATTCGGCGGGAGGCTGAAGATCGTATTCTTTCCGATCGTTCTGTTGCTGGTCCAACAGGTCAGGCGTCTGGAATCGCGTCCAGCCTTACCGGGCAAACTTTGAGTTCCGCTGTTTCGGTGATGGGATCGTAGCCGGAGCCGGTGAGGATATTCACGGGCACATCGGCGAAGCTGAAGCTGGTGAACACCGTGCCTCGGGGGCTGACGTCTGAGGCTTTGATTTTGATTTCCAGTGAACCACGGGCGCTGCTGATTTTGCAGGTCTGGCCGTCCTTGAGACCCCAGGCTTCGAGATCCTCCGGGTTTACCTCGAGCGATTCTTCGGCAAGCAGGTAGTCGATACCTGCCGAGCGACCGGTCTGGGTGCGGGTGTGGTACGACTGCAGTCGACGACCCGTGGTCAGCCACACTGGGAATTCGTCGCTGATCACTTCCGCTGGATCTCGATAGCCGATGACTTTGAAAATGCCTCGGCCGTTCTTGAACTCGTCGATGTGCAAGATGGGAGTGCCAGGGTGGTCTTTGGTGGGGACGGGCCACTGGTATTCGCCTTTGTCGATCCTGTCCCAGTCGAGGCCGTTGTAGATCGGGCTGAGTTCGCACAGTTCGTTGAACACGTCCTTGGCCGAGTGATATTCGAAGCCGTGGGCACCGAGCCGCTTGGCGATTTCACTGACGATCCACCAGTCCGGCCTGGCCTGGCCCGGCGGTTCGACAGCTTTGCGCAGGCGCTGGACGCGGCGTTCGGTATTGGTCTGGACGCCATCTGTTTCGCCCCATGATGTCGCGGGAAGCACGATGTCCGCCAGCGTCGCTGTTTCGGTCATGAAAATATCAATGACGACGAGATGATCGAGTGACTTCAGCGCATGCTCACAGTGGTTGCGATCGGGATCGGAGACAACGGTGTTCTCGCCATCGATGATCATGGCGTGGATGCCGTTGCCGCATTGATTGAGCGCAGCGACTTTCGTGATACCCTTCTCACCATCGATTTCACGCCGGTAAGCTTTTGAGAATTTTTCTACCGATGTTGGATCGTTGCACGGCTGAAATCCAGGGAAGTTGGCTGGCACTGCTCCGCAATCGCCTGCGCCTTGAATATTGTTCTGACCCCGCATCGGGTTGACGCCCGTTCCTTCACGGCCGATGTGTCCAGTCATCAGCGCCAGATTGCAAAGGCTCTGAACATTGTCGACACCGCAGATGTGCTCAGTAATCCCCAGCGTGTAGTAGATGGCACCCTTGTCAGCCTTGCCATACCACAGAGCGGCTGTCTCGATGTCCGTAGCAGGAACCTGGCAAATCTTGCTTGCCCACTCTGGTGTGAACTGGCCGACGTGCTCAAAAAATGCCTCAGCCCCAGTGGTGCGGTCAGCTACAAAATCGCGATCGACCAGGCCTTCCCGGACGATCACGTGGGCCATCGCCAGCGCAAGCGCCACATCTGACCCAACGCGAATCGGAAGGTAGAGGTCGGCAATTTCCGCCAGACGGATGCGCCGCGGGTCTGCGACGATCAATTTGGAACCTTTTGCCTGTGCCTTCTTAATGCCGGTAGCCGCGACAGGGTGGCACTCGGTCATGTTTGTGCCGATGGCGAAGATGACGTCGGGCTTCTGCATGTCGACCAGTGGGTTCGACATGGCACCGCGTCCGATAGTTGCCGCCAGACCGGCGACGGTGGGAGCGTGTCAGGCTCGACTACAATTATCGATGTAGTTCGTCCCGAAGCCGGCGCGGATGAATTTCTGCATCGTATAGGCGGCCTCGTGAGGTGCCCGCCCAGAGGCGACTCCGTAGATCGCGTGGCGGCCGTATTTTTCTAGGACCTTGCGGTAGCCTTCGGCGGCGGCATCTAGCGCCGTGTCCCAGTCGACTTCTTTAAAAGTCCCGTCTTCCTGTTTGATGAGCGGCTGCGTGAGCCTGTCTTCGTGCTGGACGAAATCGAATGCGAACTGGCCCTTGATGCAAAGCGCTCCCTTGTTCGCCGGGCCATCCATTGCGGGCTGAACTCCCACGATCTTCTGACCACGAGTCATGATGTCGACAGAGCAGCCAACGCCGCAGTAGGGGCAAATGCTGCGGGTCTTCTCAATTTTGCCCTCTACTTCGGTGGCGCGCAGGGCCTTGGCATCGCCGAGGGCACCGGTTGGGCAAGTCTGAACACACTGGCCACAGAAGGTGCACTGAGAGTCGCGCAGTTCACTATTGAACTCGGTGATGATCTGCGTGGCAAAGCCGCGATTCATCACATTGATGGCGTAGTCACCTTCCTGTTCAGCGCAGACGCGGACGCAGCGGTAGCAGGAGATGCAGTTGTCGTAGTCTCTAAGGATAAAGGGGTTCTTGTCGTCGTAGTTGCTTGTCCCTGATTTTTTTCCGGCGAAGCGCCCGGTGCGGGCATCGTAGTGATCGACCAAAGTCCGGAGCTCCTGTGAGGCGTAACCGCTCAGTGGATCGACATCGACCGAGCGGTTCTCTGATGCCACCATTTCCAGCAGCGTTTTCCGGTATTTCTCAATTTTTGCCGTCTGCGTGGTGACTTTCATGCCGTCTGTCGCCTTGGTCGTGCAGGATGCTACGGGTGCGCGCATCCCCTCGACTTCCACCACACAGAGGCGACAACCGCCGAATGCTTCCAGGCGATCGTCGTAGCAGAGGGTCGGAATTTTCTCCCCCAAATGACGCGTCGCTACCTGATAAATTGTCTCCCCTTCAGTAAAGTTAACTGTTTGATTATCAACAGTCATGGTGAGCGCTTTGAGTTCAGGTTCAGCTTCGGCAATCATAACGGGAGAATACGATTTGGCCGCAGTAAAGCAAGGCCGGAGCAGGCAATGTTCAATAGGGACACAAGAATGTGATGTCCATTGCGCGGCATCCATCTTGTGTAGAACCATGCGCGGAAGGGTGATTTTTACGTTTTATGCTTCGGAATGTGTGATACCGACTAACGCTGATATCCTGATGTTCTTAAATACTTTTGCACAAATACATTTCCTGCCGAGCCGCCCTGCGGTTCTGTCCGCTGCTTGTGCAGCTTTTGCCGTGTTTGCCTGGGCTGTGCCCGCTGCATTCTCACAGGAAAGGAACGATGATGTTCCGCTCGATGAGGGGGTCTCGCTGCAGTTTCCGAACAACCCGGTTTCCGATATCCTAGGGATCTACGAGTTGCTGACCGGGAAAACGCTGGTGAAGGACATCGACATTTTTGATCTGGATCAAATCAGCCTGATCACAGCAAGCCCAGTGTCCCGCGAGAAAGCGATCAGTCTCATTGAATCGTCGCTGCTCAGCAACGGGTATATTCTGGTCGATGATCCGAGCAACGACAGCGTTCGTGTGATGCCTCCGAACACGCCTCAGGCCAGACTGAATCAAGTCGTGCCGGTGTACCGTTCGCCCGAGGAATTGCCGCACAATAAGATGGTGGCGATGTATTTCATGGAGCTGGAACACATGGATCCAATGGAAGCTGGCTCAGTGATGGCGAACCATGTCGGTCTCAATACCTATGGCCGCATCACTCCGATTCAGGCTCCCAAAGGGCTCATGATCACTGAATCGGCCGACACGATTCGTCAGCTCATTAATTTTAAGAACGTCATTGATCGTGAGCAGGTGAAAGATCAGCGCAGCACATACTACATCGATTTGAAGCATGCGGAGGTGACTGTTGTGGCGCAGATTGTTCAGGCAACATTCGCCAGCCGCCCAAGCCAGGTGGCAATTGTCGAAGAGACAATTATGGAAGGGCGCGATCGCGATGCTGAGCGGTTCCGTCCTGCACCGCCGCCACAGATCGTCGCGGACGACCGCATGAATCGTCTCATGATTGTGGCCACGGACTCCGACTATAGAGATATCGTTGCGATGGTTGAGAGGTTCGACCAGCCGACGAAATTGCCGGACACGCTTGAGCGGCCGCTGAAGTACGTGTTTGTCGATGAAGTGCTCCCTGTGATCGCGGAGATTCTACAGGATGCGGGTGTGGGAACGTCGCCTTTACCTGGCGGGGGATCGGTGACTGTCAGACAACAGCCGCGGGCTTCGACTCCGGCCAGCACTCTTACTGGCACCGTGCGACGGGGTGCGCAAGTGCGGGAAAACGTCGGAGTGGATCCGGCAGGGGGCGGTAAGCAGGATCAGCTGATCAGCCCACTGGAGAATACGGCACCCGTGTCCGTCAAGATCGGCAAGACGCAGATCATTGCCGATCTCATGGCAAACAAGATCATCGCGATGGGGCCAAAAGAGAGCCTTCAGAAAATCGAGAACCTGCTCGATCGGCTGGATATCAAGCCGCCGCAGGCGTACCTGGCAACAGTGATAGGTCAGTTGACGCTTTCTGATGGCGTCGAATTTGGAGTCGACTATTTCCGGAAATTTCAGCAGGAGCACGATGGCGGTGTTGCTGGCAGCTTTGTGGTAAGTGATGGCCTCTTGAAGCAGGCGAGCGACGTGACGACTGGTGCCCTGGCAGGCCCGGCGGCTGCGCAATCCGGTTTGAATCTTTACGGTCAGATCCGTGACGATCTTGATGTGTTCGTTAGAGCGCTGGAATCGACGTCCAAGTTTGAGGTGCTCGACAGGCCGATTGTTTCAGTGAAGAACAACAAGAAGGCGATGATCACTTCCGGTCGAAGGATTCCAGTCCCGACTTCCAGTGTTACAGATTTTGGCGGGAATAGTGCTAATGTTAGGACGAACATTGACTTTCAGGATGTCGTATTGAAATTGGAAGTCATCCCGCTGATCAATAGCGATAACGAGGTGAGCCTGACAATTGCTCAGGTGAATGACACGGTGGTCGGGGAGCAGAAAGTCTCGGACAATGTAGTGCCCATCATTGGAACCGAACAGATCACCACTTCGGTAACGGTTCCAAACCGCACCACCATTGTGCTGGGCGGACTGATTACCGAGAATGAGCAGGAGATCAGTGACGGGATTCCGATCGTCAGCCGGCTACCATTGGTTGGCAATGCGTTCAAGCACACGCGCAAGGAGAAAACTCGCAAGGAACTCGTGATCTTTATTCAGCCGATTGTCGTTACTGATGACGATGAATTGCAGGATGCCAGTCTGGTCGAAGATATGCGAACGGGTGTGGGAGCCCGCGCAAACGAGGAGTTTCCGGACGTTGATCCTCAGAAGGTGGCAAAGGATCCTTACGGCTATCAGTTTCCGGTTCGCAAGCGGACGCTGTGGGACAAGCTGTTCGAGCCCAATCACCAAAAATCGGAACAACTTATTCCCCGCTAACATTGCGGGTTTTAGCGGTCAGCCTATGTCGACAGCCCTGAATGAATTGCTCTTAGCGGTCGCATCTGAAAGCGGATGCGCTGATCCAGATGCTCTTGTCCAAGCCCTTGAGGCTGCGGACAGGCAGCACAGTTCAGCCATCGTCGCAATTCTCGACTCCGGATTGATCGACGAGTTCGAATTCTTCCCCAAGCTGGCCGCGAAGCTGGGGATGCGCTTTCTGCCTACTTCGGAATTGGATCTCTCTACCAGGTTGCACGCGATCTTTCCTGCAAAGCTGGCTCTGCGGCACCGGCTCATTCCGGGGGCGACATCGACGGATCAGATCACTCTACTGACCTACGATCCGTTCGACCTTGATGCAAAGCAGGCTGTCGGGCAGATGCTCGCCAAGAATGTTGACTGGGCGCTCTGCACCCGCCAGCAAATAATGGACTCACTGCGCATTGGTTACGGAGTGGGCGCAGCGAATTTTGACGAGCTGCTGGAGGGGCGGCAGATCGAGCACGGCGACGATGCCATGATGCAGGAGGTGACCGTTCTGGAGGAGGACGAGGAGGCCACCGTGATGAGCTTCGTTAATCAGGTGTTCCGGGAAGCGCTGAACGAGCGGGCGACGGATATTCACGTGGAGCCGCTGGAGAACGACTTGCGGATCCGTTACCGCATCGATGGAGCGCTGCAGCAAATTGCGGTGCCGCCCAACGTGCGCATGCTTCAGGCCTCACTCATTTCCCGCCTGAAGATCATGGCGAATCTCGACATCGCCGAGCGACGCCTGCCGCAGGACGGGCGGATCAATCTGGAACTCGACGGTCAGCGGATCGATGTCCGGGTGGCAACGATTCCTTCCGTAAATGGTGAGAGTGTTAGTCTGCGATTGCTGAGCAGGGAGCGCTACGATTTCGAAACGCTCGGGCTCGATGAGCAGACCATGGTAAAGGTTAAGGAACTGCTGGCGATGCCCAATGGAATCGTCCTCGTAACCGGGCCCACCGGAAGTGGCAAATCGACGACGCTCTACACGTTCTTAGGTTATTTGAACACCGAAGACACCCGCATCGTGACGATCGAGGATCCGGTGGAAAACAAGCTTGATGGTCTGGTGCAGATTGCCGTGA
>JAGROY010000021.1 GCA_020439995.1 Verrucomicrobiia bacterium
GCTGCATTGTCTGCGATGCAGAGTTCGGTGGTTGCGGGGGCAGGATTTGAACCTGCGACCTTCAGGTGATGAGCCTGACGAGCTACCGGGCTGCTCTACCCCGCACGGCATCTATGGAGCGGAGTGCGGGAGGGTGCAAGTGATTTTTTGACGATACGATTCGGGCTCGATCTGGAGACGCTGGCATCGACGGTTCAATCCCAATTCGGCCGGGAAAATCTTCAGATATGGTGCCTGGGTGTCTGGAGCTACAGCACGAGCTACTATCTTTGACCGGGCGCAAAAAAGGGCCAGCTCAAACCTAAGGAAGGGGTTTTGGGATCCTTTTAGTTTGGCTGGCACCTTTTCGGAAACCTACCAGCTGAAAATTCAGCGGTCGGATTCATTAAGCACCATATGAAATTGCTGCTGTCAGGTTAGCGATGAACTCGTTTCTGTATATCAGGTAGCTACCTGAACTGCTCCTAGGTAAAAGCCCTAGTCCCTCATCCCGCGTCAACGGTTCAAGTAGAGCACCACAGCCACAATAATGAGCCCGGCAAGAATGGCGAAAAAGATCTTCCAGGCGCTCTTCGGATACGTTCCTGCAATTGCACCTGTGTATCCATTCACCAGTACTTGATTGCGCTTTCGGCCAAAGTCGTAAACGAGCAGCCAGACCGGTACCAGCACCAGCTTGAAAGTCTGTGCCGAGAAAACTGGGGAGATGCGCAGATTCCGATATGTATCCCCCGGCACTGCGCTGCCGCAGATTCCCTCCAGTGCTTTGAATTTTTTGGCGCGCGCCTGCTCCGCTGCGTCGAAGAGCACCACCTGATAGTGCTCGACATCCCAACCAGACACGTAGCCTTTGTCGTATGGAACGAGGTCCGAGACCGTCGGGAAATTCTCGATCTTCGACAGCAGCTTTCGATCGACTCCAGTGGTTCCAGGGATGAGCACATCGTCAAAGGTATGATCGATGGCTCCCGACGCGGGACTCCACCGGGTCTTCCGCACTTGCCTGGTGCGGCGCTTGCCCTGCGCATCTGTATACGATTCCGATACCCAGTAATAGGTGCCTGAATCCGCTGTCCATGGACAATGTACCTCGGAATCAAACGTCCAGTAAGGAATGTATACACCATGGATCGTATCAACCAGTGATCGTGACTTCAGCGCATTGGGAGCAAACCAGCGACTGCCGAGCCACGACTTGATAGTCGAGTGGACTTGCTCGCGGTTTACCTTAAAGGGAAGCAGGCTTCCTGGCCGCAACGGCGAGCGAATTTCTTCGTAATCGACTAGCTCCGGAGAATTACAGAAGTCACAGCGTGAAGCGACTTTCTCCGGATCAAAAACCGTGATAGCCTTGCAGCTCTGACACTTCACCGTACGGCGTTCCTCCTCCCACCCACGCATCTCTTCAGGAACTTCACGCAATGCAGTGACAAGATCATTTTCGATGATCTTTCCCGTATCGCTTTCGAGTTCGGCCGGAGATTCGGTGCCGCAAAACGGGCACACCAGCATGTGCTTGCGCGCACTCCACTCCGCCTGCGCACCGCATGCGGGACAGGAATGTTTTTCGAGCGCCGTGTAAGCGCTGGGAGGTGTGTTCGGTGTATCCACGTTCCTTAGGCCGCTGTCGCCGGACTCAATCGTTTCCTACCTTTTCTGCCCGCGCACCGATCAGGTGCACGGAGCGAGATCAATCTGCAAGGAAAGCGTCCAGCGCATCCTTTTTGATCCGGTAGGCAGAGCCGATCTTTTTGGCGCTGAGTTCGCCAGATTCGATGATTGCCATCACATCCTGCTCACTGACGCCAAGTGCATTTGCTGCCTCCGCCGGAGAAAGCAGCGCAGGCAGTCCACTTACAATGGCACCACCTCCACCAGCTGCTGTAGCCGCTGCAGGTTGAGCGCCCAGCACACCTCCCTGTTGCTTCAACATCTCCTGTGCCATGGCCATCCCTACCGCCATCTCCGTGGCCATGCCGGCAGCTCCCCCGCCCCCGCCAGCAGGATGCCCCATGCCTTGAGCCATCTGGAATTTGATGTAATCATTGAGGTTACCAACGGCTGCCATGCTCGAGCGCTTGTCGATAGCTTCCTCCACTTCTTTGGGAACGCTCACGTTCTCCACGACAAAGCTGGTAACTTCCAGGCCATACTTTGCACTGATCACAGGATTGATGAGCGGCAAAAGCGCATCGCCAAGCTCACTGTAGCGTGTCGCCACATCAAGCACCGGCACATGCGAGCTGGCAATTGCCTCGCTAAACACACTGATGATCCGCGAACGCATGGTGTCCTCGAATTCTTCCACACGGAAATTATGATCCGAGCCAGCCACTTCCTTGAGGAAAAGCGGCACGTTCGTCACACGGAAATCGTAGGTTCCGAACGCACGCGCCCGCACAATGCCGAAGTCCTCGTCCCGCATCATGATCGGGTTCGTCGTGCCCCACTTGAGGCCGGTGAATAGACGCGTATTGACAAAGTAGACGTCCGCTTTGAACGGTGATTCGAAACCAAACTTCCACGACTTCATGCGTGTCAGCACGGGAATATTCTCCGTAACCAGAGAATGTTTGCCCGGGCCGAAGCTGTCGCCAAATTCGCCCAGATAGACGAACTGCACGGTCTGCGATTCGCGAACGATCAGCTGTGCGCCATTCTTGATCGCCTTGTCCTCATCTGGATAGCGCCAGGAAATGGTTTCGCGAGTGTCATCCTGCCACTCAATGATCTCGAGCAGCTCCCCTTTGATAAAGTCAAGTAGTCCCATATACGTCAGTGGTTTTTTGCAAAGATGGATAGCATTGCAAGGCTTGTCCACGATAAACTGAGCACCCGCCGGTAACGAAAACGGCGGCAATCAGGAGCAATCAGCGGCTTGACTTCGCTGTCACTGGACATCCCATTGCCCCATGTCAACTCCCTTAAACTCAGATCCGCTGCAGCAGGCCACCGATTGGATCCGCCATCGCCGGACAATCAAGCCCGCCGACATGGATCCGTCTCAGCAGATCGATCGAGCGCTGGTGAACCAACTGCTTGAGAATGCCTGCTGGGCTCCCACTCACGGAATGACCGAGCCGTGGAAATTTCTGGTCTACTCCGGCAATGCCCGCCAGCGACTCGCCGATTCCCTGCAAGACCTCTACACCGTCACCACACCGGCAGACAGCTTCCGCCCTGACAAGTTCACCAAACTCGGCACCCAGCCACTCCTCGCGCCGGTCGTGATCGCGATCTGCATGGCTCGCGACATCACTGGGAAGATCGCCGAGATTGAGGAAATCGAAGCTGTGGCCTGTGCTGTGCAGAACCTGCACCTGAGCGCCTCGGTCGCAGGACTGGGTGGCTTCTGGTCTACCCCGCCAGTTCTGGAAACGGAAGCTGCAAACCATGCGCTTCATTTGGAAGCAAATGAACGGTGCCTGGGCCTCTTCTACCTCGGCTGGCCAAAGCCTGATCTAACATGGCCACAAAGTAGACGCAGCCCGCTGGAGTCAAAGGTCACCTGGATCGATTGACGGTGCCGCACGGCGTGAGTGCAAAAAACGTTCTCCAATTCCGGCCTGCGCGACTATCTTATGATCGATGGATCGAATCCCCCTTCAGCCATTTTTCAGTAGAATAGCAGCTCCAATGGCTGTCCACGTGCTCATTTTGGCACTTTCTCAGGCAGTTTCCGCCGGTGAAACACTCAATTTCAACCGGGATATCAGGCCAATTCTTGCTGAGAATTGCTTTTATTGCCACGGTCAGGACGGAAACAAGCGGAAGGCCGATTTGCGGCTCGATATCGGCGAAATAGCGATCGAGTCCGGTATCATCGTCCCTGGGGATTCGGCGAAGAGTCCATTGATCGAACACATCACTTCACAGGACCCTGATGATATTATGCCTCCGGCTGATTCGAACCGGAAGCTTTCGCCGAAGCAGAAAGAACTGCTCATCCAGTGGATCGATGAAGGTGGAAAATATGAGTCGCACTGGGCGTTCGTGACGCCCACTCGACCGGCTGAACCCGAGGTAACAAACGAAGCCTGGGTGACCAATCCGATCGACCGCTTTGTGCTGGCGAAGCTGGAAGCAATGGGCACCGCTCCTTCGCCGGAAGCCGACCGCGCGAAATTGATCAAGCGGCTCTCGATCGACCTCACCGGATTGCCGCCCTCGCCTGACGACGTCCAGGCATTTGTCAGCGACCGCGATGAAATGGCCTACGAGCATCTTGTCGATCGACTTCTGGAGAGCCGACACTACGGCGAACGCATGGCACTACCATGGCTGGATGCCGCCCGCTATGCGGACAGCAATGGCTTCCAGCAAGATGGTGACACCTGGCAATGGATGTGGCGCGACTGGGTGGTGCGTGCATTGAATGAGGACATGCCCTTCGATCAGTTTACCATCTGGCAGCTGGCGGGCGACCTCCTGCCGAATGCGACGATCGACCAGCAGATTGCCAGCGGCTTCAATCGCAATCATCTCCTGAACGGTGAAGGCGGAGCGATTGCGGAGGAACAGCGGTTCGTGAATCTTTTCGACCGCATCGACACAACCGCCACGACTTGGTTGGGGCTCACCATGGCATGCGCGCAGTGCCATGATCACAAATACGACCCGATCACCCAGCGCGACTATTACAGCATGATGGACGCGTTCAATCATGTCCCCGAGTCCGGCACGCCGCAGCGCCAGTCGGCGAGAATCCGTGTTGCGGCCCCTTTCATCGAACTGCCCACTGAGGAGAACAAAGCGAAGATCGCGGAGTTTGAGACCAAGATAGAGGCGGTCAAAAATGAAGTGAAGCCAGCTGCCGATGCTGCATACAAGGGCTGGCGCGCAGGGATTTTCGCGGATGGCAGTGCGAGCGACGCCAGAGACCTGCCGAACGAGGCCGTTACTATCCTGACAAAGCCAGAAAACGAACGCATGGACGCCGAGAAATCGGTGCTGGAGGCTGGACTGCGTCACCACTTTGACGAAAAAGTGCGCAAGGATCTGGGCAACGAGATCACCGGCTCCGATCGGATCGCTGCGATACAGAATCAACTGAACGACTATAAAGGCGACCAGATTCCCCGGCCTATGGTGATGAGCGATGCCAGGCCGCGGGAGACGCACATCCTGAGCCGTGGTGCCTATCTCAGCCCTGCGGAGAAAGTTACCTTTGAAACGCCAGCGTTCCTTTTGCCGCAGAAGAACGACGCGCCGCGGAACCGGCTCGGGCTGGCGGAGTGGCTGGTTTCGCCAGAGCACCCGCTTACCGCGCGTGTGCAGGTGAACCGCATGTGGCAGCACTTCTTTGGCACGGGAATCGTGAAAACGGCTGAGGACTTTGGCGTGCAGAGTGAGTATCCGGTGCACATGGACTTGCTCGACTGGCTGGCGGTGGAATTTCAGGATCGAGGCTGGAGCATGAAGCAGATGCACCGGCTGATCGTCACCAGCTCGACCTACCGGCAATCCAGCCGACTCGGCGAGTGGCATCGCGAACAGGATCTTGAGAATCGCTACTATGCCAGAGCGAGCCGCTTCCGCATGCCGTCCATGCTGCTTCGCGACTGGGCGCTTAAGTCTTCCGGGCTTCTGGTGAGCAAGGTCGGCGGAGCGCCAGTTTACCCCTATCAACCAGACAACGTCTGGGAAGCGCTGGCGATCACAAAGGAACGCGACTTCACCTACCCCGCGTCCTCAGGCGCCGACCTTTACCGGCGCAGCCTCTATACTTTCTGGCGACGCACGGTGAGTCCTACCAATATGTTCGATGCCTCCGATCGCCAGGCATGCAGAGTACGACAGTCAGCCACCAGCACCCCGCTCCACGCATTGACTACGCTGAACGATCCCACGTGGGTGGAGGCATCGCGCATTCTCGCACAGCGTTGCCTGACCACTACGAATGATTCCGACAAGCAAATCGTGGAGGCGTTCCAATCCATCGTCTGCCGCCCTCCCAAGGAAAGCGAACTCGCCCGATTGCGCAGCGCATACGACCGGCAGCTGGCAATTTACAATGCCGACGAAGAAGCGGCTCACCGACTGTTGGCTACCGGATCGGCAACCTGTGACCAGTCACTGAGTGCGCCTGAACTCGCTGCGATGACGTCTATTTGTCTTGGAATATTGAATCTTGATGAAGCCCTGACCCGAGAATGAACAGACTACAGCAGGAAAATCTCGCACGCGTCACCCGTCGCCAGTTTCTAGGTTCCTCGGCCAGTGGAATTGGCGCGGTAGCGCTGGCCTCGTTGTTGCAACAGAATGGCGTGATCGCTTCCGATGCCAGGAGTGGCCGCTCAGGTTTGCCGGGGCTGCCTCACATTGCTCCAAAAGCAAAGCGGATCGTGCTGCTGTGGCAGGGCGGCGGACCTTCGCACGTCGATCTCTTCGATGAGAAGCCGATGCTGCAGAAAATGGCTGGCAAGGATCTGCCCGAGTCAGTACGCGGAACCACCCGGCTATCCACCATGTCTTCAGGCTACAAGAAGTGGCCGTGTGTCCCCGCGATCAAGCCTTTCAAGAGCTACGGCAGCTCAGGCATTCGGATGAGCACAATGCTGCCGAACATCGGGGCACTGGCGGATGACATCTGCCTGGTGCGATCGATGAACACCGAAGCCGTGAACCACGCGCCTGGGGTCACCTTTTTCATGACTGGCTCACAGATTCCCGGGCGGCCCAGCATGGGCGCCTGGCTCTCGTATGGACTGGGAAGCGAGACTGACAACCTGCCTACATTCGTGGTCATGACCTCCAGCGACAAGGGCAAGACCTGCGGCCAGCTGTTCTTCGACTACTACTGGGGAAGCGGCTTTCTACCCAGCCGCTACCAGGGCGTTCGATTCCGGAATACCGGCGAGCCAGTCCCCTACTTAAATAATCCCGCCGGAGTCAGCCAGGCCGCGCGCCGGGCCCTCCTCGATGATATCGCAGCGATCAATGCTGAACACCTAGCCGACTACGGCGATCCTGAAATCGATACGCGCATCGCCCAGTACGAGATGGCATATTGCATGCAGACCAGCGTGCCGGATCTCGTCGATTTTTCGAACGAATCGAAATCGACGATCGACCGCTACGGACCGGATGCGCTGAACAAGGGAACGTATGCCAACAACTGCCTCGTCGCACGGCGACTGCTGGAGCGAGGAGTCCGCTTTGTGCAGTTGATGCACTCCGGCTGGGATCAGCACGGCAACTTGTTCACCCAGCTCGAGCAACAATGCCGCGACACCGATGCCCCGTCCGCCGCGCTCGTGAGCGATCTGAAAGAGCGTGGAATGCTCGAGGACACGCTGGTCGTCTGGTGCAGCGAATTCGGACGCACGCCGTTCGGGCAGGGCAACGCAGATAGCCCAAATGGCCGCGACCACTTTGGAAAAGCCTACAGTTGGTGGATGGCAGGCGGCGGCGTAAAGCCCGGATCCGTTTACGGCTCGACAGATGATTTCGGCTGGAACATCACAGAAAACGCAGCTCACGTCCACGACATGCAGGCCACCATGATGCACCTTAGCGGCATCGATCACGAACGCCTCACCTACCGCTACCAAGGCCGCCGATACCGACTCACGGATGTGCATGGCAACGTTCTGAAAGGCATTGTCGGGTAGAAAGCAACAAAATTGCCCGTCGCCTTGCATCTGCGCGACCACTCCCCTTCTGGCCTCCCTTCTTGCGGAAATCCGAGCGGAGGGCAAACTCGCAAATCACGATTTGAAAGCAACGCTCGCAGGAGCCAATCAATAGACTATTGCGCTAGCCCCAAACCCACTCTGGAAGAAAAGCCTTCTCCCCGGGCCCCGGGGAGCCTCTCACATAGCCGTTGCGACAGACGGTTTCGAGCCAGGAGCTGCCTTGAAGCCGTAGTCGAGTTCAGCGGGAAGTTCAGCGAAGTCGCGCATGCCTTCGAACAATGGTTCAAAATTGGTCGCCATGTTTCCGACGAGGCAATCAGTCAGATCCGGGCGCACATCAGGGTGCTTGCGAATCAGTTTTCCGAAACTGAAGTTGTCATCATAGAAGGCATAGACCAGCTTGCGCATGGTCTCGATATGGGAGCACAATTCCTTTCCGTACGGCTCGAACTGTGCAGCCGACGTGTCATTTGAAATCAACGCGCGATCAATCGCATCAGCCGCCATTTCACCGCTTTTCAGTGCTAAAAAGACTCCTGAAGAAAAGACAGGATCGAGGAAAGAAAAGGCATCACCGACAAGTAACAGGCCGTTGTCCGCGCAGTATTTTGATCGATAGGAATACTCGCCTGTGACCCAGTATTCGCCAAACTGCTTGCCGGGTGCGAGATGTTCTTTAATCCACGCGTTCTTTTCGATCTCACGGGCCATGATTTCTGCAGGATCGCGGCTTTCTGAGTAAAAATAGTCACGATCTGCGACTGCTCCGACACTAACGATGTTGTTGCGAAGCGGGATGTACCAGAACCAGCCTTTCTCAGGCAGGTAAGCGACTGTCGTCGAGCCAGCGTCCAGTCCCGGGTCCCGCATGGCCCCTTTGAAGTATGTCCAGATAGCGATTTTGCCAAGTTCTGGATCGCGCTCCCGCCAGCGCTCCTTCGACATCGCGAGTGCATCGCGACCGGTGGCATCCACGGTAACCCTGGCGTAGAGTTCTTTCTCGATGCCATCGTGCCCGGTGCCCCTCACTCCTATGACTGTTCCTGAGTCGTCACGAAGAAACTGTCTCACACGGAACCCTTCGACCGTCTCTGCGCCACAGGCAGATGCACGTTGAAAAAGCATCTGGTCAAAGTCACTCCTCTCGACTTGCCAAGTGTATGATGACGGATGATCGCGGTGTTGGAAAAAATAGAATGGATTCGAGCGCTTGCCGTCCATGGTCACAAACTGCACGCTCAGTTTCTGAGTGTAACCGATCTCTTTCATCTGATCGAGAACACCAAGTCGTTCCAGTGAGAAGTAACAGAACGGCATGAGCGACTCGCCAACATGGTAACGCGGGAAATGCTCTTTCTCCAGAATGACTACGCGGTGCCCCTTCTCCGCCAGTAACGCTCCCGTAGATGCGCCTGCGGGACCTCCGCCGACGACGATTACGTCGTAAGAATGTTCTGTGACTGCATTAACCATTGCTGCGCTGAGGGGGAAGGATTTCGACGATGTCAGCGAACGTCAGCCCATCCTTGGCGAGCAGAGCATTGCAGCGACCATAGAGGACGGTGCCGATCGGACACTGAAGCTGCTCTGAGATGTACTGATCTGCGTTCACTCGAAAATAGGCTTTGGGACTGCTGCTGTGTGGAAAGCGATGCTGCTCCAGCAAGCCGCCCAATGGGCCTGCTGCTCCAACGATCTGCTTTCTAAGAGATTCGTTAAAAACCTCAAGGCGGATGCCTATTGCCCCAAATTCGACTGGATTGTCATCGGCATCATTGAGGACTACCGCACGCATCAAGTAGTCCGTCGACACCTCATGGTCGAGTACCACGAGACTAATCTCCGAGCGGTGGAAGTCGCGCAGGTTTGGTGTCATGTCCGACTGATGAACCAGCAGGCGGGCATAGGGCTCGGGCATCACCGAACCGTCGATAAACTCAACGGGCGGCACGAGACGGCCCTCGCGCAGGTAGAAAAACTGGAGCGGCATCAACAGATCTAAGGCCTGCGCGTCCGCAGCAGCCTGATCAGGTGTAGCGTGCATTTTGATGTTCTTTGAGAAAAAAGGCGTGCAAAAGTCTGTCAATCTGAAGCAACCCGTCCTGGGTCAGCCGAATGGAGCCCCCCTCGATGTTAGCAAAACCTTCGCTCTGCAAGTAGGACAGCTGAGGTTCGAACCGCTTCAAGACATCAATGCCAAACTTCTCCTGATAGTAAGACGCCTGGAGGTGGCCGAGCTTGAAGGTGAGCACAAACTCGCGGATAAACCGTTCTTCTTCATTGGTAGGGTAAGCCCGGAAAATCGGAAACTCACCTCGATGCACCGTTTCGATGTAGGCATCGATATCCGCCTGGTTCTGGTAATGGACACCGCTGAGTTGACCAAACGAAGCGACGCCGAAGGAGAGCAAGTCTGCTCCGCTCCATAAGCTGTCGCGGTAGACAAACTTTGCCTTGGATGGATCCTTCACCACTGTGTAGGCGCTGGACACGCTGTAGCCTGCTTTCTCAAATTCATTAAACGCGTACGACACCCAGCGACGCTTTGTTGTCCAGTCGGCGACAGGCGCCGTCACCTTTCCTGCGTCCTTCATGCGCTGATACATTGTCGTATTGAAAGGTACCTCCATCTGGTAGATGGTGACCATATCGGGATCGAGTGCAATGGCTTGGGAAATGCAGCTCTTCCAGTTCTCCTCGGTCTCATTCATCATCCCGGCGATCAAATCGATATTGATCTGCGGGAAACCAATCTTTCGCGCATAGCCATACGCCCGGTCGATCTCGCCCGACCTGTGCGCCCTGCCGTTCGATTCCAGAATGTGATCGTCAAAGTTCTCGACACCCAGGCTGAGCCGGGTGACTCCCATTTTGCGAATGGCATCGAGCTTCTTCTCCGTCAGCGTTCCCGGCTCACACTCGAAGGCAATTTCCTCGGTTTCGTCCCAAGAGAAACACGCCTTCATACCTGCCGTTAACTCCTCAAGCTGGCTCACAGAGAGATATGAGGGAGTTCCCCCGCCGAAGTAAATGAACTTCGGTTTGCGGCCCTGCAAGTAAGGCTTGGCAGCGTAGTTCTGAATCTCCCGCAGCCCGGCTTCCAGATAGTTCCGGATCTCTCCGGCGTTCTTGTCCGTGTAGACCCTGAAGTAGCAGAAATGGCAGCGCTTCCTGCAAAACGGAATGTGGAAATAAATGCCCAGCGGCACATCAGGCGGCGCTGGCTGCTCCAGGACTGCCAGCACGTCGCTCACGTAATCCTTTTGCCAGAAGGAAAAAGGCGGGTAATTCGCGACGAAGTAGTTGCCTGCCTCTGTCTGTTCGTCTTTTTCCGGTTTTGTCAGATTTTCTTGCACAAGGTATTCCTTGTTAAAGTTCACCGCCTGTAGGGGCGGTCTGAATAATGAATGAATTATTTCGTCGGCATTGATGCTTCGGGAATAGTGAAAGCATACACTCGGCCGTCACTCGCGCCAATTATTAGTGAATCGCGGACCAATGCCGGAGATGATTTGATCTCATCTCCTATTTCGTATCGCCAGGCCTCTTCCCCGGTTTTCTCATTCAGGAAGTATAGGATGCCATCGTCCGCACCGAAAATGACGTATCCACCTGCCACGACAGGAGAACTGTCTGAACTGCCCGCCGTTCTAAAATTCCAGACTTCCTCGCCAGTCTTGCGATCGATCGCGTAGACCCGCTTCCCCTGCCCTGGCGCGATCACCATAGATTCGGTCACTGCTGGCGATGCATAGTACGGAAATGATCGCTCTTCGAATGACCAGATCTTTTTTCCGTCAGCAATACTATAAGCTTCCACACGATTGTCGTAATGAGCGACATAGGCCGTATCATTCTTGATGATGATTGAGTTCGAAATGTACGATCCGAGCTCAAATTTGCCGACCTCTTCTCCGGTCTGAGCATTGTTGATGTATATAAAGCCGTCACATCCTCCGAACGAAATCTTGTCACCCGCCACGGAAGGTGTGCCATTCACGTAATAACCCGTCTCAACACTCCACTGCTCAGTGCCATCACACGCATCGATACAGTAGAGCTTGTTGTCGTGACTTCCGAACACGGCACAGGGAACATTTCCGTCTGCCGCCTGCCGCGTGAAAGTGTTGATCCCGCCCACGATCTCGCCGAGCGTTTCAAATTTCCACGCCTGGGTACCACTCTTCTTCTCATAGGCGTAGACGAAACCATCCGTGCCTCCCACCACCACAAGATCGCCAATGATGCAGGCTGTGCCCTCGATCGTTGCATCGATTTTCGCTCGCCAGATTTCGGCCCCGTCTTTGAGTGCCAGGCAGAGAAAATTGCCATCGCCATCTCCGATGAACACGTGTTCGCCGTCACTGACTGGCGACGCCAGGATGGGATCCTCCGTCTTGACCTGCCAGCGCAATTCCAGAGGCAGCGTGATTTTTGCATCGACCACCCCCGTCAAATCTGGTGCCCCACGGAAAACCGTCCAGGCAGGAATTCCCGGTTCCGCCGCTGCTTCCACTGCGGCCTTTTCTCCAGTAAGGTGGTCCGATCCGGTATTCGAACCAGCGTGGTCTTCGCAGGAGACGCCACTCAAAAAAGTGCCGGAGAGGCAGAGGGCCAGCGGGAAATCTTGCAGGATATTTTTCATTCGCGGAAGGTGGACATGTTCAGGGTCTGCACTAAAGTTCTGCATTAGTTGTGGAATCCGAACTGTCGGGCAACGTCAGCGTAGATTGGCCGTCAAGTCAACGCAGCTGTGATTGCTTGTCGATAACGGTGCAATTCCGGCAACTACTACCTCCAACATTGACACGCAACGAACTGCCCTCGCGATGGAACACGATTCCGAAAACATGATCCCAGCAGAGTTTTATTCCGAGTACGAGGAGAGACCATTTAAATCGTGCACACGGTGTGGCGAGACATTGAAGGACTTCGAAGATGGCTATCAGGTGGGAAAAGTCTATCGCCGGGGCGAAACAATTTTTGAATACGCACTCTGCCATCCCTGCCATGTAAAGATGATGGATGAGGTCTCGGCCGAGTCACGGGAACGCCTGGAGAATTTCCAAGCCGAGCACCTGCAGCTGAATCTGGGGCGCCAGTTCTGCGCCGTCTGCGGAATCTCGCGAGCTGACATTCCAGATCAGGAATACTCGTTGGCAGGCATCTTCGAAGGCGTCGCGCTGATTCACTCGCTGACGATTTGCGGCGGCTGCACCGAGCACATGAACTCCCTGCTATCGCAAAAGACGCGGGATGTCTGGCGCGACTTTATTAACGAGAACTTCCCCGGCGTCCCCGCTGACGCATTGCCCGATCCTAACAAGATTCTGGTGATGTGATCCCTGGCAGTCGATTATCACTCTGAGCGGTCAGTTGACGCTGCCGCAGCGTCCCGAAGAATCTGTGATAGATGACGAACCGAAATCGGTCGCTCGCCATGGTTTGCCAGTCCCTTGAGATGCATGAGACAGCTCATGTCACCGGAAACGACGAGATCGGGTTGAGCATCGGTGAGGTGTTCAATTTTCAATCGCCCCATGCCCGCAGAGATGTTGGGGAAAGTTACCGAGAAGGTGCCGCCAAAACCGCAGCATTGCTCCCCCTGCCCAAACTCCACCATTTGGAGTCCGGTGATCGATCCCAGTAAGGTAAGCGCTGCAGCGCCCGACTGCGTTCCTCTCGTATGACACGATTGGTGAAAGGCCACCTTTTTGTCCAACCGACCGCTCCACGATGTGATTCCCAGCCCGTTCACCAGAAAATCGGATAGTTCCCATGTTCGCCTTCCCAAGGCCTGTACATCGGCGAGGTCTGGCTCTCCTTCAAATGCCAGCGGAGCACCGTGAAATCCCATGGCCGCACATGAACCGGACGGCACCACGACGGGCAATTCCCCGGCAAAGACGCCCAGATTGTGCCTTATCACAGCTCGGGAGGCCTCGAAGTCGCCACCATTGAACGGAGGCTGGCCACAACAAGTCTGGTCCTCTGGAAAAGTGACCCGGCACCCCGCTCTCTCCAACACCTCAACGGTAGCCGCTGCGACATCATCGAAGAAGGCATCGCACAGGCACGTGGCCATCAGCATGACTTTCGTTCCAGCGGGACGGGGAGAATTCGAATTCACTGCAGCAGATCGTGCCATCATCAGACACCACTCTAAAGAATCATTGAGGCAGCCGAAAGGTCGAAATTTAAATTAAGTTGCAGATGAATTCGGACACATCCCTGGCACGTCACTAGACAAATCCCGTTACAGCATTCGCTCCATCAAAAAGTGAAAGCGATAGCGCCATTGATGCGCACACCATCGTAACCATTGAGACACTTCAGACCAATGAATTCCTACTCCAAAATTTGCAGGTGGAGCATCTGCCTTGCCCTGGCATGCGCACTTTGCTGGACCCTCATCCCGGAAACTTCGGCGAAAACTGACTACATTGAGGAATTGCGCGAGCGCCAGGCGCAGGTGCAGATGGTAGCGAAAGAAGCGATGCCTGCTGTCGTCGCACTGACCGACACAGGGATGACAGGTGCTGGCAGCGGCGTGATTGTGAGTGCCGACGGGCTCATCATGACCGCCAGCCACGTACTCGACGCACTGCCGGATTCGTTTGTCGTTACCCTGATCGATGGAACCGAATTGAGTGCTCAAAAACTGGGCGCTAGCCGCACCTACGACGCCGCCCTGGCACAGATCACCGACCCGGGCACTTACCCGTTTGTTCCACTGGCAAAGTCAGTCGACGTTGGTGACTGGTGCATCGCCATCGGCCATCACGGTGGACCGCAGGCAGACAGAACGCCTCCAGTCCGACTAGGCAAAGTATGGGCAAAGGGTCGGCGATCCGGCTTCCTCACCACCGATTGTCTGCTTTCCGGCGGTGACTCCGGTGGCCCCCTGTTCAACCTTCAGGGCGAAGTTATTGGCATCCACTCGTCAATCAGCGCCAACGCCAGCGAAAATCGGCACGCTCCTGTGACCGCCTTCCACGACGGCTGGGATCGCATGAAACGTGGTGAGACATGGGGAAAGCTCGGTGCCGCTGCCATTCTCGAAGATTCACTGCCGTGGGCACCCCGTGGCCGTGGCGCAATGCTAGGAGTGCAACTTGCCGGGAACTCCCCGACGGTCATGGACGTCCTGCCTGGAACCGCAGCGGAGCAGGCAGGAATCCAGCCTGGCGACGTCATCGCAATGCTTGAGGAGACACCGATCGACACGACGTTGCAACTTCAGCAGGAGGTAGCGACGAGAAAGCCCGGCGACAAAGTCAAAGTTGCAGTCGAACGAAACGGAAAAACTCTTACGCTCGATGTCACTCTTGGAGGACAGAGCTGACCTCTGGAAACACGGTGAACACCATCTAGATTATCCGCTAACATTCCTATGAAAATGAAATCGTTTAACAAGAGCTCATGGGTAAGCACACTCGGCTGCGCCGCCGGCTTAACGTTCGCCTTTAGCGGCCAGCTTTCCGCGCAGAATCCTTTCGGGCTTGACATTGATAAGGCTTTTGAACGGCAGATGGAACAGTTGTCGCGGCTACTGCCGAACGATCCGGCTGCAAAAGAGCAGTTCGACAAAGCCCTGGCCGAAATGAAAAAAGCATTTCAGGACGGCTCTCCGGGGAGTTCTGAGCCACAGACTTTCGAATTCCGCTGGGAGAGCGATGAGCCTGGCGACCTGAGTGAGCTCCAGATGGAATTCGAGCGCATGGGCGGGGCGGGTGGCATATCTGGCAGAGACCTGTTCGAGGAGTTTTTCGGCAGCGCCCCCTTCGGAAATGGACTGTCTCCTCAGAGACTGCGGGGAATGCACGGTTTTCCGATGGAGAACCTGCTCGACATGGAGCCCCCGGCACCTCCAGAACAATCAAAGAACCATCCAGATGAGCTGAAGAAGTTCGAATCGGTCGTTGAACCCGCGCGTCCAAGCACCGCGAGGATACTTCGCGGAGGAAACCAGCTCGCTTTGGCCACGATTGTCACCGAAGACGGCTACGCATTGACGAAGCGGAGTGAGCTTGGCCGTGCTCCCGGCGGGTTCGACGCACAACTCGCCAATGGCAACACCGTTGGAGCACGATTTGTGGAATCCGTCGATGACTACGACCTTGCCGTGCTCAAGCTGGACGCGAAGGGCCTGACCGCCGCTCAGTTTACCGACTCGGCCGTGCTACCGCTAGGCAGCTTCCTCGTAGCTCCGGATGTGACGGTTGAGCCAGCAGCTGCAGGCGTTCTCAGCGTTCAAGCACGGAACCTCTCGCCTAAATCAAAAGGCTACCTCGGGATCGCCGTGGCACCGGGCAAAGCAGGTGTCGTTGTCAAAGAAGTCACTCCTGATTCCGCCGCAGCTGCAGCAGGGATTCAGCCAAATGATATCATCACCGAGATCGATGGCAGAGCGGTTGCATCTCCGCCCCAGTTGATCAAACTCGTTTCTGGACAGGAACCGGATGCGATCGTCGAGATCGACTACATTCGTAACGGCCGTCCGGCAAAGGCATCAGCGAAGCTGCAAAGTCGCGCAGAACTTATCCGCTTGGGAATCCCCACAGATCGCAGCGCTTTCGATCTGACCAGCCGGATGGGTGCTGACATCAGTCGGCAGAATGACGGCTACCCCAGCGCCATCCAGCATGACCTGCCGCTCGACTCGAACCAAATGGGCGGCCCTCTGGTAGATTTGGACGGCAATATTGTTGGAATCAACATCGCCCGTTCTGGCCGCGTCAGCACCTATGCCCTGCCAGCTTCCGAGCTGAATAAGATACTTGAATCACTTAAGCTTGAAGAACGATCTGGAGAAGATGGCGAGGAAAACAATCGCCTGCCCGAGGTTGTTGAACCTGAAAGCACCAGCGCCCTTCGCGAAGAGGTGGAGCGTGCAGAACGGGCGATCGAAGAAGCTCGTGCAGCGCTTCGGGCTGCGGAAGAAGGAGCGAGAGCAGCAAGAGAGGCGTTGAAAAGGCAACGGTAGACATTTTTTCTATCGCTCACCCAAAAAAATCCCTCTGCGAGACATTGCGGCATATTGCGTGCAACCATTTGACCCGAAGCCTTTCCGATCGGCAATCATCCCGGGAGTCGATCTACATTAGTCAGATCAACACGCAGATTTTAATGCGAAGGTTTTTGGATTTGATTGTGGGCGAGATGAAGCGGTTCGCGGAGAAGCGCTTACATTTGGATACTCCAGTGGGCGACGCCTTCAATCCCGGCAGTTTTTTCAACGTCGGAAACCCGGAATTTGCCGACTGGTGAGGCTTACCGTCTCTCAATTGAGCGTGATTAAGGTCAAGCTCCTTTCGGAGTTGCGGATGATGGAATCGATTGCCTTGGTTAGAATCAATTGCCAGGATTTGGATCGACGTCGAGTGGGATGGAGAGTTGCGGGAAGTCTTTCAGTGTCAGCATGAAGAACAGCCCGTAGTCTTGTTCGCCTCGCCGGTTATCACGAATGACACCTCCGAATGAACTCGACCAACTATTCATGTCGCGATGCAGGCTGTACTGTTGAGTTTCGAGCGTTCCATCCTCAGCCTCGTAGCGCTGATACATGCTGACCCCCCAGTTGTCGTTAACGCGGAGGTAGGCCCGAACATCGATGAGGTCACTGTCCTCAAAGAACGGATGATCCTTGAGGAATCGGTTGCCGATCGAAAACTCGAAATTGCTGGAAGGCATCCACGTCAGGCGGGTATTCGACTCCGTGAAACTTTCGTCGCCTCCAGCTACCGGCAATTGAGCCCCCATATCCAATCTCAACCAGGGAAGTGGATTCCACTGAATGTTATTGTGGAGGTTGGAGAAGTCTCGATCGTATTCTGGATCTTCGATGAAGGTGTCGATCCACGTGTTCATCGCCAGCCATGGATATGCGTTCTCGTTCCGCTTCGTATAGAGGCGGTTATACATCCCCGTACGAAGCACCGTCCAGCTGTTCAAATCATCGATGGCAGTGAACTCCGGTACATCGAGCGGCCGTGGGCGGGTCGATGGAACGAGACGATCGATTCCCTTGAAGTTGCCCATCTCCTCTCTATCAGTGAAAGAGAATTGCGCGTAGGGCTGCCACACGTGTTTCATTTGTTCCACTCCAAGGCTGGGGATGTTGACGCCCGGGTAGTCTTTTGAAAACTTCCCTGATGCCTCGAGGCCCGCGTGGACAATCGCACTTCCATCAGTATCCGGCTGAGGGCCATCGATATTGGAATAGGCCACATATCCCGCGCCCACCTTAGGAGTCAATGACAGCCAACCACCATAAGTGCGGGGCATGGAAAGCTCGTGATAGGACTGGAATCGGGTAAAGCCAGTGTCCGCAAGGATCGAATTCAGACCATCCAGCATGTCGGTGGTCGCTTGCACATCGATGAGCAAGTCTGAGTTGGGATCAGCTGCTTCTCGAAGGTCGCCTTCCAGCTTTTTCACACGCCTGCGGCTGTCGCGCTCGTAGGCATCGGCGAGGGATTCTGAGTAGATACCCAAGCTATTCGTGCCGGTGTAGAACACACCCGAGTTCCAAAGCGGATGGCGGACGAAATCGAGAGCCACCTCCGGGCTGCGGGTGTCCGTCTGGAAGAAATCATTTACATCGAAGCGCCCCATGATGCTCAGCTCAGCATTTTTGAACTGCTTGACCACGTTGACAATGTTGTCGGGCTGCGGGTCGATGAGGAATTCACCGGGGAAGAAATCCTGGTAGAAGAATTCGTCGCTCAGTTTATTCATGTCGATATCGACGTAGAACGTGCTTTCCTCTGGGCCTGGAAGGTAGATCCGGTGCTGCAGATTGATCCGGTAGCGCCCGTCTTCCACGTCACTGCGATCTTCCGAAGTACCACGGATCGTGCGCATCGGATCGGAATCCTGCGCATAATAGGCCTGAAACTTTCCGATGTTCGGATTGCTCCGGAATCGGCGTGAAGTGAGGTCGATACCACCTGCTACACCGCGCTCAGTACGCAGATCCAAGTGGTAGGTCAAAATACTGTGATCCCCGAGGAGCTGGCCGTACTGGTTGTTCAGAAATGCCCCCCAATTACTGCGATAACCAGGAGTGAAACGATACCCCAACTCCTCATCAAATGCCTGCGTGATTCGAGGGAAGTAAAAGACCGGAACGTCGCCGACGTAGGCCTTCACGTGCTTCATTACGACGCGGTCGTCGGGGTAAATCTGCATCTCCCGAGCACTAAAATGGTAGTCGTAGTCTGCGTTGTCGTGAGTGGTAAACGTCGCATCCCGCAGATTGATGACCGAAATGTCCTTGGTCGCCGTGTCGAAATCTCCCGCTTCAAAGAAAATAGGTTCAATCGTGCTCCGAAGCTTGGCGGCATCGATTTCCCCGGTTTGAGTGTCGTACACCGCCGAGTCGCCCCGGTAAACGAAGCCATCGTCTTTGTAAATGGAGACGTCGCCGTCCGCGTAAAGCTTCTTTTCTACAGAATCAAACCTGATCTTGTCGGCAAATATCTCGGCGAGCGTCGATCTGATATGAACATTGCCACTCAGGGTCACATTCCCGGTAGTGGAATCGAAATCAGTGCCACCGTCGTGTTCGATTTTTTCCAAGCCGAATTTCTCCTGAATCGAAGAAAATCGCTCAAAAGCACCAAATTCGTCCTGGGAAGCTGCCACGGCGTCCTGAACCTGATTACCGGCTGAGCTGCCGAACTGGTTCTCAAACTGGGACATCTCATCCCCTAGTTGTGCGAACACAGGCGTCACTGGCCCTACGGTCAGGGCCAGCAGTGAAAGCCATCTCTGGAAGGTTTTTTTTGTCAAAACTCGGCTGTAACGTGTTGAAATTGAACAGAGCGCGATTTAATAAATCATTATTCAACGATCTGAATAATTAATCAATATTAAAAAGTTGCGACTCAATTCTGGTGAGAGTGTAGCAAAAGAGTTGCACCATTGTAAGGATAAAACGCGGAAAACGCCTCAAACCACGTTTTTCACTGTTTTGGCGAGATCGCAATCGAAACCCGCACTCAGCGAGCCGATTGTCGAATGCTCTCGTGGAATGCCTCGGGGTGCCCCCCTTTGGGCTGTTCCTTTTCTTTTTTCGAACCGGCAGAACCATTCTGTTCATCCCCCGAGACCCGCTTGACATGTTGGGAATTTATCGGGTTAGTCTTGCATTTTTTCTGGAAAGCAATTCATGGCCAAAGCCCGTGTCACCATCGACTGCCATCACTGCGGCAAGCGCACCGTCATCGACCTCATGGAGGAGATGTCGACCCAGCGCTGTGTGAAATGTGGCCTTCGCCTCAATTCTGTGAATACGTCTGCCTATGAGAAAAGGAGAAAGAAGGTTTCTGGCGATCCGATGCTTAACAAATACGAAGCGTCCGAGGAGCCGGGGCAACTTCGGCGGAGGCGACGCTATTTTACCCCCCGCCGCTGGCGTATTGTCAAGGTGGTCTTGCTTTTAGCCGTTTTTGCGATTCTAATCATCACAACTTACGTCGTGATCAACAACCCCATGGGAATTCACCGCCGCTGGTGATCAGCAGAAGAAGAGGAACTCAGCATGTCGAATCTCATTATCAACTGCCCTCACTGTGACCGCCCGACGCCGGTGGAGCTAGGCAAGCGTGTGACGAGCAAGCAGCGTTGCAAACACTGCAAACAATTTGTGGGTGAGTCCGATATTGTGATCGGCGGTCGGAAACCGGTGCAACGGAAGAAGGTCAACGTGGGGGGTGGTCAGTTCGGCGGAGAAAGAAACCTGGACGAGGAACCAGTGCCCGGTGGACGGGGCGCTCAGCCCAGACGGGGATTCCTTCTCAGTCATATTGTGGCGACGGTTATTGTCGTCAGCCTGGGATTATGCGGAGTCGGTTTTGTGCTCTACAAGGGCTACGTAAACAAGAAGCTGGCACACCAGGCTCAAATGGAAGCCTACAAAAGGGTGGAGACCGCTATCCTGAAAAATGAGGCAGACGGGTTTGCCCCTGAGCAGCCCACTTCGACGATGCCGAGCTTCAACGCTATTTCATCGGCGAAAGCAAATCTCGACCTCGCAATGAAATGCGAGACTCCAGAGGAACTCCTGAAGTATGTGCGAAATCCAGATCAGGTCAGGGAGAAGCTTCTGGCTTACTACAAGGAAGGCCGTGGTCGTCTTCCGATCAGTGATTGGCTCGTAGTGAAGGATACTGTTGAAATCAAGTACGACGAAGTCTTGAAGATCGCCATTTTCTACGCAGCGAAAGAGGATGGAGAACCGTGGTGGGTTGTCTTCAAGGAAGGCTATGACGTTAGCCTGTTGTCAGTCGAGACTGTCGACGAATTGAAATCCAAAGGACGTTCTCACATTTCTGTCGGCGAGGTCGCAGGAGCACTCAACATCCGGATCTTTGATAACTACGGGAACCTGGCCGTAGACAAGTCAGAGGCATCGCTGCAACGGGGAGCTGATTTCGACTACCTGAAGCAACTGTTTAGCACAGCACCTCTACCAAACGTTTACCAGCTGTCGAGTGCTGACACGAAGAAGATGATCAATGCTGCCGCGATAGTTTCGGGCTATCAACTGGATGAGCAGATCGGCGATCCAAAACTCGACTGGGAATCGTTCGTGCGCTATTGCGACATGGAGGTCGCGGATTTTCTGAGTGAAAAGCCGACCGAGCCCAAAGAATTTCGAGTCCTCGCGATGATCGACGACTATTTCAACTACGGATTCAGCGATTATTTCGAATATACGTGTGTTCAACTGTTCGATCCCACAGAATCGTTCATGTTTTACGGTTACGTTCGGAAGGACAGCTCCATCGGGAAAACCATTCGCGAACAAGTTCCGCCAAAGAGGATGAAGATAGTCGATCTTAACGCGGAAGGGCAGCGAACTCCTCTCGATCTCAACGGTCTGGGTGAGATCCAGTCGGACCTCCCGGGACTGCGCAAGCCGTGCTCATTCGTCACGATCAAGGCACGATTCCCCACACCGGCCCAAGGTGACAATCAGGTGGAGATCGTTGAGTTCATCCGGAGGAGTTGGTACATTCCTTGATAACTGAAGACCAGATTGCCCCGGGGCGCTTCGAAGTCACGGCACAAGACCGGGACTCAAACGCGCGATGCGCTGAGCTGCAGGTGGCGCATGGCGTAATCCGCACTCCAGTATTCATGCCGGTCGGAACGCAGGGAACCGTGAAAGCCGTAAGCCGGAACGAACTGGAGCAGCTGAACGCACAGATCATTCTGGGAAATACCTACCACCTCTTTGTGCGCCCCGGCATGGAGGTGATCGAAAGTTTTGGTAGCCTCCACCGGTTCAGCAATTGGCCGCATCCGATTCTGACTGACAGCGGCGGTTTTCAAGTCTTCTCACTGGCGAAGCTGCGGAAGATCTCTGACGAAGGAGTCCACTTCAACAGTCATTTAGATGGAGCCAAGATGTTCATAGGCCCAGAAACTTCGATGGAGATCCAGGCGTCACTTGGTTCAGACATTGCCATGCTGTTTGACGAGTGTCCTCCCTGGCCCTGCGAGGAAAGCTACGCTCGCGAAAGCCTCGACAGAACCCTGCACTGGGGCCAACGCTGTCGCCAGTGGATCGACGATCACCGCCCCTGTACCGATACCGGCGAACGCCAGTTGCACTTCGGAATTGTCCAGGGATCTGTCTATCGTGAAATGCGGGAAGAATGTGCAAAGGCGCTCGTGGACATGGACTTTGATGGATACGCGGTGGGCGGCCTCAGCGTAGGAGAGCCCGAGAAGGCACTTTACGAGGCCGTCGATGCCGCAGTGCGGTTTCTGCCAACCACCAAACCTCGCTACGCAATGGGCCTGGGCACCCCACCCCAGCTGCTCGGCTTGGTTGCCCGTGGGGTGGACATGTTCGATTGCGTGATGCCCACACGAGTTGCGCGGAACGGTGGAGCCTTCACTCACGAAGGGTTGCTCAACATGAGAAACCAGAAATTTCAGAAAGACCCCAGTCCGATTGAAGAGGGTTGTGAGTGTCCTGCTTGCTCCGGCGGATTCGCACGCGGGTATATCCGACACTTGGTCAAAGCGGAGGAAATTCTCGGTTTGCGGTTGATTTCCCTCCACAATTTGCATTTCTATCTGCGCCTCATGGAGCGGGCGCGCGAAGCGATCTCAATGGGAAACTTCACGGAATTCAGAGTCGAGTTTACCGCGCGCTACCAATCAACCTCTCAAACCTAACGATCCAAACACAGCCACTTTCCTGATGGACATTTCCTCATTTATTTCTCTCCTCGCCCAAGCTGCACCAGCTGGTGGCCAGACACCGCAGTCAAGCATGATGCCATTCATCATGATGATCCTCATGTTCGTCATGATGTATTTCCTGCTGATTCGTCCCCAGAGAAAACAGCAGAAGGAGCACCAGCAACGATTGGCTTCCTTGAAAATCGGAGACGAAGTGATCACCAACGGGGGGATTCACGGAGTGGTTTCTAACGTCAAGGACACCGTGATTAAGCTCAAGGTTGCTGACAACGTGAAACTTGATCTAGAAAAGTCCGCAGTTGCCTCCATTACCAAGAAATCTGACAGGGGCAGCGATGAGGCTGCCGCTGATGACACGAAGAAGTAGTCGACGCCGAACGACTTCGCGGGCTCATCCTCCCAGACCTAAGAGCCCTTGCATATTCGACTGTTACAGGGTATGACATAGCGCTTGCTCTCCGGAGGCAACATGCACTCGTGTGTGGCTCCGTAAACGATTGAATCTAAGACCCTTTCACATTTAAACCTCCAGAATGGACCCAAACGCAGCCACCAGCAGTTACGCAATGTCAGTTGGCATTTTCCTATTCGGAATAGGAACCCTTGCCTTGTTTCTTTGGTATTTCGCAACTGACCTGGATCGCCGCAAGCGCCTGATCGGAACTATTTTGACGATTGCAGTGGCTGGCTTCTCGGCCTGGGCATCGTTTCCACTCAAGGAAAAGCTGCCACTCGCCATCGACCTTCAGGGCGGTTCTTCGTTCGTTGTTGAGATCCAGCCCGCTTCGGAGGGCCGCTCGGTTACTCCGTCCCAGCAGCAGACGGCTATCGACATCCTCCGCAAGCGTCTCGATCCCGACGGCGGAAAAAACCTTATCATCAATCCGCAAGGCGATGCGCAGCTGGAAGTGCAGATGCCTGGAGTAAAGGACAGTGAGATGGCTCAAGTGCGTGAGACCATTCAAAAGGTGGCGCTCCTTGAGTTCAGAAGCGTTGAGCCTGGGAAATTTCCAGTCACCAAGGAAGCTGGTGAGCAGCGCGAATACTCACCAGGCTGGGTCGAGCGACCGATCAAAAAGAAGCTAGCCGAGGGAGAAACGGAGAAAGACCTTGATGCAAAGCCGCAGATGTACATTTCGGTGAAGAATCGAGTGGAGGTAGCTGGTAAGAATGTGAAGAATGCCGGTGTCGTTTTCGGCCCTAATGGTTGGGAGATCAGCCTGGAGCTGGACGATGAGGGTGGAGAGAAAATGTATGAGATCACACGCAGTGTGCGTCATGAGGTCGATCAGCTGGCGATCATCATTGATGGCGAAGTCCTCTCGCACCCTACGATCAATAGCCCTCTTCGAGATCGAATCAGCATCACTGGCAATTTCGAAGAGAAGGAGGCGTTTGACCTGGCCAGCGCCCTTGAGAATCCTTTGGAGAACCCTCTTAAGATTCTTAGCTCCAGCCAGATCAGCCCTGCCTACGGTGAAAAGACGATCGTTCAGGGAATCTACGCCGGCCTTGCTGGCCTGGGACTGACGCTTTTGTTCATGGCCATTTTTTACAGGCTGGCCGGTTTAGTTGCACTGGTAGGACTCACGGTCAATGTGCTCTGCCTGTTCGGATTCATGTGCGTGTTCAACTTCACGCTCTCGATGCCTGGTATCGCGGGTATCGTTCTTACCATTGGGGTGGCAGTCGACGCCAATGTGCTCATCTACGAGCGCCTGCGTGAAGAAATGAAAAGCGGAAGATCCCTTACGTCCGCGCTCCAGGCTGCTTATGAAAAAGCGTTTTCCGCCATCTTTGATGCCAACGTCACCACGCTGATCACGGCGACGATCATGTTCATGGTCGCCAGCGGCAGCATCAAGGGCTTTGCCATGACACTCACTGTGGGTGTCCTCGCATCACTGTTCGCCGCCCTTCTCGTCACACGGGTATGCTTTAACTGGATGACTGGGGGCAAGCTGGAGAAGCTCTCAATGGCAACTCTCGTCCCGGACAAGGTCTACGATTTCCTTGGTAAGCGCAAACTGGCCTTGTACGTGTCACTCAGCGCAGTGGGCATCAGCCTGCTCTGGTTAGGAGTGAAAAACACTTCGGTATTGGCATACGATCTCAATCCGCAGGGCGGCGACAAAGTGAGCGTTAGCGGAGCAACGCTTTCCACCGATCAGATTCTCAACACCCTTAAAGATTTAACGGTTTACAACGATGCCGGAGTCTTCAACACCGAAGGCAAGGGCAGCAAAGTCGACTTCTTCCCACCCACGATTCAAACTCAGAAGATGGCTACAGGGGAGGAAGAGATCGTCATTCGATCTCCGTTCGGCACAGGTAATGCGATCAAGTCCACGTTAGAGGCAGCGTTTCCCGATATATTTCCGGCGGCAACTGAAGGGGCGACAGCGGGTATTGGAGTGGAGGAAATTGGGCCATCAATGAGTTCGACTCTCCTCAAGGAATCATTTATGGCACTAGGTCTGGGACTGCTCGGCATCCTGATCTATCTGAGCTTCAGATTTGAAGTGGCGTTCGCGCTGGGAGCCATTGTAGCGCTCATCCACGACGTCATTCTATCGATCGGTGTCATGACCATGTTGGGCACCTCAGTCTCCGTCATGATGATCGGCGCGTTCCTCACCATCGCCGGTTACTCGATTAACGACACCATCATCGTCTTTGACCGAATCCGGGAAACCCTCCGAACCAAGAAGGGAGACCTTGCTGAGATTATGAACCTGGCGATCAGCGAGACACTGGGTCGAACCTTGATCACCAGTGGAACAACACTCCTCACCTGTATCTGCCTCACCCTCTTCGGAGGCCCAGTATTGCGCGAGTTTTCTCTGGCGATCATCGTTGGTATCCTCATCGGTACCTACTCCTCAATCTTTGTGGCATCTCCTCTTGTGCTGTGGTGGGCAAAACGCAAGGACATCAACCTTCGCCAAGACATCTTGGATTCCGACCAGGCCAAGATCATCGAACACGGCATCGAGAAAGAGGTCGAGCCACGTAATCCATAATTCAGCAGTTTCTGACCAACGCCGCTCTCTGGAGCACTCCAGAGAGCGGCGTTTCTGTTTCTCAAGCTTCCTAACTAACTCACCTTCCAGCCCAGGCACTTCAAGTAGTGCGCTTCAGGGATCCTCGCAGGGTGATCGATAGCATGGCGAGTGGCAAAAAGTTCACGCCCGTTCTCGCCTTGCTGTAATGCTACCTGGCGGACGATTTTGTAGAATTCCTCTGCGGATACATGGGCCGAGCAGGAAGCAGCTACCAGCACGCCGCCTCTGCGAAGCAGCTTCACCCCATGCCTGGCCAGTCGTCGATAAGCTTCGAGAGCCCCTTCCCTTTCTGATTGGCGCTTTGCGAGGGACGGTGGATCGATCACAACGATATCGTAACGTCGACCATCCCTTGTCGCATTTGCCAGCCATTCGAAAGCATCGGCCTGGATGGTTTCGTGGCGGCACTCGCGCACCGCAGAATTCATCGGCTGGTTCAATTCCATGTTCCGCCGAGCAGCCGTGAGGGCGTGCTTGCTGATATCAACATCTGTAGCAGATCGCGCACCTCCGACTGCGGCGTGAACTGAAAATCCCCCGGTGTGACTGAACACATTGAGCACATCGGCATTGCGCGCCAGTTCCCTCACGCGTAGCCGATTATCCCTCTGATCTAGAAAGAACCCTGTTTTTTGCCCCTTGATCGGCTCGGCTTCGAATACTGCACCATTCTCAAGGAAAGTGGTCACTTCCACTTCCTTGATCTCACCGACAAGCGGCAGCCCATCCGCTAACCCTACTTTCGCTGCCATGGATTCGATGTTTCGGCTCGTGCGCAACACCCAGCTCGACGCAATCGGACAGCAATCCCTCATCCATCCCAGGAAACGTCCGCTACTTAAAAATGGAAGCCATGCGGAGGTGTAAATCTTGACCACTCCGACTGAGCCATAGCGATCCAAAACCATGCCGGGCAGCCCGTCGCTCTCACCGTTCATCCAGCGATAGCCCGTCGTGCCTTTGTCCACAAAATGCTCGTCTCGAACGCGGACGGCAGTCGAAATCCGCTCACGAAACCAGTAGTCATCGATTTTGACAGTGCCCCCCTGCGCTAGAATGCGGACTCTTATGGGGGACGAGGCATCGTAAAGCCCGACCGCAAGGAAGCGGTCACGGCGATCGTAAATTACCGCAAGTTCTCCTGAGCGGCCCTCGCGATTCTGCGCCTTCACCCGATCAGCAAACACCCACGGATGTCCATCCCTCACCGCATTTTCGGCACCGGGTGTGAGGGTAAGTTTGAGGTTTGCTGCCATGATTCAGTGCATTCTTAGCCCGCTTGAGCGAGACTGCACGGATCAAATTCTACTGCCGAATGCCACTTCCCACATCCGCGACATCGAACTCACCAACACCACTTCTGGTGGTCTGTGCCGTTATCGAGAACGAGGACGGGCAAATCCTCTCCGCACAGAGGGGCCCTGGCATGAGCCTGGCGGGCAAGTGGGAGTTCCCCGGCGGTAAAGTCGAGCCCGGCGAAGAACCCGCCGCAGCGCTGATCCGGGAGATCCAGGAGGAACTTGGCTGCACCGTTTCAATCATCAATCCGCTGACACCAAGCAATCTCATCCACGGGAGGGGCGCGCTTTGCCTGATCCCTTTCTCATGCAAAATCGTTGCGGGCACTCCTGCAGCAAACGAGCACAGCGCCCTGCACTGGTCAGCTCCAGAGTACCTCTTAGAGCTCGACTGGGCCCCAGCTGACCTTCCGATTGTTGCTGAGGTAATCCAACTGGCGTCTTCCCGCTAGGATATATATTCCTTAATCAATCTAAATATTATTGATTTCTCAACAACTGCGGCTAATCATGACGAAACTTCCTGATTATGAAGAAGCGCACACCTCAGAAACTTTCTTCACCCACTGTTCGACGGATCGCTCTCCCGGGACTCGCTGGGAGTGCAACAGCTGCAGGTACAGAATCAGCACAGGCAGGCATCCACTACTTCAATGTCGATCCTGATGAGAACATCGTTTCATCCACGTTTTCGCTGGATGTGGATGGTCCGTTTGGCGGAGACCTCACGCCAGAGCTGCAGTTTGGCCATAATTTCCCGGTATCGAACTACTTTGGCAATGCCACGGCGCAGGCAGCCTCTGCCTCGGCATTCATCGGCGGTTTTTTTGGTGCAGGAAGCGCCTATCGCTACGTCGCAAATCCCACCAGTGGAGTTGCACTCGCGAACCTAAACACAGCTGGCACAGCACTCGCCGCAGACCCCGCTCAAAATTTTGGCGTAATCAGCAATGGCCAAATCGGACGGATGGCGTTCGCCGATTCCAACGGCACCCAGGATTTCCAGTTCATGGATCCGACACCAGGATTTGTCGCATTCAAATTCGATGACGCGGGCAAGCCTGCATTCGGATGGGCCCGGGTCACCATCTCAGGGGCGAAGGGAGCATCCGCTGGGGCTGGTGGCGACACCAATACGATATCAGTTCACGATTTTGCATGGTCAAGCGACACGCCGATTGCGATCGGCCAGGTGCCTGAACCAAGTGCGATCGGATTGCTTGCGCTAGGGGCTGCCGGGATAGGAATGATGAGACGACGAACCAAAAGTCCAGATGCCACCGGCGCTGGAGATTGATCAGGCAAAGTGAAGCACACGAAGCGAGCCGCCAGGAAGGTATTGCTCATCGGCTGGGACGGGGCTGACTGGGAGCACATTGATCCCTTGCTTGATGAAGGCTTGCTGCCAGGCCTGGCATCGCTAATCGCTCGGGGAGCTAGAGGAAATCTAGCATCTCTGCAGCCGATGTTGTCGCCGATGCTTTGGAACTCTATTGCCACCGGCAAGTTACCGGACAAGCACGGCATTCACGGTTTCACAGAGCCCGATCCCTATCGCGGAGGGATTCGCGCGGCGTCGAGTTTTTCACGGACTTCACGCGCCTTGTGGAATATCCTGACATTGCGCGGCATGCGATCGAATGTCGTCGGCTGGTGGGCCAGCCATCCCGCTGAGCCCATCCTGGGCAATATTGTGACCAATGGATTCAACGGCATTCATTGTGATTCAGAGCACGGCTGGCAAGTTCGCCCTGGCACCATTCATCCAGAATCCCGGACGGCGGAACTGGCCCGTCTCCGCGTGTTGCCCGAAGAAATCGTCCCTGAACAGATCTTGCCATTCATTCCTGAAGCGGCACGCATTGATCAGGTAAACGACAAACGCCTGCGCACTTTTTGCGAACTGCTGAGCGATTGCGCATCCGTGCAGGCAGTCACCACCAAGCTCCTGGAAGAGGATGACTGGGATCTGACGGCGGTCTATTTTGATTCCATCGATCACTTCTGCCATGGATTCATGAACTACCATCCGCCGCAGATGGAGAACGTGACGGAGGAGGATTTCTCGCTTTACAGGGATGTTATCCGCGGTGCTTATCAGTTCCACGATATGTTGCTGCAACGGCAACTGCAACTGGCAGGCCCGGATGCAACAGTGGTTCTCTGCTCCGACCATGGGTTCCAGTCGGGCGGACGTCGTCCGCTCGCCATGCCGCGTGAACCCGCCGGGCCTGCCGTGTGGCATCGGCACTACGGCATCGCGGTGATGGCAGGGCCAGGCATCCGGCAAGGAGCAACGATAGAAGGTGCCTGCCTGACTGATATCGCTCCCACCATTCTGCATCTGTTAGGGCTTCCGCTTGGTTCAGACATGGATGGTCGCGTCCTCGTTGGAGCACTCCGAGATCCGGCACCTCCATGCACGATTGCCTCATGGGACGATCTCCCCGGAGACTGTGGTATGCGAAAAGAGACGGCAACTGCTGTCGGCGATGAGGACAAAGGTGACCATCTGCTTCACCACTTCGTCGCGCTCGGCTACATTGACGATCCCGGCCCCGACAAAGATCGCGCTGCCGAATCTTCTCGCATCGAGCTGAACTACAATCTCGCGCGCGTCTACCTTTCAACTCACCGTAGTGCTGAGGCTCTTCCGTTGCTGACTGGCATTGTCCGCGAACGCCCATGGGAGTCGCGTTTCTGGAGCTCGCTGGCACACTGTTGTCTCAAACAAGGGTATCTGAGTCAGGCGGAATCGATTCTTCAAAACCTTTACTCCCACTGCGATCGCATCCCCTCCGGTGCCCGACTGTTGCAAGCCGCAATTTGTGAAGCCAATGACGAACGTCTAGAAGCCTTAGAGCACCTCGAAACCGCACGGCAACAAGACTCCGCCAACTCAGAGGTGCTGACGGCAATTGGACGTCTGCACCTCGTCCAGAAGAACTATGCAGAGGCCGAGGCAGCCTTTCGATCCGCACTCAGTATCCATCCAGAATCCCCGATTGCGCTGCAGGGGCTCTCATCAGTCCACCTCCGCCGACACGAGAATCAGGACGCGCTAGACACTGCGCTGGAAGCGCTGAGCCTCTTGCCGCATCTACCGAAGTCGCAACTCAATTGCGGCATCGCATTGGCCAGATTGGGGCATCCGAAGCTCGCGATTCAGGCGTTTCAGCGACTACTCGAAATGAATGCGCTGACTCTTGTGGCCCACCGATGGCTGGCCGCTCTTTATCGTCAGGAACTGGAAATGCCAGCGATGGCCGACTTTCATCGTGATCAGGCCCGGAGCATTCGCTCGCATGCGTCTACTTCGGGCATCGGCAAAAGCGATGTTCGCTCACGCATGCTGGATCTGCCGGACATTCCTCCCATTGCCGAAAGACTGGCAGTGCTGGAGCGCGAACGACCGCTTCCAAAAACCGCAACAGATTCGGCCAGTGCTTCCTTTTCCCTCAAACAACGTGAACGGGTCATCGTGTCCGGCCTGCCGCGATCAGGCACTTCGCTCATGATGCGAATGCTCGCTACTGGAGGACTGGAGGCGATGACTGATGGTGCCCGCAGCGCGGATTTCGACAATCCGAAGGGATATTTCGAGTGGGAACCGGTCAAGCGACTCGCAAGTGATCCATCAGTGATCGATCACCCTGACCTTGATACCAAAGCCGTCAAAGTGGTGTCGATGCTGCTTCCCCACCTCCCCAAGCACCGTGACTACAGGATCATTTTCATGCTCCGGCCGACGGAAGAAGTGCTGAAATCTCAAATGAAAATGCTCACGCGCGTCGGCGGCAAAATGGAGAGGCTGCCTGATGCAGACGATTTGGAGAAGCATCGCGATGCGATTTTGAGTTACTTGCGGACTCTTCCGAATGTTGAGCTGCTGACCATCGACTACCCCGAAATGATCGCCGCGCCTGACCGCGCGATTGAGGCGGTGATAGACTTCCTCGGAAGCGAGCACCTCCCCGTCAGGCACAAAATGGCAGCTGCCATCGTTCCTGAGTTGTACAGGAATCGTTCGCATGTTCTTCGTACCACTTGATTCCCGCCGCCATCATGAGTACCCCAGCCAATTCTGTTTCATTCCTACGCAAGTCCGGCATCGCTGAGGGCATCTCGTTCCTTTTGCTGGTCGGCATCGCTATGCCGCTAAAGTACCTCGCCGATAAGCCGATGGCGGTGTCAATCGTTGGCTGGATTCACGGTGTGCTCTTCGTCATTTTCTGCGTCGCGCTCGTCAAAACCTACGCCTATGCAAAGTGGCCTGCGACACGCTGTATCTTTGTATTCATCGCCGCACTGCTTCCATTTGGCCCCTTCGCGATCGATGGGAAAATGAAGCGCTGGCAGAGCGAAGCGGACTCGCAGTCACTACAGTGAACGTCGCCCGTCGAGAGCGCGGAACAACGTCAACTCATCTGCGGATTCCAGCCCGCCCCCTGCGGGCATCCCCTGTGCGATGCGGGTGATCGCCAATGGCCGTCCAAGGTCGATCCGCTTCAAATGGTCGGCCAGAAAACTTGCGGTCGCCTCCCCTTCCACATCGGATCCTACCGCCAGAATAATTTCGTTCACCTCACCATTTTTGATGCGTTGCACCAGCGAGTCGATTCGGAGTTCGTCAGGGCCAATGTTGTCGAGAGGTGAAATCTTGCCGCCGAGGCTGTGGTAGTGCCCTCGGAACGCCCCAGTGCGTTCGATTGGCAGCATGTCTGTCGGCTGCTCGACCACGCATATGCACTCGGTGTTGCGATCGGGATCATTGCAGAAGTCGCACCCATCCTGCCCGCTCGCAAAGAACCCACAGAAACGACAGAATGCGACTTGTTCCTTGGCGCTCCGGATCGCTCCTGAAAACTCGAAAGCAAACTCACCCTTTGCCCGAAGCAGCCAGATAGCAATCCGCTCAGCGCTCTTCGGACCAATTCCTGGCAGCCGCTTCAGATGCGAGATCAAGTCGACGATCTCTGCTGGATAACCAACCCTTCTCACAGTTTTTCGCTTGCAGGCTGTGGCTCGTCCTCTTCGAAGTCGTCCATAAACATCTCCACAGCATCCACTGAATCACTTTCCCTGAGCAGAACAGCCGGGATTGCCTCGTCAGCAAGACCAGCTGCAGCCTCGGAGTCCTGCCAGTCTTCGTCTACCTTTTCCCCGCGAGCCACTGCTTCAAAGTAAGCCAGCACAGGATCAGAACCATCGTCGGGACGGGCGTCCCTGAATCGCTTCAGCGCCTCATCGTTCAGATTGGATCGCAGGTAAATGATACCTTCCCAGAATGCATCGCGCAATTCCCGCTGCCCTTCTGGAAATTCCTCCGTCATCCCAAGCAGCTCGTATACTTCGACTGGAAGCCCTGATGTTGGATCGCTGATCATCTCTAGCGGACGCACTTCGATATCCGCTCCTGACAGGCGATGCGCCCTTGCACCGACAACGATACGCGATCCGAAGCGGCGATTCATCAGCGACAGCGCCCGGCTTTCGCTCTTGGATTCAACAGGAATCTCCTCGTCAGTTCCGTTCCAGGTGACAGTTTCAAGACCTATACCGAACCGAAGCTCACGAGCAGCTGACGTGGCTCCAGCCTCGCGGTATCCGGAAAGATGCCGCTCCAGCAATAGCGCCGCTTTGCAGCCTCCCACAATGTCGTCATGGGCGCTCACCGAATCATCCTTTTGATCAAACGCAGCCCTCACAAAATCCGGCCCCACCTCGGGAGATGAAGCGCCGGCAGATCGAAGGAAGGTGCTCACTAGCTCAAGAAAGGCCCGTGCTGCACCAGGGTATCCATCTACTTCGTCTCTGGGTGGAAATACCGAGCAAACCAGCACACAACGCATGTCCCGCTGGCTTTCAATCACCTCGATCGCTTCGATCACCTCGTCCGCGTCGGCACTTGAATCTTCCCTAACATTGTCAGATGGCAAATCTGACACGACCGCCTCTGCCGCAGGTTTCGATTTTTCCACTGCTGCGGCGATAGCCATCTCCGGCGTCCGCACACGGGCTTCTCCGCCGGGAAACGACTGTGATTTCCGACTTCCCCGACTTGGCCTCTGCCCCTGATGAGGTTCATTTTCATCCTCAGTCTCATCCAAGGTTTGAGGCTGCCCAGGAAAAACGACGAGTGCCGACAGTGCTGCGGATAGAATCCCAGCCAACCAGGAAAACGGCTCGAGCTTCCATCCGATCAGAGCCACTACAGGCGACAGGAAGAACGTAATGAGCACCGCTCCTAACACTATTACCAAACGCCGGGCAAAATGCGGAATGCTCGAAACCGCCAAAGCGGTCGCAGTGGCAGCCAGAACCAGAATCGCTAACTGTCCGTTCGCAAACTCAGTGGCATGTTTGATTTTCCCGAAGATTGGGCTCTGGTCATAAAACCCATAAAGAAAATCAATTGGCACCGCAAACGCTCCCGTCCACTTTAAGGCTGCGGACAAAACAGAAGCGACCAAGCCGAGCGCGAGGCACATGGCGAACTTTTTAAACATCAGTGACTTCCGTAGTTCATTTCAGTGGGATAAATAGTTAACGAGCGAGTATCTTCCAAATCACAGCGGGTTCCAGCCAAAACTTTCCCAGCCTGTGCCGCGATGTGCCGCGCTATGCGTTTAGAAGCGCCCTGACATGGGCCTCACATGCGCACGCGAGTCCGTCCACATTGTAGCCCCCCTCAAGCACAGAAACGATCCGCGATTCCGCCGAACGACTCGCCAGCCCTGTGAGCATTCCCGTCAACGTTGCAAAATCCTCATCCGTTAGCAGGAAGTTCCCTAGTGGGTCATCGATTCGTGAATCAAACCCGGCCGAGATTAGAATCAGATCCGGCTTGAAATCCTCCATGGCTGGAAGGAAGCGATCTTCAAACGCCTGGCCGATCTGTGCCATGCCCGTGCCTGCCGGTAGTGGTGCGTTCATCGTAGTGCCGCGCCCTTTTGCTGCGCCAGTCTCTTCCCTGGCACCGGTGCCTGGATACCATGGAGACTGGTGGGTAGAAAAATAGAAGACGCTTGGATCCTCGTAGAAAATATCCTGCGTGCCATTGCCATGATGAACATCCCAGTCAATGATCGCCACCTTTTCCGCTCCGTGTTTCTTCTGCGCATACCGGGCAGCGATAGCAGCACTGTTAAAAACACAGAAGCCCATGCCGCGACTGGGCGTCGCGTGGTGGCCGGGCGGGCGCACAGCACAGAACGCATTGCGAACTTCACCGGTATAAATCGCATCCACCGCGTTCAACGTTGCCCCCACCGCATGCAGAGCCACTTGCAATGTGTCAGCGCACACATTGGTATCTCCCGTACTCAGAAGGCTGCGCCCTCCACGAATCTCCTCACGCGCCAGCGCTACATATGCAGGATCATGGCAGCGCTCGATTTCCTCATCGCCTGCCTCGCGGGATTTCAATCGCACAATCCCATCGTGCTCCAGCAACTTTGATTCCGTAAAACGCTTGCTGATCGCCCGGTAACGCGCACTCGATTCGGGATGCCCGGCTCCAGTGTCGTGCTTCACAAATCGATCTTCTTCCAGCAGGATTCCAGTAATCTTCTTCATTCCAAGACCGCTACCAGACGTCGCCCGTTGTTGCAATATTGCTCGCCGATCCGACATTTTTCGGCACTTTGCCATTGTGGACATCAGCGTTGATCAAAATATCCTCAATGAAGCACTGGCAAACCTCCCTCACGGCAGGGAGTTTCGCTTTCTAGACGAACTCTCGCAGCTCGATTTTGGCAAGTCAGGAACAGCCCACTACCTCGTCCGCGGCGATGAGCCCTACCTGGCAGCACACTTTCCCGGGCAGCCCATGATGCCCGGCGTGATTCTGATCGAAGCCATCGCACAACTGGGCGGCGTCATTTGCCAGAATGATCCTGAACACCCGAAGCTCCACGACGTTCGGCTGACCGCCATTCGCAATGCCAAAATCCTCGGAGCAGCTTCGCCAGGTGACACCCTTCGCATTCAGGCATCGATCGAAGGCCGCATGGGGGGGCTGGTGCAGGTGGCAGGCGACGTAGATATTCGAACTGACGATGGACAATGGCGTCCACTTGCAAGCGGACGCGTAACGCTCAGCGGAGACCTGCCGTGATAACTTTGAAATTGAAGGTGGCCAGTGCGGCGTAGCGTCCCTACGGTGCAAATCGATGGATCGTACCCTGCTTGTAATCCCCTGCTTCAAAGAGCGTCGGCGACTGCCGGGGTTTCTTGACACACTGTGCCCCGCAATCGAAGCGTCCGGCCTTCCCATTGACCTGCTGGCAGTCGACGACGGTTCAGGCAAAGAAGAAGCACAGTTTTTGAACGCACTCATCGAACGCCACCAGCAACGATGGGCGTTCGTGCACCCGGCACTACTGTTAGAGCGGAACCGAGGCAAAGGCGGCGCTGTCTATGCTGGCTGGGATCACGCTGAGGACACCAATCGATGGCTGGCATTCGTCGATGCCGATGGTGCCATTTCCGCAAATGAGATCATCCGCGTCCTGAACATCGTCTTCGCAGGAGCAGCCAGTGACACTGAGCAGCGATCATGGTTTGGAGTGCGAACCGGTGCCGACGGCACCGAAGTGGACCGCACCCCTTTGCGCAGGCTCACTGGTCGGGTATTCGCGCTGATGGTGCGAATTCTCTTCAGGATGCCCGTGCCGGACACCCAGTGCGGCTTCAAGATTGTTCCCCGGAGTTGGTTCGGCAGCTGCCGCAAGAACCTGATCGAAGAGCGCTTCTGCTTCGACATCGAGATGGCCTACTGGCTCCAGCGCCAGGGAGTCTCGATCACTTCGATTCCGATCAGCTGGAGAGAAACCGCCGGCAGCCATCTGGGACTGAAGCACGTCCTGCAGATGTTCGCGTCCGTCCTCGTTCTCCGACGTCGGCTCGATTGAAGCGCTTACTCATCTCATCAGGCTTCGCGCCTTTGCGTATTCGCGGTTCATCTATTTCCCTTTCAAGGTTGAATCCCCCGCCTCCCCGACTAGCGTGATCGGGTGGACACTCCTCAGCTTCGCAAACGACACACCGTTCTCTACGACAGTGACTGCCCACTGTGCACCTTCCAGATGCGGCTGCTCACCTGGTTAGACTGGTTTAACAAAGTCGACCTTCGCCCTATCAATGATCCAGAAGCAGCTGCCATTGCTCCCCAGTTGACCCGCGCCGACCTTCAGGAAGCGATCCACTGCATCACTCCTGCTGGCGAAATTCATCGCGGTGCCCGCGCCCTGCGCTTTCTCGGCATGCGCATGCCCGCCCTGCTGCCCATGGGATTATTTCTCTGGTTCCCGGGCGTCATCTTCTTCGCCGAGAAAGTCTACATGTGGATCAGCCGGAACCGCCTGCTTTTAAGCAAATGGTTCGGCTGCAAAGGAGCCTGCGCCATCATGCCCGAACGCAAGCGCGATTAGGCATTGCGCAGCTCTCACATCTGATCCATCGGCTACTGCGATGTCGTTGCAGGTGCAGCGCAAGCACCAGGCATGCCTATGCGATCCGGATTGCGCAAACCGTTCAGCGAAGTTGCTTCAGGAGAACTTCCCTGAACTGAACCTTCATGGGGGGACCGGAGCGGAGTTGGAGACCGAGGATGCCGGATGCATCAAATTCCCTCGCATCGTCGTCAATGAATTCGGCCGATACCTGGCCGTTGATCTTGAGGATCACGTGGTGGCCGCGGGCGACGATGTGATAGTCGTTCCAGTCGCCGGACTTTCTCAGGCTAACCGGTTCACCAGCTCGTGTGCAGGTGCGTTTGCCATTGGCGTCGACAACTGTCTTGTGGCCGTTGGGAACCATCAATGGGACGCGACTGGTGTTCTCATCGGCCAGGGCGCCGCACCACTCGCCACCGGGGAGGATGTCGGCCTGATAACCAATGCTGATCCCATTCTCGTCAATTCTGCTTCGGAATTGAATACCCGAGTTCCCCTGATTGTTGGCCAGCCTGAACTTGGCCTTCAACTCGAAGTCGGCGACGTCGCCGCCCTGCCAGACAATGAATTGATTCGACTTGCAGGGATTCGCCTCGGTCGATTCCGCCGTGATGGCACCGTCCTGGACCGACCAGTAGCTCATGTCTGGCGCCTTCCAGCCCTTGAGAGTCTCACCGTCGAAGATGCGCGTGAAACCGCCATCTTCTCCGCAACACCGCACAAGCGCTCCGCCGCCGGGCGGCAAGTGGAGTTTGAGCTGGGAATCGAACGTGGGATTCCACTCGCACGTAGCGGGGTCAAAGCGATCAAGAGCCCCCATACCCTTCAGGTTCATTACTTGTTCCTTCTCGTAGTCCAGATTCACTACGATGGCGTGTGTTGCTGTGCCGTTTTCAGTCGGGCCAAACATGCCGAGCAATGCACCTTGCACTCGTTTCCCTGGTTGGAAGTCGACGTCTGGAAAGCGCGGATCGAAGAGGAACGTCGCACCTTTCGGCAGCGGCTGCGCACCGGGAGGCATCATCCCAGCGTGATAGACGCCGACGGAATGCAACGGCTGAACCTCTTCGGCGATTTTCAGGAAATCACGGTTGAGCGGCTTCAGCCAGTCATAGACAGCGGTCGGCTTTCCATCCTCGTCAGCGATGCCAGGGGTGTGTCCGGGGTGAGAGTAAATGTAATAAGAAATTCCCTGCGCCTCATAAGCCAGTGTGGTGTAAACAAGGTATCGCATTTCTGCTTCAGTCGGTGCGCGCATCGTCGGACTCCAGGTGCAAGCCTGGACGATGTTGAGAAACGGCAGCCCGGCGTCTTGCGCTGCTCGCCGCATTAGACTGATGTTCAGGAAGTAATCGTCCGAGTCGTGATCGACGGCAAACTGGTAATGATCGTAGCTCAGAAGTGCCGGATGAACAGTTTTGTGGAACCGACTCAGGTATTCTTTGTACGCTGAAACTGTATCGCCCTTCGTACCCAGTTGCTCGTTCGTTGCACCGGTTGGGAACAAGTTGATATAAGCCGGATGCACCCGATCTTTCTCACGCAGATAGTCAATCAGTCTTGCCATCTCCGGAAAGTTCGGTTCTTCCGGTTATTTAATGGGTGCTGAGCCTCA
>JAGROY010000199.1 GCA_020439995.1 Verrucomicrobiia bacterium
TCCTTCATCGCCCCATTGGGCGCCTACGATGACAGTATTGGCCATAGATAGTCAGCAAAAGAAATCCCGGGCCTGCCACACGAGCGGGCACCGGGGAAAAAATGGAACGGTTCTCCAGAGTTTAACGCATTGCCAACCCGTTTTTCACAAAAATGTAAACTGCCCGGCAATCAAGATCATCGACAGACCCGAGGCTGCGAAATGCTGCCAAGCGGAACGGGGTGACAGCGAAGGTATTGGATCAGAACAACAACGAGACAACAATCGACGCGATTGCTGCCAGCAAGCCTAGGGCACCAACCAGCATGGATATTGCTGCCAGGGGATCTTTGGCGCTTTTTTTCTTGGAGGGAGCTGCGACTGGGGCAGCGTTTTCGGTAGTTGTTTCGTCACTCATGTTGTTTAATGGATCGGGAAACTCGCGCTAGATGTAAAGAAGAAATTTCACCCCTTGGTGCTCTCGATTACAGTGGCGAATTCTTTGAAAAAGTACGAGGCGTCGTTGGGGCCGGGGGCTGCTTCCGGGTGATACTGCACGCTGAATACTGGGTAATCGCGGTGCCGCAGCCCTTCGACAGTGTCATCGTTCAGATTCACGTGGGTGACTTCTACGGTCGAAGGCAGGCTATCCGCATCTACTGCGAATCCGTGATTTTGCGAAGTAATGGCGACTGCACCTGTGCGTAAATCCTTCACTGGCTGATTTCCGCCACGGTGGCCGAACTTGAGCTTGAATGTTTTACCGCCAAACGCGTGTCCCAGGATCTGGTGGCCTAGGCAGATCGCGAACATTGGCACCCTGGTGACGAGTTCGCGGATTTCCTTGTGAATGTAGTCCAGAGCCGCTGGATCACCCGGGCCATTCGAAAGGAACACGCCGTCCGGTTTCCTGGCCAGGACATCGGCTGCGCTGGTATTGGAATTCACCACGTCGACAGTGAACCCGCTCTGGCGGAGTCGGCGCAGAATGTTGTGCTTTATGCCAAAATCATACGCCACCAGGTGATGACGGGCTGGCGGGAGGGGATCGAATGCGTCGTCGCCTACGGGAACGTCGCGATGCGTCTCACCGTTGCGCTGCACCCAGGCTGCGCTGTCGCTACTGTCGGGATCCCAGCGATAACCGTGCTCTGTGGTGACTTCTTTGACATAGTCCATGCCTTCCATCGGAGGGCTTTCGGCTGCGCGACGGACGGCTTCTGCTGGCGAGATGGGATCCGTGGTCAGCAGAGCCCGCATAGCTCCGCGCTCACGCAGGTGCTTCGTCAGCGCCCGCGTGTCAATCCCCTGGATTCCGGGAATGTTCCACTGCTTGAGGTAAGAATCGAGTGATTGCTCGGATCGCCAGTTTCTGGGGACATCACATGCTTCCTCCACTACGAATCCGCGTACGTGAGGCCCGCTGCTTTCGTTGTCTAGGGCGTTAATGCCGTAGTTTCCGATGAGCGGATAGGTCATCGCCACGATCTGTCCACGATAGGAAGGGTCTGTGAGCACCTCCTGATAACCAGTCATAGAGGTGTTGAAACAGGCTTCACCAGAGCACGTTCCAGATGCTCCAAACGATTCTCCTTCGAAATAGCGCCCGTCTTCCAGGGCAAGAATGCAATTCATTAAAGACTTGAGTTTGCGAAGCGAACGCTCGTGGTCAAGAGCCAATTTACGCTATTCCGCCGGCCGGGGCAGGAGGGCCGCGAAAAAGCCCCTGAAAAGTTAACAAACCCTGAAAGTATGGTAACCTTGAAAAAACTGGCGTGTTTTGATGACAGGTGTTACAGGTGCAGGACTATGAAGACCCTTCTTTCAAAAGCTGTTTCGGCAAATGCTGGTCGGCGCATGCGTGGCATTGGTGCCTCGTTGCTCTGCTTGAGTATCGCCGTGTCTTGTTCGACCACGCCAAAGCCCAGTTCCTCCGGGAGCAGCGCCTACTTTAATTACGACAGGCCTACCAAGTTGCCTTCGAATCCATCGAATGTCCGCGTCAAGGTATCTCTCTCCAAGCAGTTGGTTTATGTCTTGGAGGGGAATGAGCCGTTGTTGGTGATGCCGGTGTCGGTAGGCACTTCCAGCACTCCTACTCCAACGGGTTCCTACCGGATTGGGAACAAGGATCACAAGCATCGTGCAAACACGCACGGCTACGCGACGAACGGAAGTGAAACCCGCCAGACTTATTTGAATAAAAAGCCTTCTGGATGGTCGTTTAAGGGCACACCGATGCCCTACTGGTGCGGGTTTATTGGTGAAAGCTACGGTTTCCACGTTGGCTGGATGAAAGACCGGCCCTGCACGCACGGTTGTATCCGGATGCATGAAAACCTTGGACCAAAGTTCTTCCGACTCGTGAATATAGGCACTCCTGTGAGCATCGCTCACTCTCAGCCTGAGGACTCAACCCTTGGAGCGAATGTGCCGCGCCCTCCAGATGCTACACCGCTTCCGGACTACCCGCCAGCGTTCATGATGGGGGATGGATACTTCACAAAGCATAAAGCACCTGTATATCAGTGATCTGCTCGAATTACGTTTAAATGAACTCTTTCGGCCAGGCGTTCGCGCCTGGCCTTTTTTTTAGTCGTCGCGGTTCCTCTGGAGAAAACCAATCTGTGTGACAAAAAAGTGAATCTTTTTCTGTAACAATTGTAAACAACTTTGGTAGTAGATGGTGAAACCAAAAGCTGAGCCGCCTGCACGTGGGTCTCAAGAAGCGATTGGGAATTCGGGAAAACAGATTTAACGAAAACCTTGTTTTCTATGGGCACTAAACGAATTCCGGAATCGTAGAGATCTGCGCCAGGCGGCTTTTTTTCGTCAGAATGTGGTTTTTGCGATGAATGTGACGCGTTGAAGGTTCTTTTGGCGTGCAGAAATTTCGACGAGTGTTATAATTTCCATAATTAATTGGAATGAAATTGCTATTATACTCATCGTTGATTGGGCTTGTTCTTGGCTATTGCTACCTTTGGGTAACCCAGGACAAGGCTGATGTTTTTGGGCGGAGCGGCAGTGAGAATGTTTTCAGTGATGTGGCCTCATTTCCCGAAATGCTGCGATTTCAGGTGAACTTGTCGCGGCAAGCAGAAGGCTTACCGAACGTGGAAATCGACTCAGCGGCGGAGAAGTGGGTGGAGACAAAGCTTCCTGAGGTGATGGAAAATAGTGCCGTGGCGATGGATTCGGTGCTGGCGGGATTGCAGTCAGAAATGCCGACCGTGCATACTGCTGCCGCATACTTAACGCTGGCGGACGATGAGCGGGAGCTCGTGAGTCAAGTGGCTCAATGGCACCATGGTATCGGAAACAAAGCAACGCACCTGATTACGGTGCCTTTTCGGCGTCCTGAAGTCAACAAGCTGGGGTGTTTCGCTGTGTCGATCCGGAAGTTGCCCGTTTTCACCCCACAGATTCTGGATCAGCAAGTTGAACTGTTTTTTAACACCTGTCCGCACTGCGGTACCTCCCATGCTGGAAAGGTGCCTCCATCGGGTCGCTCGATCGTCTTTTCCTGCCCCCATTGCGACAAGCCATTCGATGCCTATGCAATTGACAACAGCGGTCACTACAATCGCGTAACTTCGTTTCTTTCCCATTTCGAAGGGCCTGATCTTGATCCTCCACCTGCGAACAAGATCGAGGAAATGTACTGTGTCTGGTATGCCGTTGCCACGCGCTGTCGCTACACATCCGACATCTCGGGGGCAAACGGACCGCGGGATTACTGGCAGAATTCGATGGAAACGTTCGAAAGCCGTCTGGGTGACTGCGAGGATTCGTCTATTTTACTCGCGGATTGGCTGATAAGCCGGGGAATCGAAGCAAAGGTTGCCACGGGAAAGACGAAAGAGGGAGACGGGCATGCCTGGTGTGTGGCCCGCATCGACGGTGTGCAATACATCCTTGAGACAACCGCGCTTCCGGATCCAGAGAATCCGCCGCTTGCTTCCAAATTGTGGGGAGACTACTTTCCGCGTTACTTGTTTGATCGACAAGGGATTTACTTCCTGACCAGCGAGAATGAGACAGATGTCCAGGACTACTGGGGGAACGAGCGGTGGCTGACACTTTCCAACCCTGACGGCTCGTATGATAATCAGGCAATGATTGCCGCCGATAAGGCTCGAACTCCGCTGGAATCGAACGGATCTGGGTCGTGATTGTCGAGTAAACTTGACAGAACATCCCGCTGGGGAAGGGTTTCATTATTCCGGGCAACAGGCCGAATCTTCCATTCCCATTGTGAGCGAGTCCAAATCTAGGAGTAACTGGTGGCCATTCTGCGCTGTCCTCATGGTGCTGATGTTGCTGTGCGCGTTTTTCCTTTACCACTATTCGCCGCTCCGGATTGCGGGATCGACCACCGACAGGCTGGTGGGGGGCGCCAAGGAACTCATCAAGGATTTTACGCAGGATACGATCACGATGAGTTTCGAGAGCAAACTGCTCTCGCTTGCGGACACCAATGGCGGATTGCTTGAAGTCGCAGTGCTGGAATCTGTGGAAACCTTCCGCCGGGAGGCATCGAGCTCCTTTCGGGGGACTACGGTGTCGGAAGCCGTTGCCGAGGCGGTTTTCAAGTTTCACGTTCCTCTCCGGGAAGGATGGGAGATCGAGATTGTGGAAAATGAAGACGTGCGTGCATGCCGTGTGGTTGCTCCGGTGCTCACACCCAGTCTGCCTGTGGCCTTTAAGACGGATGGCCTGCGAACGAAGAGCAGTGAAGGTTGGCTGCGCTGGGACGAGTCCAAAGAAATGTCTGCTCTGGTAAGCCAGATCACTCCAGAACTGGAGCGCAGGGCCTACCAGAATGTCGAATCCGCCCGGGAGGTAGCCCGCAAGTCTATCAAGGACTTCGTTCGCACCTGGTTGCTCGAAAATGGCCAGTGGAGCGATGACCGATTCAGCTTCGTGGAAGTGCAATTTGCTGACGAAGTTAAGGAAGATCCAGCTCCGGCGACCGATGAAATGCCCTAGTCCGGCGAGCCTGAAAAGATTGCTCTGGAATCGCAGGAATCACTCCTTGACAGGTAGCTCTGCCGGATATACCTGAAGCCCCTGTTTTCAAGGCCCGAGCGGTCAGAATTTCTCATTTTACCATGGCAACCATCGAAGTCATCCTCAAAGAAAGAGTCCAGAACCTCGGCGCAGAAGCTGATGTTGTGAACGTTAAGGCCGGTTACGCGCGCAATTTTCTTATTCCCTCGGGCAAAGCCTACGAGGCGACCAAAGGAAACCTGCGCCAGCTTCAAAACCTCAAAGCTGTCCGTGCTCAACGTGAAGCCCAGGAGTTGGCCGAGGCGCAGAGCATGATTTCCAAGTTGAAGAAGTTGAAACTCAACATGCAGCTCTCAACCGGCCAGGGTGGGAAGGCATTTGGCTCTATCACAACGATCGATATTGCCAAGGCAATCACCGAAGCAAATCCAAAGCTGGAGATCGATCGTCACGCGATCCTTTTGGACAAGCCAATCAAGAGCACCGGCCGTTTCGATATCGAAGTCAAACTCAATGGCGACGTGACTGGAACGATTCGAGTGAACGTTCAAGCCGAGGGTGAAGAGTCCGCTGGAGCTTAACCGAAGTCTTTCACCAGTTTTAGTTTTTTGAGCCGGTCCTGCGCATAAGTGCAGGCCGGCTTTTTCTTTTGTTCTTACAGTCAATCGTTTCCGGCAAATCGAAGTGAACTCGTTGATTTTGCTTTCGTGATGCGCGGATGGGTTCCAGACTCAAGGCAGTTAAATTATGGAAGACCCCTCAATCGATCGCAGCGCATTCAACAAGAAAAAGCCTGATGGAAATCGGGCGAATGGAACCTGGGGCAAGGGAAAAAAGGACCGCTCCGGGCCGCCTTTACAAAAGTCGGGAGGACGCTCGGGCGAAAGCTCCGGGGACGATAGCCTGAGGTTGTTACCCAATAGCGTTGAGGCGGAGAAGGGGGTGCTGAGTTGCATGTTGCAGGCCCCCAAGGCAGCAATCGGTGAAACTGTCGAGCGGGTAACGGCCAATCACTTCCACGTTCCGGCGCATCAGGTGCTCTATGAATTGATTATCGAGATCAACGAGTCGGGCAAACCGGTGAACCCCGTGTCTGTTCAGCAGACGCTGATGGACCGCGAGATTTTGGATCAAGTCGGCGGGCCTGCGGCGGTTTTGGATCTATTTACCTTTGTGCCGACTGCTGCGCACCTGTCGTTTTACCTGGATGTGCTCTGCGAGAAATACATTCTCCGGAACATCATCGAATCGTGCACGAACTGCGTGACTTTCGCCTATGGAAATCAAGAGAACGTGGAGATGGTGCTCGACGAGGTTGAGCGGGTGGTGCTCGGAATTCGCGGGGAAGACAAGGCAAAGCTAAAGTCCATGAGTGATCTCGTGATGGAGGCCATTGATGAGATCGAGGAAATGGTGGCAAATCCTGGATCGTTGAATGGATTGCCCACAGGCTTCAGTGAGTTGGACAAGATGACGAACGGTCTGCACGGCGGGGAAATGTTCATTCTCGCTGCCCGCCCCAGTATGGGAAAGACCTCCTTCGTCATGAACATCGTCGAGACTCTGGCAGTGGACAACAATATCCCCTGCGCCGTCTTCAGTCTTGAGATGAGCGCAAAGCAGTTGGTGCAGCGTCTCCTTTGCAGCCGGGCGCGCATCAATATGCTATCGCTTCAGTCTGGGATGATGCGCCAGTCGGACATTCAGAATCTCACTCGGGCAGCCCGCGAACTGAGTGCAGCGACGATCGTCATCGATGATACTCCCTCAATCAGCATCCTTGAGTTGCGTCACAAAACCCGCCGATTCCGCGATCAGTTTGGCATCAAGGCAATCGCCATCGATTACCTGCAGCTGATGCGTTCCACGTCGAAACGCGCTCAGGAAAACCGGCAGCAGGAAATTGCTGAAATCTCCTCAGGAATCAAGGGGCTGGCCAAAGAACTCGACATCCCGGCACTGGTTCTGGCGCAGCTGAACCGGAATCCGGAAGGGCGCGAAGGCGGAAAACCCCGTCTCAGCGACTTGCGTGAATCAGGCTCAATCGAGCAAGATGCGGATATCGTCGGTCTCCTCGTGCGCTCCGAGTATTATGCGGGAGATGCTGAGGAAAAAGAGGAGGTCGCGGGGGAGGCGGAGCTGATTATCGCCAAGCAGCGGAATGGCCCGACGGGAGAGGTGAGTTTAAGCTTTTTAAAGCAATTTATGCGGTTTGAGACCCGGGCCTGGGAGGAGGGCGAAGGGGGTGGAAACTGATGCCAGCCCGAGAGAATGACAATAATGTGACATTAGCGATTGCCATCTATTCTTTAACCTGTTCCTTTCCAGATACTGCCAGTCCAGAATGAGCGATCAACTGACACACGAATGCGGGATAGCGCTGGTTCGCCTGCGGAAGCCGATTCAACACTACATCCGAAAACATGGCACCGCCCTCTGGGGGGTGAACAAGTTGTTTCTCCTGATGGAGAAGCAGCACAATCGGGGACAGGATGGTGTCGGCATCGGTTGTACCAAGCTGAGTATGGAAAATGGTTTCCCCTACATGTTTAGGGATCGATCGGCGGAGTCCAATTCACTGGGTGAGGTCTTTCGCCGCCATCTTGACCGTTACAATCAGCTGGTTAAGGAGGGGACGATCGATCCTCAAGATGGTGCCAGTGTGAAGCGGCACTTTGACTTCGGCGGGGAATTGCTCATGGGGCATCTCAGGTACGGGACATCGGGAGCCTTTGATGAGGGTTCGTGCCATCCGTACGTCAGGCGCAGCAACTGGCCGACGAAGACGCTGATGGTGCTCGGGAATTTCAATATGACCAACGCGCCTGAGTTGAACCAGACGATGATCGATCGGGGGCAACATCCCATCTTCAGCACGGACACGCAGACTGTGCTCGAAGAGATCGGCTACCATCTGGACGAGCAGCACACGGACATTTACCGGGCAATGCGTGATGAGGGAGTGCTCGGTCGCGATATTCCTGATATTATCAGTGAGCGGCTCGATCTGCATAGTATCATCCACGAGTCCGGTGTGAACTGGGATGGAGGTTTTGCCATTGCTGGAATGGTGGGAAATGGTGACAGCTTTGTGATGCGGGACCCGCACGGAATCCGTCCCTGTTTTTACCTTGTGACAGATGAAGTCATCGCCTTCGCATCCGAGCGTGTTCCTTTGATGACTGTGTTCAATGTTGACGCGGATGACGTGAAGGAGGTGCCGCCTGGGCATGCTGCTGCCATCAAGGCCGACGGTATTCTCAGTATTCGCCGCTTCGCTCCCGAAGTGGAGGAAAAGCAGTGTGCGTTCGAGAGGATCTATTTTTCCCGGGGCAACGACCCATGTATCTACCAGGAGCGGAAGCGAATGGGGGCAGCACTCGTTCCCCAGATTCTTGCGTCGATTGACAACGATTTGACCAACACGGTTTTCAGCTTTATTCCGAATACTGCTGAGATCGGTTACTACGGAATGATCGCCGGGCTGCAACGCCATCGCCGCGCAGAAGTGCGGGACGCAATTCTTGCCGCAAAACGCGATGGAACGCTGACCGAAGAACTCGTTGATCAGTTGATCATGGGGAACTGGCCGCGCAGTGAGAAGATTGCTCACAAAGACATCAAGCTTCGCACATTCATCAGCCAGGAGGAGAACCGGGAGCACCTGGTCTCACACGTTTATGATATCAGTTATGGTGTGGTGCAGGAGAACGACAACCTCGTGGCAATCGATGATTCGATCGTGCGGGGAACGACGCTGCGGACGACCATTTTGAAAATGCTGGCGCGCACGAATCCCAAGAAAATCGTGATTGCATCGACAGCGCCGCAAATCCGTTACCCGGACTGCTACGGCATCGATATGTCAGAAGTGGGTAAGTTCATCGCATTCCAGGCCGCCATCGAGCTGCTGAAAGAGCGGGGATTGGATTCAGTGATCGACTCAGTCTACCAGGAGTGCCTGGAGGCGCTCGCTTCCACAGAGCCGGTAAGCCAGAACGCCGTAAAACGGATATACGAGCCGTTCACTGCCAATGAAATTTCAGCCAAGATCAGTGAGTTTGTGTATCCCAAGGTGAAACACTGGACGGGTAAAGTCGAAGTTATCTTCCTGTCAGTCGAAGAGCTGCATGACGCGATCCCCGGGCACGTGGGCGACTGGTATTTTACGGGTGACTATCCCACTGCGGGAGGATATGACGTTTGTCACCGCGCCTTCGTCCACTACTACGAAAAGAAAGGTGGCCGCGCGTACGACATGCCGTTGTTCCGGCAAGATTCGGGAGATGGGGACGCGCCCAGTTCGGACCGGCTGAAAGTCGTAAAGCACGCGGCAGTTGGCAATTAACATTGGCCGCAGCCGGATGGACTACTGCATCCGCTTGCTCATGTCCTCTAGAAACTTCCGCTCGGCATTGGTGAGCGATTGCAGTCCCTGGTCGTTGATCTTTTTGAAAAGCGCATCCATCCGCTGTTCATCATCTTCAGCTGATTTACGCTGCTTTTCTTCGCGGCGTGCTGCAGCTTTGTTTGCGCGTTTCACTGATGGCGCTGAGTCGCCTCCCGGGCCTTTCGCGAGGCTGGTGTATCCTTCAGAGAAATCGTAACCAAATTCGCTGCCCTGATCGATCGTCATCGACGACATGTTCTCCAGCTGCTTCTTGAGCTGCCAAGTGTTGATCATTGCCCACGCAAAGATCCCGACAGCCATCAACGCGTCTCGATCGCCTTGCAGCCATCGGTATAAAAATATTGCGGCACCAATTCCTCCGATCGTCATCGATACTGGCACCGTCAGGCGCGACGCATGATAGTATGGGCCATCCCCGATGCCGCCCTTTTTTTGAAACCACCCCCAAAGGCCTGCGCGCAACAATTGTCCACCGTCAAGAGGGAACAGCGGAATCAAGTTGAACACCAGCATGATGAGATTCCATCTGAACAGAACTTCTCGAAAGCAGAAGTAGTAAAGATTGTATTGAAGATCGGGATTCGAGCGATCGGCCAGATAGAAAATCGGGACTGCCAGGATCGCTATGGCAACATTTACCAATGGGCCACCTGCTACAACGATCAGCGTATTGCGCCAAGTTTGCGGGTAGCGAGTGAACGCAAGACCGCCAAGGGGCCAAAGCAGGACATCCTCTGCGCTGCCGCCGACTCTGCGGGCGGCGAAGCAGTGCCCGAGTTCATGAAAATAGATGATCAGAAACAGCAGTACCGAGAAGATCGCCCAGATGGTGAATCCCGTTCGCGGATCGTAATCCTTGAGAAACGTGCTCAGCTGGAAGGCCAGGAAAATGAGCAGGAGAAAGTGAAGCCTGACCCTGATGCCGAATAGCGTGCCGAGCGGAAGTCCCCAGTTGTAGAAGCTTTGATTCATGAGCGGTCACCGCAGCTTAGCTGGACGTGCGCAAATATCAACCTTGCCGGTTGATTGCACCGGGGCGGTTCGCTTCGGTGATTCAGGAAGTGCGATTCTCCAGCGGAGCGGGAGAATTGGCTTCTGCTGGCCGCCTCACGGCGTCGCGCACGTATTCACACCACGCCGCAGACGCTCCGATCATTGGGAACATGAGAAGGATGGGTTCGATCCGGGGCACCGTCATGATAGAAAACGGCAGCGAGCCATCAACAATTTGCCCTGCGATCCCAAAACAGAACAGCACCAGCCAGGTGCCGTTGCCCGTCTGGCGGAAGACTGCGAAAGCTCTCAAAAGGCCGAATCCCAACAAGCCAACCGTCATCATGAGTGCCGTGATTCCACCGTGGTAGAACGTCGCCATGTAGATGCTGTGAGGGTGAAATGCTACGGACCACCCCACCTCCTCCTTGGTTGCGGAATCGTTCGCCCAGAGCCCTCTGCCGAGCACCAGTTCGGTTGCGCCGTCCATTCTGGAGTAAAGATGCTTGTAGAGCTTGATGCGCCCACCATCGCCACGTTCGATCAAATGGGTCACGGGGCTGGTGCTGATACTTGTCAGGTCATCCACTTTTGGATTGCTCGGAAACGCGTAAGTGAGGCCCACGATCGTAAGGATGATGCTAGGCGTTACCCAGCTGCGATCTTTCCGTGTGAAGACATAGACGGCAAAGCTCACCAGAAGGGCAAGGATCGCGCCTCTGGTGTGAGTGAGAAATAGTGACGAGGTAAGGACTGTGAAGCAGGACAGGAGGAGGAGTTGCTTTTTCCAGTGAGCCCGGTTGGAATAGAGGCAGGCAGCGCTCATGGCAGCGGCTCCGCACAGCAGGCCGGTCACAACCTGATGCAGTCCGCCGTTCTCAATATGAACAAGGACATCGCGGAGCCGGGCGCTCGGAAACGTGTTTACATCTGCCCGTAACCAGTAAAACACGGGAACGCTGACTAGCATTGCAATCGCCCCTGCTATCGGAAAAGGCGTGATGATCCGCCGCCAGCTCTGAAATCGATTTCTAACCACGATGCTCACGCCTGCATAGAGGCTCAGAACTCCACAGGCATCGACAAGGCTCGTGAGGACATCGCCCAAGTCGATCGCAGGAATCGAAACGAAAATCGATGTTGCCAGCATCCATGCCAGCAACCCTGTCAGCAGCCAGAAGCCAGGATCGTCGTAAACTTTTGAATTCAGGTCACTTGTGCGCCAGCGCCAGATGGGGATTGCAACAGTGAAGAGCAGCCAGGCCGTGTGAACGACAATATTAGGGAAGAGGAACATTCCGGCCAAATACCCGGCGATACCCGCCTCCAGAAGCCAGAGTTTGGGTTCGGCATAGAGAAAAACCAACCCGGCGCGGAACCGATGCCAGACGGTTCTTAACCCTGTGGCGATTGCGGTGCCCAAGGGGTGCTGCCCGCCCTCCCGGGGCTCATTCTGTAAAGGTTCACGCATTGCGAACGGAGAAAACACCATGAAATCGTGCATTGCAAGTCACGGCGTTCCAGATCGCTTGCCATTTTTGACAGACCAGCCATAATCTGGGGAAAATATCGCACTACACTTTATGATTCTGCCGAACGACCAAGAGCATGCTCCACTGGACAAACTCGATGACTGGGAAGATTTCGTTCAAGACGGGCTCTACCCGGTCGCGGGCAAGAAAAAGAAGGACGACTACCGGAACTACGATGCGCCTGCCCGCGACACCGTTCGCGAGTTTTACAGGCTCAACCATAAGTTCCAGACCTACGATTTCGTTGTTGGTAAAAAGGAGCACTATCTGGCCTTCGATAAGCGTGAGATGACCGTTTTCGAGGCGCTCGATTTTTTGAACACGCTGGTGGATGATTCCGACCCTGACATCGAACTCGATCAGTTGCAGCACCTGTTGCAGACGTCAGAAGCGATTCGGGCAGATGGCCATGAGGATTGGTTTGTGTTGACGGGGCTGATGCACGATCTCGGGAAAGTGTTGTGCCTGTTCGGAGAGCCGCAGTGGGCTGTCGTCGGGGATACCTTTCCGGTGGGGTGCAAATTCAGTGACAGTATTGTTTATCCTGAATTCTTTGCCGACAATCCCGACAACGAAGATCCACGCTACAACACCCGACTCGGCGTCTATGAAGAAGGTTGCGGGCTTCGGAGTGTGCACATGTCCTGGGGGCATGATGAATACATGTATCACCTCATGAAAGGGTGCCTGCCAGAGCCGGCGCTCTACATGATCCGATATCACTCGTTCTACGCATGGCACAGGGAAGGGGACTACGACTATCTCTGCGATGACCATGACCGGGAGCACCTCAAGTGGGTCAAAAAATTCAATCCGTACGATCTTTACTCGAAATGCCCGGTACTCCCTGACTGGAACAAGCTGCGACCGTACTACGCGGATCTTATCGCCAAGTATCTCCCGGCAACGATCAAGTTCTGATCTGATCAGTAAGTGGCGCGACCACCGGTGAGGTCGAATACCGCCCCGGTATTGAAGCTGGCTTCGGGCGATACGATCCAGCAACTGAGTGCAGCAACTTCATCCAGGGTTCCGCAACGTTTCATCGGGATCTTGTCAGTCATGTATGTGACTTGCCAGGGATCGAGAGCCTCGACCATCGCAGTGTGAATGACTGCTGGCGCGATCGCATTGATGGTAATCCCCGTCTCGGCAAATTCTTTTCCGGCTGACTTCGTGAGGCCGATTACCCCTGCCTTTGTTGCCGAATACGCGCACATGCCCGCGTTCCCTTCTTTTCCTGCTATCGAGGCGAACAAGAGAACGCGCCCGTAGTCTCTGTTGATCATCCGGGCAATGGCATGCTTCGTAACGAGGAACGAACCTCGTAGATTGACGGCATAAACGCGATCGAATGTCTCACATTCAACCTCTGTGATCTTCGTTGAATTCTGCCCCACGATTCCTGCGCAGTGCACCACGATGTCGAGCTGCCCGTGCTGCGCAATGACTGCATCCATTGCCTTGATGACGTCGGCTTCGTGCGAGACATCTCCAGCCTGGAAGGTGATCTGCCGGTGCTGCCGCAGTTCATCATCAGTGGCGGGGGTGTCACGATCCATGATCACCACGCTCGCACCTTCTGCGGCAAGCCGCTTTGCAACATGTTTGCCTATGCCATCGCTACCGCCGGTTACGACGGCCACTTGTCGATCGAATCGTTTTGTAATTTCCATCAGGCGAGAGTCTGAGCCAGCGTGGATTGACTGCCAAGCAAAGATACCGCGAGAGCACGGAGACTCGATCAAAAAAAAAGCCGCCCCGGATCATCCGGGGCGGCAGCTATGAAACTTGATCTGGAGTTGGGATCAGTGTTAGATCGATCCGAACAATGTCTTTCCGGTGGAAAGGAGGTCGTTGCATGCCTCGGCAACGCGGGCGGCCATTGCTTCTTCGCCTTTCTTGAGATAAGCGCGCGGGTCGTATGCTTTCTTGTTGCCGACTTCACCGTCGACCTTCAGCACGCCCTCGTAGTTGACCAGCATGTGGTCAGCAATCGGGCGGGTGAATGCATACTGAGTGTCGGTGTCGACATTCATTTTGATCACGCCGTATCCCAGTGTCTCGCGAATTTCCTCGAGCAAGCTGCCGGATCCACCGTGGAAGACAAGGTCGAACTCAGCGTCTTTGCCATACTTTTCCATTACGGAGGCCTGGCCCTGCTGGAGAATTTTCGGACGAAGTTTAACTGAACCGGGCTTGTAGTGACCGTGCACATTGCCAAATGTCGCAGCAAATGTGAAGCGGCCAATCGAATGCAGCGCTTCGTAGACGGCCAGCATATCTTCTGGTGTTGTGTAGAGCTTCTCTTCTGGAGTGTCTTCGGTGCCCGCAGCTCCGTCTTCTTCTCCACCTACAACACCTGCTTCGACTTCAAGAATGATCTCGTTCTCGGCACAAATCTTCAGATACTCCTGCGAGATCGCCATGTTCTCTTCCAGAGGAAGATTCGATGCATCGAGCATGTGGTTCTGGAACAAGTTGTTCTCTCCCTTGGCTCTGCGGGCAGCGGTGGCTTCGATCAGTGGCTTGAGGAAACTTTCCGCAGCGGTCGGCTGACAGTGGTCGGTATTGAGGGCAACGATGACATCGTATTGTTCTGCAAGACGGTGAGTAGCCTCGGCTAGAACGATCGTGCCAAGCGCGGCATTCTTGTGATTCAATCCAGATACGAATTGTCCCGCTCCCGTCGAGAACTGGATAATTCCGTCAGACTTGCTATCAGCGAATGCTTTGAGCGCTGCGTTGACTGTGGTGAGGCTTGAACAGTTAATAGCTGGATAAGCATATCCGCCCTCTTGGGCGGCATCCAACATTGCGGCAAATTGTTTGGGCGTGGCTACTGGCATAATTGGCGGCACTCTATTCGGAGAGCGCTGGCAGGTCAAGGGGAGCCTGAAAATACGCTAAAGATCTATCGATTAATGAGTTGCGGATGGTTTGATGGAGAAACCCATTTTTCCGACGGTGGTGTGCTGGTTGTTGCTTGCGCCCTAACCAAGGTATCAGTAGTGGTCCCGCTCAGCCTCTGATTCTCAATACGCGCACGGTTTCACGTGGGCAGAACCAGAATACGGAAGCTCAAAAATCAATTACCTATTCAATCTAAGTCAGTCATGCCCAAGAAAATCGCGTTTCTCACTGCCGGCGGAATTGCTCCGTGCCTCTCATCTTCCATCGGTGCTCTGGTGGAGCAATATGCCACGCTGGCACCAGATGCTGAGCTGATCGGGTATCTTCACGGCTATCAGGGGCTCCTGCTGGGAAAAAGCATCCGATTTCCAGAGAGCGTGAAGGACAATATCGATGTGCTTTGCGCGTTCGGTGGAAGCGCGATCGGAAACAGCCGGGTGAAACTTACAAACGTCGCAGACTGTGTGAAGCGTGGATTTGTCAAAGAGGGTGAGATTCCTCTCCAGGTCGCAGCTGAGCAATTGAAGGCCGACAAGATCGACATCCTTCACACCATCGGCGGAGATGATACGAACACGACTGCTGCTGACCTTGCGAAGTATCTCGAAGACAACGGATACGGACTGACCGTGGTCGGCATGCCGAAGACGGTGGACAACGATGTCTACCCGATTGAGCAGACGCTGGGAGCATGGACCGCAGCCGAGCAGGGAGCTATCTTCTATGAGAACATCGCCAACGAGAACACCACCAGCACGCGTCAACTGATCGTCCACGAGGTGATGGGGCGGCACTGTGGATGGCTTACCGCACGCACTGCGCTGGAATACCGCTCACGTCTCGACGGACGCAAGTGGTTCCCGGAACTGCTCATTTCAAAAGAACGATGGGACATCGACGCCGTGTGGATTCCTGAAATGGACATCGATCTGGACGCCGAAACTGTGCGTCTGCGGCAGCGCATGGATGACAACGATTGCGTCCACGTCTTTCTAAGTGAAGGCGCGGGGATCGACGCAATCGTCCGTGAGAAGGAAGCGGCGGGAGAAGAAGTCCGACGCGACGCATTTGGGCACGTGCGTATCGACGAGCTGGATCCTGGCAAATGGTTCGCCACCCAGTTGGCCAGCCGTCTCGGTGCTGACAAGGTGCTGGTGCAGAAGAGCGGCTACTTCGGTCGCTCCGCAGCGCCGAATGCAAGGGACCTTGAACTCATTCGCAAGTCCGCTGCGGTCGGTGCGAAAGCCGCGCTGGAGGGGATCAGTGGTGTTGCCGGCCTCGACGAAGACAACGGTGGTGAAATGTCAGTGATCGCGTTTCCACGAATCAAAGGAGGCAAGCCATTCGATATCGACACCCCGTGGTTCACCGAATTGCTCGAAGCGATCGGTCAGCCCAAGGGGGCAAAGGTGACAGCTCACTGATTGACCGCATCTGCAGCCGGACCATTGAGAAATCCCGAGTATCTCCCGGCGTCTTCGGGCAGAGCTGGGAGTGTTCTGGTTGCGTTGCAGTTCCTGGCGCTGACCACCATCGCGCTTCACGGGGTTCCTGCGCTTTCGTATTGGCCAGCAGCCGCTGTATTGCTTTTGTCGTCAGCATTCTCGATTTGGGCTGTGATCCAGATGGGGAGGGGTACCTTTTCGGTGCACCCGGATCCGTCTGAGGCTGGTCAATTGCAAACCCGTGGCCCTTACCGATTTGTCAGGCACCCCATGTATACGGCGGTGGTGGCGGCTTCGATCGCAGTGGTCTGGACCAATCCGACACTGTTGGCAACTGGGGCATTTCTGGTGGTGTTAGGTGTGCTCCATTTTAAGATTAGAATCGAGGAAGCCGCACTTGGGGCAAAGTTTGATGCGTTCAGCCAGTATGTTCAAGAAGTGCCGGCGATCGTGCCTTTCGTTCCCAGGATGGGGCGACCAACCTGGCTGGCGGTTGTTGCCCTCTGTGTGGCTGCTCCGACCCTTTGGCTCCCCATCGAGCGGCGCTGGGATACCAGGCTCTTCGCTACGGCGAGCATTTCCGAGGCAGGGACGTGGCAAAATATGTCGGTCGAAGAAGCGGCGTCCCTGCTGCATCAACGATCCGACATTGTGGTGCTGGATGTCCGCAGCGAGCGCGAGGCTGCGGGTGCGCGCCTTCCCGGAGCCGTGAATATTCCCTCCAGCAGTTCTGATTTTATCGAAAGGGTCGCCCGGTCAGGAATTTCGCAGGATACCCCTGTTATGGTTTACTGCGCAGGTGGATTCCGCAGTCGGATGGTCGTTGCGCGTTTGAGGGAAAATGAGTTCGGAGAGATCTATCACTTGCACCGTGGAATCCTTTCCTGGCGTCTGTGTGGTCAGTCTGTTGAATACCTGAAGTGAAGAGCGTTTTCGTTCATTCGGCATCAGGTGCTTCCCCGAGAAAAGTGCGGCCAGGAAGTGTCAGGGAACTGGTGCAGAACGGATCGTCGTCGCGGACGATCGCCGGGCGACCGAGTCCAATGATAGCCTGTACATCGTAAATCTCCTCACAGGATGTGAGAAATTCCAGCGAGCCAACGATCGCGCCCGTCGGCAGGTGAACGACTGTCACGCCGCAGAACGGCTGGATTTTCGCGATCGGTAAATGGCCAAATCGATGATTTGGGCGGAGCCGGGAAATTCCGACGAACGCGTGGTCACCACAGACTGCGAATCCACGGGCAAACCCGGGAAGCGAAGCAACGGTCTCCACTTTGCCGCTTTCGAACCGGCAAAGCGTGCCTTCGCCGGATTGCAGGAGCCAGATGTTTTCACCAATGATGCGCGGCGAGTGCGGCATCGAAAGGCCGCTAGCGAGCGTTTGCCCGGTTTTTACATCGACTAACACTCCTCCACTGGGAAGATTTTCCCGCCAGCCTTGCCGGGAATCAGTGCTGCCAAGCGCTGTCACGAGAGCGGGAACACCTCCACTGTCTATCGCCATGCCATTCTGGTGGCAGCAGTCGTCGGGAACGAGATCTTTGATGAATGGCGGTTGCCACACGGGAACGAAACTGTGAGTCGCATCGATTCTGGCGATGCATGAGAACAACGTATTGACGGCCAGTATTCCTTCGCTTGAAAAGGCAATGTCGTGGATGTCCAGGTGTCCGGTATTGAACCGTGCTCTGGGGATGTAGAGCGAATCATAGGTGTCCGGCTTCTTTGGGTACCTCGGTGCCAGATCGCGTGAATTAGCCAGCAGTTCTACTCGATCGCGGGTGGCTACAGCGAGCAGTTCGTCCGAGACCGCGATGCCCATGGGCCTGTCGAACGTTCGCAGATACTGGTAGAAGCCAGTGCCGTCTGGCTTTGGGCTGAGCAGGATGAGCTTCCCCGCCTGGTAGGTGCTTAGCGCCAATGAGCAATCGAGCGCGCAAAGGAGTTCGGCGATCGCCGGAGAAAAACGGCAACTGAACGGCGGCAGCGTTGCGGATGCAGTAGGCATAGGTCGCAGTCGACGGAACTGTAAGGCCTAAAGGTCCAACTCGAACACAAGCCGCATGTACCTCTGACGACTGCCCGTTGCGGTGACCATGTCGATAAAAGTTGCGGTCTTTACGTCGTCCCCGGGAACAGGATCATTGATCACTGGCTCGGCGATCGTGGAGTTGGTGAATTCCGGGGAGTCGCTGAACTCTGCGTAAACTTGCAGTGCGGGGTCATCTCGGACGGCGACCGTATAGGTAAGAACCCCATTTGTGTTGATCGTTGGGGTGATGACGGGGAAGTAACGCCGCACACGCGGGCTGGTGCGGAGTCCAAATTCAACCAGATTGGATCGGCCGTCGCCGTCGGGATCCGCTTCCGGCGCCGCCAGTGCCGCATCCGCTGGCAGTGGAAAGTTTTGCTTTTGCCATGCCGGAAACGCTGACGTAGGGCCAGAGTCGATATTCTCAAAGTATCGCAGCAGTCCGTCGTAGTAGCCTTCTCCCACAACCAGATCGACATCGCCGTCGCCATCCATATCGGCAAGAGTCGGGTCGCTCAGTTCACCCACGTCTATCCCGTCGAACGGATTCGCTGCTCCCGTTCTAGCTGCAAATTTCGGCAGTCGAGCCGTGCCCGTGTTCTCGTAATAGTAGAGGACGCCGGAGTAGCCGCCGCTCACCATATCGAGATCCCCGTCGCGGTCCACATCCGCCAGCGCAGGTACGGAAAGGCTGTCTAGCCCGATCGCCAGCCCGTTGAAGGGATTGAGCGATCCGGTGCGCTCAGTGAAAGTGGCGGCCAGCCGGTTGCCCGTATTTTGGAAGTAACGAAAGTCGCCTGCTCTGGTGCCCAGGACCATGTCGATATCCCCGTCACCATCGAGGTCAGCCAGCGCTGGCATTGGCACTTCCGGCAGTGTCAGATTGCTCACCGGACTCAGTAGTCCCGGCTTCAGAACAAGGAAGGGTGACCTCGCTGATCCCTCGTTTCGGTAGTAGTTTAGGGTAGGTGTTTCGTATTCGGTAAATTCTCCAACAATAGCATCCAGGTCGCCATCGTTGTCCAGATCCGCAAATGCCGGTCCGCTGAAATCGCCCACGTCCAGTCCATCGAACGGATTGGAATCGCCCGGGCGATACAGGAAGCTCGGTGGTGACTGGGCCGATGCTGTATTCTCAAAATAATCGAGTGTGCCCACATCATCACCCACCACTACGTCAATGTCGCCATCGCCATCCACGTCTGCCAGAATCGGCGAGGGCGTGTAGAAGAAAAGTGGAACCAGGCCGTCAAACGGATCGTCTGCGCCGCTGCGCAGCTCAAACTTTGCCTGAGCATCCGCACTCTCGATCATGACCGCCGCAGGTATGCCGATCGCCAAAGTCGAGGCCGCAGTCGGCTGAACCTGTCCTATCAGCCGCAACGTGCGTCGCAGCATTGCCAGCGCGATTCGGTAAATCACACCAGCCAACCGACCAGTCACCGCCATCCGCGAAACCCAGAAGACCTGGGCTGCCAGTTTCTTCCCCAGTCGCTTTTGCTTAAATGTTAGTGTTCGCTTCATCTTCATTGGTTCGCCCCGGGATGTCCTTCATCTCAGAAAAAAATCTTGCTGCAAGTTAGAGGCACTGCCTACCAGTGACGAGTCAATTCTGTCGCCGATCGTTAGAAAAATTCGCCACATCCTCATCGGCAGATTCCGCTGGCAGCAAAACTTGGCCCATTACCCCACGTCCACTGAGACTGGATCTCTGCAAATGTTCAAAATGAAACTTTTTGCAGATGCGGGCCAAATGCAAAACCGGACACCAGTCACTGCTTCAGCAAGTGCACGCCCAGCAGTCCAGCGAGCAGCGTTCCGGCGACCAGAAGGAAGTGCACAACTCCGAGCAGGCTCTGCATTTCGCTTATGCCATGAAACCCGGCTCCGCTCCATATCGCGACCAGCCATGCCAGGGTTCCTACTGCGGCAGCAGTCGTAAGAACTGCGGCCAGCAGCAGTCTATCCTCGCGAAGATCGATCAGCTGACGGCTCACTCGCAGAGCTTTGCTCCTTCCGTTTCGCTTCGCTCGCGTTCCGCTCTCCAGGTTCCGTGATTCCCGCGAAAAAAGCGCCAGCCCGATGAAGTAGCCGTGCGCTCCCAGTACAGCCACCATCATCAGCAGCAGTTGACTGTGCCAATGAAGGAATTCGATTTGGGCGATCGTGATCGGGCCCAGTGCCCAGGCCGCTACCTGGCCCATCGACGCGGTCGCCGTGATCGCAAGTCCAGAGCGTTCGAACACACGAGGTTCTTGCGCGAGAATGAACAGCAGATGTCTCATTCCATCTCTCCATGTGTGCAGATGTGCGATTCTGCCATCAGCTGCCTTTCGCAGACTGATGGGTATTTCGACAATCCGGCTACCCTGCCTGAGCGCTTCGATTAGCATCTCAGAGGCAAATTCCATGCCGTTACTGCGCAGGCACCAGGATTCGTACGCCTCCTTCCGGACGCAGCGCGCTCCGCAATTGCAGTCAGACAACGCGCCATTCGGGCGACTCCCAAAGAGCGACTCCCAAATGAGCGGTCTCTTAGTCGGAACTGATCTGTATCCATCTGCGGATATCCTCAGACATCTGCGTTCAATTCCCACTCGTCGCTCGCCGCAACTCCTCGCTTCCATTTTCCCACTGAACAAGAAACGAATCAACCAGGTCAGAACAGGTGTCCCCAAGTGTCGGTGCATCGCGGGCATTGCTCCCGGCGCGATCCGGTCAGGTTTTCCTAGTCGGGCCCCGATTGCCAGATCCGCATCGTGTTCAATCGCCGTCTGAAATAGTCTCACTAGATCATGGCAATCGTAAGTGCCGTCACAGTCCGCAAAAGCCACATAGTTTCCCCGGGCCTCCCCGATTCCCTTCCTCAGCGCGGCACCGTAGCCGCGTTCCCGCACGTCAATCACTCTGACCCCGGCACCTTCCGCGATTTGCCGGGAACCGTCATCTGAGCCATTGTCGGCCACGATGATCTCCACCTCAGTGATTCCCGCAGCCCGCACAGCATCCTTGGCTTCGTCCAGGCATTGCCCCAGACTTGCAGCCTCGTTAAGGCAGGGAAAAACGATGGAGAGTTGCACGGTTCTATTTGGGGAGGCCAGCGCGGTCACTCGGCTGTGACGGAGCTGAAGCCATGCGCCGTTCGACCTCAGCCACGATTCGAAGTTGAGGAGCTTCCTGTTTCAGTTGCGCCAGCAGTTGCAAAGCCTCGACTGTGTTGCCCTGCTTGTACAGGCCCTCAGCCAGCGCCGCCTTTGCTGCGTAGGTGCCGAATGATTCCCGGGCCAATTCCTGCCGGAGTAGACCGATCCCCTCGTCGATGCGGTTGAGGCGGATCAAAGTGTGGCCGATGTAGGTGCTCAAGCCGGTAAGCTCTCCTGCCGAATTCAGTTTTCCGGCTTCCTCAAAAGCTGCCAGTGCCAGCGAGTAATCACCCTCAGGCTGAGGTTCGCCAGGTGCAGATCCCGATAGCGCGGTGTTACCTCCCGCTTGGTAGTCCCCCTGATGAAAGATCGCCATACCCTCGAGCATGCGACCCCAGCTTAGCGCGGTGGGATTGTCCTCCGCCATGGCAATCACGTGCTGGGCACATTGTCCCGCTGCCTGGGGATCCGAATCCAGCAGTGCGATTCCAAGGTTGATCCATGCCTTGCCATTCCATGGCTGTTTGCTTACGACGTCGTTCCAGAGCGTTGCTGGTGATTCGTAATCTGCGACACGTCGCACGGTCGCCAGCGATAATACTGCGCCGATAACCCCAACAATCGCCATGCTTCCCCATCGCCCGATTTTCAGCAGGCGCACGAGTCCTGTTCCCAGTGCCATCGCAAGAATAATGACGAAAAACGAAGGCAAGTACATCCGATGTTCCAGCTGAGGATCCGCCGGGATGGGCACAAATGACGAAGTGGGGGCCAGGACGATAAAAAACAAAAGTCCAGGTACCACCACCCATTTGTAGAACCTGCCCAGATGCAGTATCAACCCCAGCAGCGCAGCGAGCGCCAGCCCCTGCGGTAGCCATTGCGACAGACCCATGGCAGGAACCGGTGCATGCTGAAAAATGAGCGGATGGGGCCAGAAAATAAGCTTCAGATAGTTGAACACAGAGCCGCACTGCACCTTGAAGTATTCCCACGGCACCGCCAGCGGTTCGCCCGTTATCAACTCATCAGCCCGCGGCCCTCGGGAGTGCCAAAGCATCACTGCACCAAACACGAATCCCATGATCAAATAAACTTTACGGTTCCGTTTCACAAAGAGCCACGGTTGGCCTTGCGTCGTACCGCACCACCAATCGACCAGCGGCACTGCCACAAGCAACGTCACCCCAACTTCTTTACTCAAAATAGCCAGCACCGCCGCACAGAGGCACAGCATCATGGAGTGACTCCAGATCTTATTCGTGCGCGTCAGCTCGCCCTGAACATTGGCCTTTAACAGAGCCCATAGAGCTACCACGTAAAAGGCCGCCATAAGGCTTTCCATGCGCTGGGAGATATACACCACCGGCATCGAGTTCAGAGGATGCACCGCCCATACTGCCGCGCAGGCCAACGCCCAACCAGCGCGAACCTGGCCCACCCGCCGCATGGCCAGGATCAATGTCTCCCCTAGCAAAACGGCTGTGAGCCAGTGAATCATGAGATTGACTGCTCGAAACCCCGCCGGATTCAGACCAAACACTTGGAAATTCAACCAGGACAGCAACCCACCAACCGGTCTCCTGTCAAACTGGAGGGACGTCGGGTGCGAGGTGAACACTCGAAACCACCCATCCTTTGACCGAAGGTCCAAGTTGTTTTGAATGCTTGCAACGTCATCGAACAAAAATGGAAACGGCAAGGCTCGTCCGTAAATCGCAAATAAGGCATAAAACAGCAAGATCCAAAGGAAAAATCGATGGTATCCAGAGCACTTGTGATGAAAGGGATCCACCGGTTTCGCAGTATCTAAGGGTTCTTCGGCTGTGCTCATCCCTGCCCGATCGTATTCGATGACCATATTGATCTTAGGGGCGATTTGAAAAAAAATTAAAAAACGAGTTAAAAACGATTGACGCAATCTTCCTGATGTGCAAGATGATCCTGAAGAAAAAACGGGGCTCACATGAAGATTCAACAGGTCGAAGTTCTCAGCGGAAATAACAGGTGTTCTGGTAGCGTGGAGATTCCATGGAAGTGGTTGTTAGGGGCGTCTCTCTGCTCAACGATGTTTTTTTCCGCTTTTGCCGACTCTCAGCGTCAAAATAACATTGAAAAGTTACAGCGCGAATACCAGAGGGAGCAGGTAAAGCTAGATCTTGAGTTCAAAAAACTACAGATTCGATTCTACGAGGAGGAAATGTCGGCAGAGGAAATTCAGGATCGAATCGGCAGCTGGCATACCAAGAACCTGAAACGCATCGCCAGGAAGGAGGAGCTTGAATCTCAGCTCGGCCAGTTAGCGGTGGTTCCCGGAATTCAATCTGAGGAAATCGACAATGTCGTAAGCTATTCGCCTCCTTCAAATAGAGAGCTTTCGGCGGAGGAAATCGAGTATGCAAACGTTCAAGGAGAAATCGTGACCGCACACAGGCGATTTCTTGCCGAGCACGCGGATGCCCATGATGCCTGGCTGGTGTTCGTCGAGTGGAATGAAAAGCATCCGGAACTCGTTGCCAGGTCTGACGAGTTGGAAGCTGAAATTGCTCGGCAACAATGGAACCGGCTGGATCACATTGTTGTTGAACTTCCGGCAGATGCATCGCCAGAGGAAGAAGTGTACGCCGAAATGGAGGAGTTGGCTATCCGACGCACTAACGAACTTCGAGGCCAGAACCCTGGAATATCGCCGGAAGCTTTTCGCGATGTCATTGCTGCTGACAAGCCACTCCACGATCTATGGGAGGCTCAAGAGAAATACCTGCCGAGCTTAACGATTCAAAAGCTTTCTAGAGAAATACGTAAACTAGAAGCTGCCGAGGCGCGAGGGGAACAATAGGAGAAACACACTAGCAATAGAACCATCACCAGTAAATCGAATATGAATTTATCATCCAGATCCAACAAGAAAGTGCGAATTGCCTTGGCCGTAATCGCGGGGATTTCAGTACCGGCTGTTCTCTTTGCGGCCTACAGTACCAACCAGTTGACCGGCACCCAATGGGTACAGGCCGGGTCTGCGAATACCTTCAGTGCATCTCGAAACTTTGCCGTTGGCTACGGCAATTGGGTCGGTAGTTACGACTGCGGAGCCATAGGCTACTACCTCTCAAGCTCTACCCAAGGAGGGCTCGTCGTCGGAAAATACAACAAGAATGTCAGTGGTGCCTACTTCGTCGTGGGCAACGGTACCAGTTCTTCCACCAGTGGGCGGAAGAATGCTCTCGAGGTTTACTCGGACGGGCGCGTGGTGATCCCTGTTCCGCTGGGGGACATACCTACCTACACCGGGCAGTAGTATAGCTTGATGATCATTTAACCGAGGAAGGGAATCACTATGCGACCGGAGAAACTACTTTGTTGGCGCCACAGATTTTGTCCGCGGGTGATGCTCTCCGCGACGATCGTTGCAGCCTCTTGGTTCATTCAACTTGCGAATGGATCTCCCACCTGGTGGTACAATCTCGGTGCGGTTGATTCCACAAAACAGGCAGAAGACAGTTCCATTGCCACCATCGGGCAGGTCAAGCACATGGCGGTGAAGGCGAAATCTCACCTCGATGGTTCTCTGTCAGGTGGAGCTGGCTCCGCAATTAACAGCCTGATTTCATTGTTTACCGCACCGTCAGCCAGCGACAGTCAGGTAGTACAGCTGGGACAGTTGAAGTATGTGGCTTCAAAGTTTTACGACAGGCTCAATGCAGTGGGCTACCCGCTAAATTACACCCAGCACCCTCAGGGGTACCCATGGACCAGTACCACTTCCGACGACGCCAATAGTTCACCCGCTTTGTTGGGACAGGTCAAAGAAGTGTTCAGTTTTGATTTAACTGGTTGGACCGGGAGCGGAGGAGGAAATGGCGGAGGGCCCGGAGCAGGAGCGCAAATCCAAGACACCGATGGGGACGGCATCAGCGATAAGTTCGAAATATCGATTGGGCTAAACCCAAATGTGAAGGATTCGGATGGGGATGGAACAGACGATGGCGATGAAGACAATGATGGCGACGGATTGATTGATCGGAATGATCCAGCGCCAAATAATGCACTGATCGACTGGCCGAAGACCGGAATCCCGAGGTATGCCGTCGTCGATATTCCCACCGGCGGCATTGATCCAGGGGCAATACAGGACGTTAACAGCAAAGGCGAGGTGCTGTTCGCCAAGCACTACTGGCGGCCTGGGGATCCCGGACTGACTGCCCTGGGCCACGCGACGGGAAGCATCCAGTTGAAAGCGTTTTTCAATCAAGGGCAGGAGACACAAAATCTGACGGCCCAACCGGATGCGGGACAATTCTGGGCATTGTCGATTGGAGATGGCGGGAAGATTGCCGGAGTAGGCGTGTGGGAAGGCACCACTGTTGGAGGGAACCATCCTGGAGCAAACCGGGAAGCGACCCGCGGGATCTATTGGAATACCGGAGCAAGTTCTGTAGGAACCCTTGTCGCAGACGATATCGATGTCTACCATTCCTGGATCGATGGAGTCAATGCAAGTGGGCTCTTCGTTAAAGCCAGTCGTTACAATGATTGGGCGAACAAGCAGCCACGGTTGACACTCGGAGGCTCGACCTATACACTTCAAAATGACGATTTACCCCAATTCATTGGGGGGAGTCGTTATCTTTATATGCCGGCTTCCACACCTGTTTCCAATGGCGAGTTCTGGGTCGATACGCTAGTGTCGGAGCTCTATTATCCAGGGCCACAAAGCATCGGGTTTTATCCCCATGTGCGCGACATGGAGCGGATCGTAACACAAAGCGGAACCCGAGGGCTGGTCGGTGCAACCAGCGGTGTGATGGTGACCAATAATTCGGGGGTATGGCAGCAAATGCCTCAGGATCCAGACGGCGACGGGATTCAGGAATTTGCCCAGGCCCTAGGAGTGTCGAAGTACGGACATGTTCTTTGCGACAGCCTCCACGTTTGGATTGATGGGGAATACCTCCTCATCTGGAACCTGATCGCGGGAAGTAACTACGTCTTTTGTAAGAAAATGGCCAGCAACGGAGTGATCGCAGCAGAGCGATTTTCGGGGGCACCAGTGCTCCTGCTGCCGGTGGAGGTAGTCGAGCTGGCGCCGCAGGTGCTCGATGAGTCAGCAAACCCAATAGTCGGCTCCGAGAAACCGAATCAGACGCTGCCGTTGACACCATTTGTGGAGATCCTTCCGCACACGAACAAAATTGCACATCGCGAGTTGAAGGTGAAAATCGGGGAAGCACTAGCAGGGAAAACAGTCACTTGGACAATGGAGCCACTTTTCGTTCCTAATTATGACCCTAACGGGCCCAACCTGCCTCCTGTATTCCGAGGCGAGTGGTCACACAGCTCCACGCATCCGAACTGCTTCGAATCTTCGACCACTTACGGGGCCAACGGTTGGGTCGGCATCTCACAGGCATCTAGCAGAACGACGGTTTCCAACGATGGATTCACGGCAGTTCGAGTCAACGTCCCTCCGATCGGCTTCAATCAAGCGCGAATCAGGATACAGATCGAAGGCGTCACGGCACCAGTTGATCTGATCGATATGGAAGTGCCTGCGGTGGTGGTGATTGATCCGGGACACGGTGGAACTGCCAGTCTTCCAGGCTCAAGCTGGAACAATGCGACAAGTCCTTCAGGTGTGTACGAGAAAACAATGGCTCTCGCTTCTGGCTTGGCACTGCGAGAGTGCTTGCGAGCGAGCCGCGATTCGGATCGATTGAACCTCCGGATCTTCATGACTAGGGAAGATGATAAAAATCGTTCGGGCTCCAGTCGAGCCCACGTTGCGCGGGACAACGGCGCGGACATTATCTTCATAATTCATTTTAACTCCCACGACGATCCGCCAGGTGCGCATAGAGCAAGAGGTACCTTGCAGGTGACCCAACACAATAATCCAAATGCCGCTGCGGATGCTGCTAGTAGCAATACAGTCATTGATCAAATTGTGACTGCGATGCAGCAATTTGACCCTCAGGCAAATCACCGTGCGGCAGTTCCTACTCCAACCGACGTTGCCGACGATGTATATTTGGGAAACACAGGAGGTTACAACACGATCCGTGCTCCATACTGCGAAGTTGAGTTCATTGACTATGGTGCGGACACTACTTCAGACCAAAGCGATGATGCTGTTGATATTCTAATGAACACAGGGCCGAATGCGTCGGCAGTCAAGGATGCAATCGCAAATGCCATGCGGGATGGTATTCTCCAGGATTTACTCGATCAACCAAGCCAATAGCTCATGAAGCGTCCCCTACTTATTGCCTTAATCTTTGGGGCTCTCGTGGCGGCCATCCTGTTCTGCATCCCGGATAAATCGGTTCCATTCGACGAACCAGAAACGGTGAGTGGAAGTGCCGGGAAGGAAGCGCAGCATCCCAAGCCTGCGAATGCACCCACGCCGCCGACTCCCGGATTGCTACTTCCTCAGGTGGCGATGACGGCAGCGATTGAATACAAAATCGACCCTATTGCGTTGAATCGCGAGATGGAAGATCCTCCATTCGAATTCAGAGGAGGCGCTGGAACTGGTCGCGTAATCGACCTTCAAGGAAACGTGCTTCTGGAATCAAGCGCAGATATAGGAATTTTTGGAGCAGTTGTCAGTCCAGATAGGAAAAAAGTCCTAGTCAGAGGCGGGGACGGGAAGAGTCTCATCTTAGAACCATCAAAAAATCAGAAGATTGTTCCACCCTTTAAACCGCCAGGTTCCAATTCATTTCCCTTTGACTGGTATTGGGTTAGTGCCAATCTCCTTTTTGGCATATCTGGCGTTGAGAGAACTTTCCATGAAGGATCACACATGGATGGTGAAAGCAACATTGCGCAGACAAAGTTTTACACCTTTGACCTGCTCACGGGGCAGCTTTTCGAGGTTGTCATGCCCAGAGCTGTTACGCAGTCCGTGGTCAAAGTCGTGGACGTGATGAGCGACGGGCATATTCACCTTTTACAAGACGATCTGGACGAGGGCGTTCGGCAAGATCTCGGCTGGTTCAAGATAGCTGAATAGTACAGCACGGCGGAAATAAGCGATAGAAAGCCAAGAGGGCTGAGGAGTGATAATCAGCATGTTGCGTCTGAAATGGAATATCGCGAACTTCCGCCGCAGTGTAATAGAAATATGGGCTGATGGATGGGGCGGCATCTCACAGGCATCTGGCAGATCGACCGTTTCCAACGATGGATTCACTGCGGTCCGGGTCAACGTGCCTCCGATCGGCTTCAATCAAGCGCGAATCAGGATGCAGATCGAAGGCGTCACGGCACCGGTTGATCTGATTGATATGGAAGTGCCCGGCGTGGTGGTGATTGATCCGGGGCATGGCGGAAATGACTCCAGCGCGGTGGGCAGGACTGACAACACCGTCTGGGAGAAGGATTTGGCCCTAGGCTACGGTCTCAAACTGCGCGATGAATCGATCGACAAGTTCAATGATGAAAACGTGGGCTGCGGATCGTAATGACTCTCAAGACGCCTGAAGGGGCTTTAAGCCTAGATGCACGAGTTTCGCTCAAACGAGACAGCGCTGGACAGCGTGAAGCTCTCAGGCAGCACTGGTGAAACAATCAAGGACGCCTTTGCGGAAGATGCTGCCGCCGACATCTTCAACAATATTCTCAATCAGCTATGAAGACTCTAACGCTAATCATTGCCATCTTCTGGCTGGGACTGTGCCTTGAGGCCTTCGCGCACGGACGTTCTCCAGAAATGATCCGGGAGTTGAACGCGCCAGTGCCTGACTGGATGTCTGTCGCGGAACCGATCAAAGCAGAACCGATCGAAGACCAGTCCTTGCCTGCATCCTATTCGTTCCGCCCGCGTTCGGGAGGAGCCACCAACAGTCGCAACAGGGTTCAGATACCAGAGCGAGGGATTGAGTTTCAAGTCCTGCACGAAATAGATTGGAGAGGCATCAATGAGGAAGGTTATGGCGTATCTCTCAATACCGATGGAACCAAGCTTGTAGTAAATACAGGAATGACGTCACGCCTTTACGAAATCACATCGGACGGCGAGCATCGGGAAGTCCCCATCCGACTTCCGCACGTTACATACGATGAAGGATTGAAGGGCTTCATTACCGGCTGGTCATGGGCTGGCAACGATGTGCTGGTGGGGCGTGCTGAAATCACGGATGAAACCGGGGATGAGATTATCGAAGGGCGGCTTTATGTGTTCCACATGGGTGAGCGAGCCCTTGCCCGTCTTGATTTGAGCGCACTCAATTTGTCCGACAACGCTGGTCTTGAAGTCGCCAGCATCGGGGAGAACCTTGAACATCTTCGAGTCCGGGTGGGGGATCGAGAGTTTGCCGTCAAAGCTGATTTGAAATCTCCTCTCAAAGTGCTTGCGAAGCCGAATCCGACACCTGCACCTGAGATGCAGCCAACCGCGCAATCACCGGAACCGATAAAGTCACCCAAAGCCGGAACGACGCAGGTCGAAGAACAGTCCTCGTCACCACCGTGGCCTGTGGTGGCGGCGGTGGTCATGGCGGCGCTTGGTTTGCTGTGGGTGTTGCTCAAAAAGCGGGAGTGACACGGCTCGCCTGGTTCGGACGTTTCTTCGCTGGCGCGAAATGGTAAAAACCTCCTCCTCTTGAGAAGCATTTGGGGTAGCTTGACATCAACGCCGTGGAGCATCATTGATGTTTTGATCGTGGCCGCAGCTGCCCTTCTCTGGCTGGTGCTGAAGAATAGAAAATGAGCTCGATCAAACAAGCCAATAGCTCATGAAGCGTCTCCTACTCATTGCCTTAATCCTTGGGCCTCTCGTGGCGGCCATCCTGTTCTGTATCCCGGATAAATCGGTTCCACTCGACGAACCAGAAACGGTGAGTGGAAGTGCCGGGAAGGAAGAGCAGCATCCCAAGCCTGCGAATGCACCCACGCCGCCGACTCCCGGATTGCTACTTCCTCAGGTGACGATCAAAAATTAGCCATGGAGACTTTCCTGATTTTCATTTTGTGGCTGAGTCTATGCTCCGGAGTAAACGGGCAATCTGAGGAAATGATCAAGGAGCTGAATGCCCCTGTTCCCAGTTGGATGTCTCTTGCGGAACCTGTCCGGGTCGAACCGATGGGAGGCGAATCTGTGCCTGATCCAGAATCATTTCGACCGCGTTCGGGTGGGGCAACCAACAGTCGCAATCGCGTTCAGATACCAGCGCGAGGCATTGAGTTTCAGGTCGATTATTCAATAGACTGGACTGGGAACAATGCCGAGGGTCTTGGAGTATCGCTTAGTCCAGATGGAACGAAGCTGATCGTAAACTCTGGTCTCACAAGTCATCTCTATGAAATCACCCCGAATGGCGAGCACCGGGAGATTCCAGTTCAGGTCCCCCACATTACATACGACAAAGGTGTAAACGGATTTATCACCAAATGGTCGTGGGCGGACAACGACCTTCTGGTTGGGCGTGCTGGAATCACGGATGAATCTGGACACGTGATTGTTGAAGTGCGTCTTTATGTGTTTCATTTGGAGGAGATGGCTCTCGCCCGTCTTGACTTGTCGGCATTGGAGATGGATTCCAATGATCCGCCAATCGTTGGTGTAGTTAGCGTGGGTAAGGATCTTTCCCGCTTGGTCTTGAGTGTTGGAGACGAGCGCGTCATTGCGAGCGCTGATCTGAAGTCGCCACCCAAATTGTTAGCAAAGTCAGATTCTGACACGCCTACTAGTTCAGATGCTGCATTGGTTCCTTCGGGGCCAGAATTGGAGATCGCCGATGGGCTAAAGTCGGAGAACACTCAACATGAACAATCTGAAGGCCGCGAAAACGGTAAGATTGCTTCTGGTTGGCCTTTCGTCCTTGGAGCAATAGCTGTTCTCGGTGTCGCGGGGTTCCTCATTCGGGCCTTTTTGCGAGATCGTGCGTTGTAATTTTGTAGGTATTGCACAACCAAGGAAGGGCAATTCAGACAAACGTCCCTTGGCCGCAATTCCGAAGGGATTCGCCAAAGGCAGGGATGGCTCTCCGAGCCGTCCGGCTGAGTGCACTTTAGTTTCCGAGGGAGCATCCGAATCCCCAGCCGCCCCACTCCGAAAAGCAACGGGAACGGTGCATCCCTGACCTGAGCGCTGCGACAACGTTTACGCTTGCTCAGCCGGAGGTTTGTCCAATCCGTAGGTAGCGGTTTAGAAACCGCACCTCCCAAAAGGGGCGTGTCAGAAGGTTTGAGGCTCTCCCCGATTCGCTGGACAACCAGAGAATACCGCATTGCCTCCGCAAACTTGCGGATCCCGGGAGCAGAATGGAACGTGGACCCAGTGTTTTCGACGGATGTTCTCATTTCCACACTAGGTTCACTGCGCCGATTTTTTGACTCTTCAATTGCCTCTGCCACATAGTAGCGGCCAGTCGCGGACGGAGGATGCTCGTGCTTTTGATCTGGAGTGCGCCG
>JAGROY010000200.1 GCA_020439995.1 Verrucomicrobiia bacterium
ACCCATTAAATTCCCGGAAGAGCCGGGCAGTGCTCAGCCACAACCTGTGGGTGCTGGCCCGGCTGTGCATTGAGCAGGAGGAGGCGCGCAGGAGCAAAGAGCAGGCGCGCAAGAAAGCAGCGTAGACTAACACACCCGTAAAATCGGAAAACTGGCAGTAATCAAGGGAGCGGAATGTACAAATGTTAGTGAGGAAGGTCTGCAAGCGCCATATCTGAGCAAAAATGTCGTGATCCGCTCCCTCGGGGCGACCTTCACTTGCCCGAAAACCGGCCGCTATATAATTTCCATAACACCCTCCCCGCTGCCCGCCAAAAAGCCCGCCTCTGGGACTGGCCCTAAGTATTGCAAAATATCAATACGGGCGCACGTTGTCGCCACTATGTTTTCCGCCCGTGAATGTGGCCTGATCACCGCCATTGTGCTCACCTGCTTCCTCCCCAGCTGCGCGACGCACACGGGGACGGGAGCGCTTGCCGGAGCCGGACTGGGAGCTGCCGCCGGCACTGCGACCGGGAAGGATGGGAAGAAAACCTTGGGCGGCGCGCTGATCGGAGCTGCCATTGGAGCAACGGTGGGGGCGATACTGGATGCTGGCGAAACGGATCGTGGACGGCAGGCATCGACCCGACGCCCCCCCGCTCCAAAACCGCAATCTCAGCCGCCAACTTCGAGGACGACGCCCGTTCCCCAGCGAAGCCAATGGCCAGCAACGCGTAAACCAACCGTGCCCCCGCCTCCACCACCTCCCCTGCGGCCGAGGCGGAAGGAGCCAGCGCGGCGGGTCGATTCCAGTAAGTACCCCATGGCCACGAGGACGGATGATCATGGAATCGTGATCAGTCCCTATGCCCCCAACAAGAAAGTCGACGTGCGCAATTTTCCAAGCGGCAGCATCGTCGTGGATCCCAACAGCAACAAACGGTTCCGCGTGCCGTAGCCACCGTCAATGATACCCGCACAGACCAAACATCGCATCCGATGCGGCGCCATCAAACTGGCACTGGGTGCACTGGCTTTCTCCTTGAGCGCCTGTTTTGAACGTGGTGAGGGAAACAATGACGACAACGGGAGGGCACCCGAGCTTTCGCCCGAGACGCTGGCGAGCCAGGTAGCTGCCAGCCTTGCCGAAGAAGAATCGCTCACTCTGGCTGACGAGCTCCGGGTGAGGCCAGGCGAACTGGCGCTTTTCGACTTCTGGGATGATCTGCGTCAGACCGACCAGCCGATGGAGAAACTTGCACAGCTACCAGTGAAGAACATCTCACTTCCCGGGCATGCCGATTGTGTCATTGCAGAATCACTGTCGTCAGGCAGCGACTGGGCGTCGGCGATCCGCGAAATCCAAAGCGCCCACGGCTACACGCTGACATGGTCCCACTGGGAACACCTGACCTTTGATCCAAAGTCGAACCCGCCCAGTTCTGTCGTCGACGCTGAGCTCCACTTCGCCAGCGGTTCACGCCGGGCGCGCACCATTCTGAAAGCCCAGCTGACAGCCACGTGGAGCGTATCTGGGCCCACCGCATCAGGGGAACCTCCGTTTACTGAGGTCGTCATGAGCGTAATGGAGATCGCGGAGGAACAACAGTCAGCCTTCCATCGGCTCCAGGCGATCACAGTGCCGGATACGGCAAGCAGCCCCGCACTGGCGGCCCCGTTGCTCGTCCGCGACCTTAACCGCGACCACTACCAGGAGGTAATCCTGTTAGGCTCGAACACACTCCTGTGGAATCAGGCAAACTGCTCCTTCGTAAGCCAGCCGCTGACCGCCAGTGAAGGAGGTCAGGATAAAAGCTTTCGAGCGGGCGTATTTGGCGAATTCACCGGCGATCAGTACATTGACCTCGCGCTCATCGACTCGCAGGGAAATCTGAGCATCCTTCCCGGCGCGTCGGCCGGTGCGTTCGTCCAGGATGCAGTCGCGGTCGCGTCTGCACCGATCGCTCCGAATGCCTCCAGTCTTTCGGCGGCAGACATCGACGGCGACGGGGACAGTGACCTTTTCATCGCTCAAGACAAGCCACTCTTTGTCGGCGGACAAATGCCCGCGCCCGTGATCGATGCGGCGGGCGGCAACCCTAGCTACCTTCTACGCAATAACGGCTCGCTGCAGTTTGCCGACATTACAGAGGAGGCAGGCCTGGGAGAAAAACGGAATCGCCGGGTGAAAGACTCCGCGTTTAACGACTTTGATGGCGATGGAGATCCTGACCTGTTTCTCGCCAATGCATTCGCACCTATCGATGTCTTTGAGAACCGTGAAGGACGGTTTGTGGATGTGTCAGGGAGCAGTGTAGCTGGTGCCGCCACACCACTCATCGCCAATAAGCTGGTATTCGCGGACAAGGATGGCGATCATCTTGGCGAACTCGCAGTTGCCGCCGTTCAATCGAGTGCCGCTGCCAGGATTGAGGCATTTCGAGCAGCATCCAACAGCAATCCACAAGCTTCATCCGAAGGGGCACGCCCCGCTCAAATCGCGGATTCGAGCAGTCGCATGTTCAGCAACACAGCCCGTGAAATTGCAGTAGCGCAGGCCATCACCGCTGAACGGACACCGAGACAATTCCTACAGGCCTCGACATTTTCAGATGCAGGATGGGCGAATGACATTGTGCTGTTCGACTATGAAAACGACGGCGACCTCGACTGCTACATCGCCAACGGCCACATCAGCGGCAAGTCCACCACAGATTTCGATCTCTACTTCTGGCAGCGCGAATTGCGGGCAGCTTCCTCCATTGAAGACCCCGTAATTGCCCTGCTGTTCACAGATCGCTACCGCCCCAAACCGTTTCAGGGACTGAACGAAGGTCGCATTTCATGGCAAGGTCACCAGGCAAACCGCTTCTACAGAAATGACGCGCCCGAAAACGGCTCGAATTTCCATGAAATCGGCTTCCTCGCTGGAGCAGCATTGACCGAAGATAGCCTCGCTACCAGAGCACTCGACCTCGACCTGGACGGCCGGATCGACTTACTGGTCGTCACTCAGGACTGGGACAGCCAGGGCGGCAAACTTACCCCTCGTCAGAGCCTGACCGTCCTGCGAAACGAAAACGCTGACGCGCAAAACTGGATCGGCTTTCTGTTCGACAACGTTCCTAACAACATTTCCTTCAAGGGGATTTCCGTAGACCTCGAATTCGGGAAAGAGGAAAGCCAGACACTACGCTTGGATGACGGAGCCTCCACTATCCACCTGGGACTGGGTAGCCGCAAAGCACCGACTCGCGCGACCATCCATTGGATGGACGGCACCAGGCAATACATCGACGGACCGTCGACTGGGCGTTACCTGCGCGTGCAGTTTGCACTGGATTAGTCACAGAATTCTAACGTAGTGGTGAATTTTCAGTCGCCATCCCCCACCGCCGTTGCTCCTTTTCCGGTAATTTTTCGGAACAACTGCTGGACGCCCTTGATTCCCACTTGATCACCGAGCACTCCAAAGAAGATCACGCCACCGGTAATGGCATCGCTCAGTGAGCTTTCATAGCCTAACAGATTCACCATGTTCTGCAGGACGATCAGGATCGTGGTTCCGATCAGGATTCCCAGTATCGAGCCTTCGCCCCCTCGCAGGCTGCAACCACCGAGCACGGCTCCGGCGATGGCATAGAGTTCAAAAAAGGCTCCGTGGGTGGATGGGGATACGGAACTGGTGTAAATGGCGTACGGAATCGCAGCGGTAGCAGCAAACAGGCCGGAAATGGCATAGGCAGTGGCGATCACGAGGCCGGTATTGATTCCCGAGTATTTGGTGGCGAGTTCATTCCTGCCGGAAGCATAGAGATAGCGCCCAAAGACCGAGCGGTGCAGAACGACCATCATCACGACAGAAATGATCGCGAGGTAGACCAGTGACATAGGCAGGCTGTAAAGGATGCCGGAACCATCCTTGCCCTGAAGAAGGTCACCCACGCTTCCGGTGCAGAGCATCTTGATATAACTAATGTCCTGAACTGCGTCTGCAGATCCGACCGTCGAATCATGGGAAATGAATCGCGCGATTCCGCGATAAGACAGCAGTCCGCATAAAGTCACCACGAAGGCCTGCAATTTCAACTTCCCCACGAGCCAGCCATGCAGCAAACCGATCGCCAACCCAAGTGTCAGCGTCATCAGCACCGCCAGCGGCCAGGACATCTCCGGCACCAGATCGCTACTGCCCGTAAGTCCGTAGAAAAACAGGATTCCCAGCAGCGCCATCAGCGAACCGATCGAGAGATCGATGCCCGAGGTGATAATAACGATGCCGACTCCAATGCTGAAAATACCGAAGATACCGATCGTCCGCGAGACATTCTTAAAATTGTCCAGCGTAAGAAACTTGCTACCGAACAGGCCATCGACTCCCGGCTCGATCGTCTTAATCGTCGTCCAGATGATTAGCACAAAGAGCAAAGCCAGCATTCCGGCTTCGCGGCGGTGGTTCTTGAGAAGTTGGACGGGAAAAGGACTGGAGGACATGGTGACGAAAAAGTAGTCGGCGGGCTTTTGGGACAGAATTACAGAATTTGCAGAATCAACAGAAGACTGGTTGCTTTGTTAGTAACATCGAACAAATCCCCCCAATCAGGCACACTGACTTCCCCCTTCTTTGCCTGTTCAACATTCTGTTCATTCTGTCCAAAAAATGATCCATCGCATGGAAAATTACGCAGCAGTAGCCTTCCCGCCCACAGCAAGGTGCATGACTGCTTCTTCGCTGAATTGTTCCTTGCTCAACATCCCAGCGATCGCCCCTTCATGCATGACGGCGATTCTGTCACTGATCCCGAGCACTTCCTCCATGTCGCTGGAGATGACGATGATTGCCACGCCCTTCTTCGCCAGCGCATCCATCAGATTGTAAATCTCCCGCTTGGCTCCCACATCGATGCCCCGGGTAGGCTCATCAAAGATCAGGACTTTGGGAGACATCGCCAGCCACTTGCCGAGCACCACCTTCTGCTGATTGCCGCCGCTGAGGTTTCCCACGATCGAATCTGCCGATGGCGCCTTCACATTGAGAGCATTGATCTGTTCATCCGCCGCCGCTCGCTCGGCCTCGTGTCGGATCAAGCCGAAGGTCGAGAAGGCATCCAGTGAAGCCAGTGAGATATTGTGCTGAATGCTGAAGTCCAGAATGATGCCAGAGGATTTGCGATCCTCGGGTGCCAGGAAAATTCCGTTGCGAATCACTGAGCGGGTCGAATTGAGCGGAATCTCGGAGCCATCGAGCACGAGCTTCCCGGCCAGTGCACGATCCACGCCAAATACCGCCTGCGCCATCTCCGATCGACCAGCACCGACCAGCCCGGCGAATCCTAGAATCTCGCCAGCACCGACGTCGAAGCTGATCTTCTTTCCTGGATACATCGACGTCACGAGATCCTTCACTTGAAAATACGCTTCCTGCCCCACCCGGCATTCCTCATGCCGGTAGAAGTCGCCCAGATCGCGCCCGACCATCAGGGAGACCATGGCATCGTGGGTGATGTCCTCCTTTGCCAGCCCTCCGGCATTCTCGCCATCGCGCAAGGCCACGACACGGTCACAACATTCCTTCACTTCACCGAGCCGATGGGAAATGTAAATGATCGCGATGCCGCGTTCCTTGAGCCCTTTGATCACGCGGAGCAGACTCTCGGTTTCTTTCAGTGTCAGGCTGGACGTCGGCTCGTCCATGATGATGATCCGGGCGTCTTTCGAGAGAGCCTTGGCAATTTCCACCATCTGCTGCTGCCCGATGGACAGCATGTGGAGGGGCGTGGACGGATCGACATCGAGCCCCAACATTTCCAGATACGGCTGCGTATCGGCGTAAATTTGTCGGCGATTGATCAGTCCGAACTTTCGCGGCTCCCGCCCCAGGAATACGTTCCCTGCGACATCGAGGTTGTCCAGAATGTTCAGCTCTTGATGAACGAAACCAATGCCATGCCGATCCGCAGCAGTCACCGAGTCAATTGTCACCCGCTTGCCATCGATATCGATGATACCCGAATCAGGCTGGTGAACTCCGCCGAGAATTTTCACCAGCGTCGACTTACCGGCACCGTTTTCACCGATCAATGCGAGGACTTCGCCCTTGGCGATCTCCAGGTGAACATCCGCAAGTGCACGGACGCCCGGAAATGCCTTCGAGATGCCCTTCATGGACAGCGCAGGCACCCGACCGCTGGTCTGGTCAGCGACGGACGTCACTTGAGGGAAGCCTTGAGTCCATTGCAATAGTCGAGGTATTTCTGCCCCTCGCCCTGCTTGATGACTTTGGTATCGACGATGATCTGGCCACTCGCAGGCACACCAAGATCAGCGGGCGACTTGCCCTCAACCACGAGACCATGCACCAGCTTCATCGATTGATAGCCGAACTCATAAGGATTCTGAACCACGGTTCCGTAGATCTCACCGGCATCGATTGCCTTCAGAGTCTCTGGATCCTCGTCGAATGCGACGATCTTCACCGCACCCAGCTTCTGTTTGTCGCGCAATGCACCGAGGATCGCAGGAGCATTGTAAGACCACAGGCCCACCATTGCGGCAATGTCAGGATATTTGGTCAGCGTGTCCTCTGCATTGCGGCGCGCCTTGCCTAGATCCATGTTGTCAGTGCGCAGATCGAGCACTTCAACATTGGTGCCCTCCAGAGCATCTTTGACACCCTGGTAGCGCTCAACCGCATTCTGTGCATCGCCCAGTCCCACGAACACCATAATTTTGCCACCGTTCGGCAGTGCCTCCTTGACCAGCTCACCCGCCTGACGACCGGCTGCGATATTGTCAGTGCCAAGATAACAAATGCGGTCACTGTCCGGTGCATCGCTGTCGACGGTGATCAAAGTCGCCTTCTTCGCCCACTCGTCGATCATGTCCTTCTGGTTTCGGGGATTCACTGGGCTGATGCCGATTCCCTTTGCCCCGCGGACGATGAGGTCGTCGACCATTTGTTTCTGCTTCCCAGCCGTGCCGTCGCCGATTTTAAAAGTGATTTCCACATCTCCCAGCTCCGCCTCGGCTTTCTGCACTCCGGCCTGGCAGTAGAGCCAGAAATCAGCAGCTCCATTGGTAATGAATGCCAGCTTGGTCTTGTTTCCACCACCGCCGCCCGCAGTGTCCCCGCCGCCTCCGCCACAGGATGACAGCGCTATTCCCCCTGCTAACAGGAGGGTTCCGAGGAGTGAATTCTTGAAAATCTTGTTCATGGGATGGTTTTTCTAAATGATTCAGCCTCCCCCGGTGAGAACGCGGCGAGGCTCCCTTGGAATACGGAATTCCCGCAAGAAATCCAACCCTTTTATAGTTTGGAAGTAGTTCCCACGCGGGAGAGCATCAAAAAGCTTCCCAAAATCACCCAAACCGGCTAATGATCGCTCCATGGCAGAAGAAGGCGGCAATGGAGTCAATAGCGAAACCAGCAAACTGGGCAGGATCGGACTGTCCTCGCAGAGCAGGTGGTTTCTGTTTTTTAAATGTGCACTGCTCGTTTGGCTGGTGCTTTTCTTGGTCGATCTACTGATGCTCTATGTTCAGCCGAGACTGTATCTGGGGCGCGTCCGTCTTCAGATAATGCCGCTCTCTAAGTCGTTTGAAGTGTTCCGCGACAACTCCACTCAGGCGATGATCACGCCCACCTTCATCCAGACCGAATTCCAGGTGATCACCAGTAAGGAAACGCTTTACGATGTGATTGAAGAACTGCAACTCGTGAAGAAATGGGAGGATGCGAAAAGCCCAGCAGACGCTTACGCGCTGCTGCTCGACAAACTGGAAACAGAGGAAGTTCCAGGCACCGACATGATCGATATTGAGATTTTCCACACAGATCCTGAAGAAGCCGCGCAACTGGCCAACGCTGTAGGAAATGCCTACAAGAACAGGCGCATCCAGCTCGAAACCAACAGGGCCAGTCAGACTCTTGATACGCTCAATGCGCAGGAAACGTTACAGGAACAGAAAGTTGAGGATACCCGTCAGCGAATGATCGAATTGATGGAGAAGTTCAACATCGTGGACCTGAGTGATCCCGCCGAGCCGTCCTCGGATTCACCGAAAACTTCGACTGGCTCCGCACTGGCAGATGCCGTCGCGGCCTTCCATGAAAAGAAACGCGCAGCCGTCGCTATCCAGACGCAGGTGGCCACGATCAGGGAACTCGACGACGAACTGAAGGCGCAGTGGATGCTGAAAGCTGACCTGCTTCCTGAGGCTGCAAAAAATGCTTGCGATGAATCTGCGCAATTGGAAGGCGAGTATGCCCTGCTTTTGGCCTCGGGAATGGCATCGGACGCCGAACTTCTCAACCTCAGAAAAACGATCGAGGCGAAACAGGGCGTCTTTCTCAAAGCTACTGCAGATGCGATGAGGCTGCTAGAAGTGGAGGAAAAGATCGCCACTTCGATCACGGAAAGTTTCGCCCGCTTGCACAATGATTTGAAGGACACAATGATGGATGAGCGGAAGCAATACACTCAATATCAGGAGGCGAAGAATGAGTACATGATGCAGCGAGAGATCCTGGAGGACATGCGCAGGGCTCTGCTCAAAGAAAAAGTCGACGTTTCGCTCCCCAGACAGCCGATTGTGATCCATGAGATTGCCGAGGCCAACGAGGTGCCGGCGTTTCCGAGGGTCCCGCTGGCGCTCGCAGGAAATGCAGCATTCAACCTGCTCTGGTGCATTCCAGGCGGCCTGATCGTGATGTACTTCGCCATGCTCTACTCCGCCCGCCAGCAGAGACTCGCAGTGTACCCAGATCAAATCGCCGATGCCATCGAATTGGACGCGGATGAAGTAGCATCCAATGCCCCGCCCTACAGCAAAGGCGAGGACAACTGGTAACGGGGCCTCAAAAAAAATGTTCACGACTTCGCCGAACCACCAATCCAGATACAGGCCATTAACGGTCGATCACCTGCTTCCTGAAGGGGATCAAGCGAAGTGGATGGTAGTGCCCAGATGGTTGCTAGGCTGCGCATCCCTCTTTTGTGTCTCTGCAGGCGCATGCTTCGGTAGCCTGGCCGCTGAAATCATCGAATCTTTCGCATCATCGACTCAACTGCCACTACCCTTGTGGCTCCCACTGTTGATGACCGCAGCGCTCGCTGGCTGGCTGATCTCAATCAACAGCAGCGTCAGAGTTTCATCCCTGCCGAAACCAGTGCGGGGACAACTTAAAGTCATCCCTAAGTCAGTTACCAGTCTGGCTACCTCGCTGATACTCGCCGCAACTGTCAGCACATACCAAATAGCGATCGCGATGCCCGCAGATACCGCCATCACCATCATCGAGGGCAGCTTCCTGTTCACTTTCCTTTTTAGCTGTGCGGTCGGCCCAATCGTGGAACGACGCTCGAATGATTTTTATTCCAACTATGGATTCACGTTGTTCTAACACTCTCTAACAAGTCCCCATCCCCGGGATGTAGAGCAAAGGCTCCAATGCTTCAAAGAAGAGTTCTCGCTCTTGACCGGCTGATTCGGCTAGGCTTCCTGGGAATCCCACGTTCCCTTTGAAACGGTCTTCTACCATTGCTTTCCTGCTGCTCATCGTCGTGGCACGTGCCGACGAATCCTTCGAGCCGATCTCCACTGCCTACGCGACGAAAACGCTCCCTGTCCTGCAGGGCCGGTGCTTAGATTGCCACGATGCAGAATCGAAAAAAGGCGAGCTGGATCTTGAGCGGTTCGGGACACTCGAAGAGGTGCGCCACGAGCCGGAAATCTGGCAAAAGGTGGTCGAGCAAATCGAGAATGGCGAGATGCCTCCGAAGGACAAGGAGCAACTGACTCCTGCCGAACGTGAGCAACTCCTGACTTGGACGAAAACTTACCTCCATGCGGAAGCAGAAGCGAATGCTGGCGATCCGGGCCCCGTCACGCTGCGACGGCTGAACAACGCGGAATACACCTACACGATCCGTGATCTAACTGGCATTGACGCCCTTGATCCTGCGAGCGAATTCCCAGTCGACAGCGCGGCAGGCGAGGGCTTCACCAACACCGGTGACTCACTTGTCATGTCCCCCGCCCTGCTGGAAAAATACTTCGCGGCGGGCAAGGACATCGCCGAACATGTCGTCCTCCTTGAAGACGGTTTCCGATTCTCACCCAGCACGACCCGACGCGACCGTGCAAATGCGATTGTCGACCAGATCCGTTCGATCTATCTGGAAAAACTGCAGGCACCCATGATCGACTTCGGTTACCGAAGCGGCAAAGAAGTGGGCGATGTGCGCCCCACCAGCACCAGTGAAGGCCTGCTCGACTGCGCCCCTTACATTCACGCATTGATTAAGCTGAAGGCCCAGCCCTCGTCGGCAGCGCGCATCGCAGAGGAGGCCGGATTGAACGCAAAATATCTGAATACTCTGGCAAAGGCACTGCTTGGTGACAACATCGGCACATCGCCACTGCTCGATGAACTGAGGCGGCGATTGCAATCTGCCACTGGCGATGACAGCGCTGAGATCAGCCAATGGATCCGCGGCTGGCAAAACCGGCTGTGGTCCTTCCAATCCGTTGGACACCTTGGCATCATTCGCCCATGGCAAGCGGCGGTCAACCCGCTCAGCGAGCAGAATGATCTGCAATGGAAACTCGCACCGGCAGACGGCGTCGACTCAGTCGAACTTTCACTGCACTCAGCCACTTTAGGCGATGCCGATGCAGCGGTGCTCTGGCAACAGCCCCGCATCGTGCGCCCCGGCAAGGCACCAATCCTCCTCCGTGATGTCCGCGCCGCCACGGCTGCCTTCACGCGATATCATGCCGAGACGCTCGCTTCATTGGATAAACTCCTGGCCATCGCTTACAAAGCAAAACACGACACTGCCTCTGACATCGACACTGCGGCGCTCGCCTCGGAAAACAATGTCAATGCCGCCAGTCTGAATGCCCTTTTCTCCTGGCTGGGCATCGCCAGTTCCAGCGAAACACTTATCACCGAACCACTCACCGGCCGCATCGAGCAAATCGCTGGCCAGAACGGAATACAAGGCTGGACGCAACCAGGACTGGCCGATCTTTCAATCATCGGCAATGGCACCGACTCCACCGCGCGCATTCCTGGAGAAGCGCCGCCAGGGCGGGTGGTCGTGCACCCGCGCCCCGAGCGATGGATTGCCGCAGGCTGGAAGAGTCCCATTTCAGGCAATGTCAGGATCACTGCTCACGTGCAGGATCGCCACAGCGGTTGCGGCAATGGAGTAACCTGGGCACTCCAGCAACGCCGGGGCGGACAGCGGAAAGTGTTGCGGTCTGGCGAAATCAACACCGGCGGAACAGCTCAAATTGAAGCGATCGAATCGTTCACAGTCGGTAAAGGCGACCTGATCTCCATCACCATCGGCGCACGCGACGGCAACCATTCCTGTGACCTCACTGAGGTGGAACTCGCGATCACGGAGACCAGCGGAGATCCGCGGACGTGGTCACTCTCTAACGACTGCGCATCGTCCATGCTCGCGGGCAATCCACACGCGGACAGTCATGGCAACCTGGGCGTCTGGAACTTTTTCACCGGACTCAACGAAGGCGATGGAAACTGGCAAACCATCCCAGAAGGCTCCCTCCTGGCGGACTGGATGGTGGAGGAGAACGAAGCGAAGGCGAGCGCGCTGGCAACGCAGATCGCAGCGCTGGCGATGTCATATGGAAGGGATCTTACTGGTGCAAATGCGGAACTTCACCGGCAACTCACCGCGGTCGATGGTGCATTGTTCGGTCAGACCGACTTCTCCGCCCTCGCGGCAAGCGCCACAGCACAGGAGATCGCGGAATCAAAATATGGGCTGGATCCAAAGTTGTTCGCAAGTGATGGCAGCCTTTTGCTCAGCGCGGGCCGGACGAGCGAACCCTTCACCCTTCCCACCGACGTCTTTGGCAAAGACGCAGCATTCGCAGTCACAAGCAAGCTGGACAAATCAGCCCCCGCGGACTCGGCTGTGCAACTGCAAGTGATCGCCGGGGCGAACGCCACGCCCGCTCGGGCACTCAATCCCGAGACTCCCATCACCACACACACAGGCAACACTTCAATCGCACGCGGCTTCGATGCCTTTCGCGCGTTGTTCCCGGGCGCTCTCTGCTACACGCGCATCGTGCCTATCGATGAGGTAGTAACGTTAGTGTTATATCACCGGGAAGACGACCACCTTGCCCGGCTGATGCTGACGGATGAAGAAGCGGCGAAGCTCGATCACCTGTGGGACGAATTGCACTTCGTCAGCCAGGACGAATTCCAGATCGTCGCGGGCCTTGAGCAGATCCTGGAATTTGCTACGCAGGATGCCGATCCCTCACGCTTCTTCCCATTGAAAGAGCCGATCGCCCGACACGCTGCCGATCTAAAATCACGGCTCGAGGCCGCCGAACCCGCACAGCTCAATGCCCTGGTTGACTTCGCCACTCTAGCATTTCGCCGACCGCTAACAACGGAAGAAAGCACCGATCTTCGGGAACTTTACACCACCCTGCGTGCCGAAGAGCTTCCCCATGACGAAGCGTTCAAGCTGGTCCTGGCTCGTATTTTTTCATCGCCTGAGTTCCTGTATCGCTCCGAAACACCATTCCCGGACGCGAAGCAAGGCCCGGTCGATGCCTGGGAACTGGCCACGCGGCTCAGCTACTTCCTGACCGCTTCCGCGCCTGATGCAGAACTCCGTCAGTGCGCCGCCGACGGCACGCTGCGCGACTCCAAAGTGCTCGCATCCCAGACCACCCGATTACTGAAGAGCAACAAAGCACGGCGGCTCGCGATCGAATTTGGCTGCCAGTGGCTGCATGTGCGCGATTTTAATGAGATGAACGAGAAGAGCGAGACCAGCTTCCCCGAGTTCGCCGCTCTTCGGGGTGCGATGTATGAGGAATCAATCCTTTTCTTCACCGATCTCTTTCAGAACAATCGATCGATTCTCGACATCCTCAATGCCGACTACCTGTTCGCAAACGATGAGCTTGCGGAGTTTTACGGCATCTCAAAAGAGGCCACAGGATGGAGCAGGGTATCCGATGCTCGCACCAACGGGCGCGGTGGCATCCTTGCGATGGCGACGACCCTGTCCAAGCAATCCGGTGCCTCGCGCACCAGCCCGATCCTGCGGGGCAACTGGGTTTCTGAAACATTGTTAGGAGAAAAACTTCCCAAACCGCCGCCTGGAGTTCCCACACTTCCCGAAACACCGCCAGCTGGCCTCACCGAGCGCGAACTCATCGAGCAGCACAGCTCCGCCCCCGCCTGCGCCAAATGCCACGTCCGCATCGATCCCTACGGGTTTGCACTGGAAAGTTATGATGCCATCGGCCGATTCCGCCCTGACGCCAATACCCGGACGCAACTCATGGATGGCACCCCTTTGGACGGAATCGAAGGACTGCGCCACTACCTCGCAGACACCCGCCGCGAAACCTTCGTCCGCCAGTTCTGCCGCAAGCTCCTCGGCTACGCACTCGGTCGCTCCGTGCGCCTGTCAGATCAGCCCTTACTGGACACAATGGCGGAGAACCTTGCCAATACTGACTGTAGCATGCACACCGCGATCAGAATGATTGTGCAGAGTAGGCAGTTCAGGGAAATCAGAGGCAGGCACGACTGAAGCAGAATGGCTGAAACCTAACATTGGATACAAACAATACTTTACGAACTTTAGAGGACGGTTGACAGGAACTCCCTTTTTTCGACAATGGAACAATGGCAAGGCCTTTACTACTCACGTTCACCTTTTTCTCCTTCCTCCTGTTTGTCTCCACGTACGTTCGCGCCGACGAATCACAGGAATCCTCATTTTCCGAAACTCAACTGGAACGCCTTCATAAACGCAACAAGCGCAACGCGGAGACCGCATGGGCAAAGGATGAGAAAAAAATGTCCAAGAAAGAGTTTGCGGAGATGGAGCGGGATTACCAGCAGATCAACAAGAATTACAAAGCCAGCGACATCAAGGAAGTCATTGGAAACTTTCTAAAAAAATACAAAGAAGGGAACCGCGTGGGATGTGCCACGCTGTATCTGGCGCAGAAAAGCAGCGGTGACGCACGGGAGGCGTTGCTCAAGACGGCGATCGAGAATTTCAGCGACTCGTACTATCTCGATGGCTGTAATGTCGGCGGCTTGGCCCGTCTCTATCTCGCTTCTTATTACAAGCAGACTGGCAAGAACAGCGATGCTGAACGGTTGATTGCCGAGATCAAAAAAGACTACAAGGACGCTCAGGATCACTCCGGCAAACCCATTCTCGACGCGGCCCAAGCACTTGCAAAGCAACAGCCGTGAGAGTTCGGATTCCGCTGACGTGGTTGACTGAATGGCTGTCAGGCGCCGCACTTCTGTTAAGTACCGCTGCGGCAGACGAGACGCAGCAGCCGACTCCTGAAGTCTATCAGCAGGACGTGGCATTCCTTCTCGATACGCTTGAAGAAAGAGCCGAGCATTTGATTGGAGAGAAGCGGATCGTTTGGGATGATGTTCGATCCTGGGCTGCAACACAGACACCTAACATTACCACTGTTTCCGAACATCTCCAGGTTTGCACACGGTTGGTAGCACGCCTCCGCGATGGACATGCTCGCCTGAAGGATTGTAGTTTCCGATGGCCGGACGAATCGGGCGATCGTCATTGGCAGCTTGCCCGCCTCAACATGCTTGTCGATGACAACTCAGCCATCGTCATTGGGGCTGATCCCGCTACGCAGATCCCCATCGGCACGATCATCTCGACCATCGATGACATGCCGGCGATCGACTGGATTGGCAAAAAGGCTGATGAGCTTGCCGACCGACGCGGATATTCAACACGGCGCCACGCCATGGCCCAAGCTGCGTTGATCGGGCTCGCGGGATGGGTTGGAATCGACTACCGAATTACCGGCCAGATGCCGGATGGCACAGCCTTTTCCAAAACCGTCAGCCGAACTGATGAGACTTTCGTTTCCACATCACTAGCCTTTTCCAGACAACTTGACGCACTCGTTCCAGCCGGACGCAATTCGTTTGGGAAGACAAAGGCTGGCAATGGCTTCCTGCGATTGAAGTCTGTGCCCAGAGATCTGCCAGAGCAACTGGATAAAATGCTGACCGCCCTGGGCAACGTGCCTGGCATGATCATCGATATGCGTGCCAACAGCGGGGGCGGCTGTGATCACTACGAAGTCTTTGCTCGTTTCTTAGAACGTGGCGAGTTCTGGGGAAAGTTTGAAGGCAAGGGCGATCGTCCATTTGGAGGGCCAGTGGTCATTCTGATTGATGCGATGACTGCGTCATCGGGCGAGACGCTCTCTGGACTGTTCAAGGAAGAACAACGGGCACTGCTAATCGGCCCGACTCCCACTGCTGGCATGTCTTCAAGAAAGATCTCGATACCAGCCCCAAGTGGGTTGTTCAGTGTATATTTTTCCGTAGCCAGTAATATGCAGCGTTTCAACGGTGGGAGAGGAATCGAGGGTATCGGCATCGTCCCACACATCATCGTACCATACAATGGCAGAGACCTGGCTAACGGAGTCGACAGCCAAATCAAGGCAGCAGAAGAACTCCTGATGAAGCGCACCTGGCCAGAATACATCGATTACGAACCTAATCCATAGACCGACTCGTTCCAATCTGGGATGCCAAAAAGAACTTTCAAACAGCCAGTGAAGCTCGATCCAGGCGACGTGAAGAATCTGTCGCAGGAAGATCTGGTTGCGATTCTGCGCGGAGCGGAAAACCTGATCGGCGCGGGTGGGCGGAATCTTTTGTGCAAGATCTTGAAAGGAAGCAGTGCCAAAGAAGTATTGGAGCACGGCATGCAAAACAATCCGAGCTACGGCTATTACTCTGACCACAGCGTGGAAGAAATTTCGCACTATGTGGATCGGGCAATTCTGGACGGTTATTTTGAGATCGCCTACTCCGGGAAACTCCCGACTTTGGTCTACTCGGCGAAGGGGCTGATGATCGAGATGAACACGATCGCCGACGAGTGGTTCAATACCTGCGCCGCAATGGTCGAGGCGGGCGGGCCCTACTTGATGGTTTTCCTCAAAGACTGCAATCGGCAGACAGTATTCAGACTTCTCGACAAGATTGCCGAAGATGGGAACAAGCGTTTTATCCCGTTCCTTGAGGCCTGGAAGGGAAACGAAGTCAAGAAAGTCCGATCCCGGATCAATGCCGTCATTCGCGAACTTGAGGGAACCGGCCCAAAGATCCGCAAACACTTCGATATTTGCTTTGTGGATGAATCGGTCGATGAGTTTGTGTTCTATCGCCTGAGGATGAATGATACTTTCCGCCAGGACTGCGATCAGTATCTATTTATCAAAGACACTCATCCCGGCATTCAAGACATCGAGATCATTCGGCGTCTGCTCAACGATCGTTCATGTCTACTCTCCGCCGACAGGGCGCTTCACAATGCCGCATTGAATCATGGACGATTCAGTTTCTTTCTCGACCGCGAAGCTGCAACAATCACCACACAGCCGCTCGAAGGCATCAAACCACGCGGCATTCTATCCGCGCCGGAGCCCATCAGCGACAAGGTGATCTCATTCAGTGCCACGCCGCAGGAGACCTCCCGCTGCTATCGCGCAGTCTACCCGGATACCCCCACCAGGCAGAAAAAGATGCGGACAAAGCGGCGGAGAATCCGCAACTACTTCGGAGGAAACGCGAACATGGCTCATGCGGCCATCACCTTGAGCACACTTCCATGCCAGAATCGCGGCGGACAACTCACCGGCATTCGCATTAGAATCACGGCGCTTTCAGGTGGCATCAAGGCGCTCGACGCTTGTGAACTTTATGTCTGGGACAAGGAATCAGATCCGCTCGCAGCCTGGTGTCACGCGTTGATCCTCATGATTCAGCTGCAGCTTACTGACATTCCAATCGAGTTCTTTTTCGACACTTACTGCCTGGCTCCGCCAGAGGAAGCAGGCAGTGGCTCAAAGTGGAGCAGCTTATTCGCCGACCTGCTGGTCGATTTCACCCCCGAGCCAGTGCTGACCGCTTGTCCCAAGGGCAGCCTGATCGAACGACTGCGCAGTAAATTGCAGGTTCTCAAGCGCACAGAGACGAATGAGATTGTCGACAGCGATCTGGAAAAAATTGCACGTGACTGGCCGTCATTCAAATAAATGCCCGTTCGGCAATTGCCGAACGGGCCGAGCTTCAAGTAACTTCGGATCGCCAGTGGGGCAGCTCCATCACTGACTCACCCGTAGCCGACCAAATGCCGCGCCCGCGTTTGCCTGCACCTTTAGCGTTGTCGGGCTATTAACCAGAACCGTGCTCCCCTGGGAAGTCCACGACTTCATGTTGGAGCTGAACTCAACCTGATAGGTCAGATCAGAACGGAGGCTCCGAACTACCTCGAGGACAAGGCGACCACCCACCACAGTAGCGCGAATCGCATCTCTGCCATCGGGTTTCTTAGGATTGAGGCCGAGCGCATATTCCATAATATTAGACCACGAATCACCATCTGGATTGCCGTTGAGAGCAGTTGGCAGAACACCGTTCGACGTTGCCCAGGCTGCGAAGCCACTCGCCCCGGCATCGTTGTCTTTGATCAGTACGGTGGCTGGCTGCCCTGCGCAGAGGTAATCGCTGCGATCAAGCACCGTCAGCGTCGCCGTCTCATCGCCTTCGGAAATCGCATCATCGGTTATCAGCATCGTAAGGTCCACGGAAGAGGAACCTGCCGGAATAGTGGCGGAGAACGGAAATGGTGAGATGTCTGTGCCATTCTGAGCTGAACCGGTCAGCGTGAACGTTACACCCAGAGGCGCTGCGGTGGAACCGGTTCGGTTCAGCCGGAAGCGACCTGGATTGCCGGGTGTCTCCGATGCCGTGCTGGACACTGCCATCGCGCTGACTTGCGGCATCCCCTGATAGGAGCCGCGGCGGTAGATAGTGCCGAGATTCGGGAACGAGCCACGCAGCCAGACCTGTGCCGGTGCAGGCGCTGTGATCCCGTCAGCATTGAGCGGGATAGCAACCAGAAGCGGTTCAAAGTTGGTGTCGATATTATAGTCAGTGAATACGATCGCGGAATCATCGCCGTTGTACCCCGGCCAACCCGGCGCGATGCTCGCCCCAGCGGAGAGCGTCCACAACTGGTTATAGTTACCCGTGGCGAGGTCAGCCGCATAGATCGAGTAAACCCCGGTGCCTTCGTCCTGTACGTCAAAGGTGAGGAGATTCGAACGGGTCTGCCCAATAGTGGGATTGCCGATATTAACCCCTGGAATGGGAGGGAAGATAGAGAATATCTGACCTCCGTTCACATCAATTCCGTAAGTCGCCCAGTTGTCGATGTAGTAACCCGATGCCTGTTCGATGCGGGTGATGGCATCGTAGAATACCACGTTCCCTGCCGGACTGAGATCGAGTGAATCGACCACGATGATGCTATCCTCGCGTCCTGTTCCGCCATCGTCGGACGCAGGCTGCGCGGCGACAAAGACCTTGGATTGATCAATAGTGCCATCGTAAACGAATATCTTTTTCGCCGGATCAAGGCCATCGCGGACGACTAGAGCGAACGAGCTACCATCGCCAGAGATGGCTACGGATTCGACTCTGCCCGAAAGTCCAAATGGAGTGGATGCTCCGTTCATTGTGTCAACGAGCGCCGCATCAAAGTCAGGTGTCACAAAAATACCGCGCTGTCCGTCGCCCTGGACAGATGGTCTTTTGTTCGGGGCTGCTGGCGTCTTAATGTTGTTGTTACCAAGAAAGACTCCCGCGCTGGGATCTCCGAAGGTTTCATCCCTGCGCCCCAGAAAGTGAGACAATCCTGAGGGAAATGTGAAGAGTGTGGAATCGTTTGCGGCGACTGTGGGCAGCGGGGCCTCGACAGGGGAACCTGCCTGGTCGAAGATTTCCACCGCATCAAAGGCCAGGCCAACCACTCGCGATTGCGTCGACCCAGCTCCAAAAAGCTCGTCGGCAGAGGCAATGCAGGCGAGCCTGCTGTCCACGAATCCTGAGTTCTTGTTCAGTTTTGTAGTCAAGGCGCGGTAGAAGATATCGAGTCCATCTTTAAGAGAGATGTGCTGCGACAGGCCGGCCACAAGCTGATAGAACGCATGGTTGTGGATCGAGCTGTTCAAGTGGACGCCGCCGTGGTCATCTTCGGTGATGAGGAACTTGCTCATCCGGTCTGGATAGGGAGTCGTCTGCGCACCATCGATGAAGTTTGAACTGGGAGAACTCAGAGATCGCTGGTATCCCTTTGGCAACAAAGAGCCGGTGATCCAGTCAGGAAACGCTTTTCCCGAACGAAACGTCTCAACGCTCTCGCCGATGATATCAGCGAACGATTCATTGAGCGCGCCGCTCTGGTCCATGTAGACAAGTCCGGCCGAGGTTCCGACAATTCCATGCGTCATCTCGTGACACATCACGTCGAGTGATTCCGCCCAGTTCAACGTGTCACCGATGACCATGGTGTTTTGTTCGTGGGCAAAGGCCGCATTGAAATAGTTCGGGATATCGCCGTAGACGAGGATACTACCTCCCCTGCCATCGAAAGAATTGCGGTTGAAGCGTTCGAGGAAATAGTCATAGACGAAGCCAACGTTCGCCGACGCAGCAACCAAGGCAGGAGAAAAACCGCTGTTTGCGGAACCGGAGACGGAAGGCCTGAAACTCCAATCAACAAGACTTCCTTGAGGAGTAAGGTTCGCCTCGACGACCTCGTAAACAAAAATACCACCGGTCGCGCTTACTGGAGGGTTCGATACGTCCGCCTGATACATTGGCTTGGTGGTATCGACCATGTAAAATCCCCCATCATTGTGCTGCCACAGGTTGATCGAGTGAGCCTGCCCCACTGAATCCACACCGCTCCCCTGAACATGGGCAGTGCAGTAGCGGTTCTGCTTGTGCAGAACCTCTCCTGAATGGGCATCGACAAAGACATCCCAATGTTGGGCGACCCCGGAATGGACGGCAAACTGCCACGCCAGTTTTGGATCAGGCTCCGATACCGGGGCGAATACTTTCAGCGTACCCGACTCTCGCGGCGACAGAGGCGACGCACCGACGGCCATGATCGCAGCACGGCCTGCGTCTTCCTGCGCTACTGAAGGTTCCGTGTTCAGACCATCGGGCGTGGGCGCATAGGCACCCGTCATGAGACCGACATCTCCCGACGGATCGAGTTGCACGGTAAACGACGACGGCCAGACCTCCAGCCCCTTGTATGCGGTGGTGTAACGCATTTGAGTATAGCCGAGACCATCGGTATCCGTGCTGTGCAGAACGGTGTCTCCAGAAGCATCATCGATCCTCAAGAGCTCCCGATTGTTGCGCAGGAAATTACTGACCGTCGCTTCGGGCGTATCTGCCGCAGGTTCGAGCCCCCGGCCACGGAGAAAGCTGATGGAACTGTGCTCAGGGCCCGTTCTGTAGTCGACATACTTGCCAGCAGTTTTCAAACGCAGTTTCGCGAGCGCCTTGCGCTGACTTGCGTTGAGCGGTTGCTGGCGGGGAAGCAGGTGCTCAGGGTGGGATTCGGACGAGATAGGCAACATTGGCACGTTTTCGCGGCCGACTTCCACGACTTTCTGTTGGTGCGCAGCCAGGGCCTCGCGCATTGCGCGATCAAGCTCTGCCTGAAATGGACTGTAGGGCTCCGGGGTGATCGCCGACCGAATCCCTTTACCGCCATTGGGAATCACAGGCGGAAGACCATTTCCTACCGAGCTACCAGACGTAGAATTGGCGCTGAAATCGGCTCGCGTTTCGTCGTGGTTCGATCTCTTATGCGAAGAGACTGAAATGAGAATTCCCATCAGGGTTAGAATAGCGATCGGGATGAGTAGTTGACGTTTCATTGGTGCTTATGGGTTCAAAATTCGAATGGCTCACCTTTTTCTTTGCGATTTCCCCAGCAATGTGACGCCGGGCGGCAAAAAATATTGAGCGTGCTCAGCGGCCCTCCCGCCCACGCCAGCAGCCGCTACCTTGACTCCTCTACGGCTGCATCACCCGATCGGGTCTGCATTGCGATCGCTGCTTTTACTAGATCAATGTTAGGACCACTGAGGCGGGCGATTCGATATTGAAACGTATTGCCGTCCTCGCGTATGAACATGCCCTCGTATTTGCCCTCTGCATCCAACGCCACGGAACGCAACTCAGCCCGCATCACCACTCCGTTCCGATTCGTCCAATCCCTCATCGCAATCAGCACTTTGGGCGCTTCTGGTTCGTCCGGGACTATTTCGGGCAGCACATCGTCGTCGATTTCAGTATACTCTTCGACGGATTCCATCGTGTCCCAAGGAGGTTCCACAAATCCGTCGCCATCGTCCTCCAGCTCAGCCTTGAGCACTTCTTTATCTCCGCTCGATCCGTGACCTTGAGGAATGAATGTCTCCACAAGATTTGGGAGGGAGGTAAAAAAGAACACACCCGCTACCCCGACCAACGTCAGGCTTCCCGCTATCGATATCAGAAAAAATATCAGGAGAGCAGCCGCGTCACTCATTCCTGCAGGCAGGTGCTCGTTCTCTCCGGTAACAGGCGGATAGCTACGGCGATCGACACCGAATAGTCCCAGGCGCACTCCATTCGTCTTCAGCTGATACTTCGCTTGAAGATAGAGGAACAGCACCATGACCAATCCGACACCGGGTATTACCATCAACGCCCAGATGAAAAGCGTCAGTGGCAACCCATTCATCCTGACGGACGCGACCAGAGCGGCCAAGTTTGTGTAAAGCCAGAATGCTATGAAAAAGATTACAATCGCCCCGATATAGAACCCTCGGGCCGAATCCAATCCCCCGCCACGGGTTGCGATGGTTAAAAGGCCGAATTTCTCCGGCGAGTAAACTTCAAGCGCCCAGACAACAATGCAGAGCAAAATAAGTGCAAGCAAACCTCTGAGCATTCCTCCGAACGCCCTGCCCAAACTCCTCAGTTTCTTTGGATGCACGTCTGACGGAATGGGCTAACTGCAAACCGTAGACAAGATTAAAGCTACAGCTTTTCATAAACGCCCTTGTCACGGCGCTTCAAAATCTGGAAGCCCGCCTTCTTTGCATCGGTCACGGACATCGGCTTGGTGATCTTCGGCGTATTGATCTGGCTAATCAGTTTCTTCACAGGCTTCCTGCAAAGTGGGCAAACTTCCAGTGCCGGACGATCCACTGGCCTGCGCAGCTCGAATCCCTTCGAGCAAATTCGACAGGTGTTTTCGCTTTCTACCGAGATATATTCGTAGATTGGCATAGCTTGATGATCGATTGTTGGCGCAAGGTACGCCGGACTAGCCATCAATGCAATGGCCATGAACGCGTGCCTTTTGCGACGCAAAAAGGCCCTCACCAAAACGGTGAGGGCCGGAAAATTTTTAAAAGCGGGTCGGTTACAAGAAACTACAGATCGCTACCAACTCGATTTGGTAACCCCTGGAATCATTCCATGGGATGCCAATTCGCGGAAAGAGATTCTTGAGAGCTTGAAGCGACGGATGAACGCACGACGACGACCACTTGCTTCACAACGGTTCACAACACGGGTCGGGCTCGCGTCACGAGGCAACATTGAAAGGCCGATGTAATCGCCTTCTGCTTTCAACTGTGCCCGCAATGCGGCATACTTTTCAACGGTCTTTTTTTTGCGGTTGTTCCGCTCGATCCAGCTTTTTTTCGCCATATGCGTGAATTTGTAACCTGCGTTGCTCTTGATGCAAGCGATTTTTGCGACTGAAATGAGTGGTTTCCGACAAATCTGAAACTACTCCATGGTGTTTCCATCCAGAATCCCGGGAAGGTCGAGATCTTCCTCTGAAGAGGGATCTGCTTCCCCCGGCAAGGAATCCCCCGTTTCTGTTCCTTTTAGAAAATCCTCAGCTGCAGCAGCGCCTTCAGGCGGCATCACTCCCCCCGCGCTACTCCCCTGCAACTGCCCGTCCAGGCGCTCACGTTTGGTTTCGACGGACTTGATGATCTTCCATTTGCCGTCTCTTGGTGCCATTTCAAAAGTTGCCTGATATTCATTCAATCTGCGGTGCGTATGACTGTAGTGCTTCACGAACCCGTGCACCCGCCAGAGGCAATCAATGACAAATGAATCGCTAGTCGCAGTCGGAGCTGCCGTAACCTCAGCCTTGAGCACCTCAACCTTCTGTACCTTCGCCATCACCCCGCCTTCGCTTCGCAGGATCAGACTTTCGAATACATCATTGTAAACGTGATCCAGAAGCGCGCCGTCGACGCTCTGCCCCAGAGCGTCGTAAATCTCGTCCTCAGTGTCGTAGTCAAACGCCGCATAGATATTGGCCTGTAGCGCTTTAAAAGTGTCGATCGCCTCCTGATCAGCGAGCGGTTGATCATTTTTCGGTTGAATGAAACCACCCGCAAAACACGCCACGCCCAACACCGCGAGCAGGCCTCCCGTCAAGACTTTGGCTTTCCCCTGCCCTCTGCCCACCACCAGCCCCAAAAGAACGAGAGCCACACCTCCACCAAGGAAACCATAACGCCGAACTGAGACCGATCCAGCAGATCCCTCCCGAACGGTCGTAATCGCCGCGAGTTCCTCTTCCGATCGCTCAGGAACCGGACGGTGCCAGATGTATTCCGGCTCTCTAGGCGAAAAATAAACCAGGTCGTACTGGTCTGGATCTCCGTGAATGATGAAATCGGCCACCACCTCCTGAGGGTCATCCACCACTGCTAATGGATCATCCGTAATGGTGGGAAACTCCTCACCTTCGTGCGGCTGCGCAAAAAATCCCCACTTCATCGCAATCTGCTTCGGTTCGCGCTTCAGGGAATACTCCATTTTCAGCCCTACATAGACAATGTCCATCTGCCGCATGAGATGGTCGGCGGCCTCAAAGTCCTCCAACTTCAGACTGGTCAGGACAGGCTGAACGACAATGCCATCGATCGAAAAGGGGCAGTTCTCTCGAAAGAATTTCTCGATCTCTTCCCGCTTCTCCTCCAACGTAGGATGCGTCTCAGGATGCGCGAATACGACGTCCTTCAACGGTGGGAACTGGAATGAGCCCACATCCACCTCGCACACGAGCTTGTCCTCATGCAGATGAATCTGCACGTACAGGTTTGTATCCATTGCATGCCCGCCTGCGAACGGAGCGATCGCAAGTAAGGCCAGGCTGCCGAGTAGAGCACGGATGATGAATGCAAACATGGCAGCATTGTGCAGCGGGATCAGACTCGCCGCAACTCAATCGTCAGCACTCGATCAGAGCACTAATGAATCAGGATACAAAATGGCCCGTCTCCGTATCTTACGGCACGTCCGGGCACGTAAATCAGCAGGTAGTCATGGAGATCCTGGCAGGAACGTGTCCAGCGCTCTGTTTGACGCAGCTTTTTAATCGCCTCACGAATCCCGGTAAACTGAATTTCTACCGCCCCGAGACGGCGAGCATCAGCGATCTGCTGATCGATGAGGGAAAAGAACGACAGCTCAAATCCTGACGCCGCTTCATCCGCAAGAACCGGGAGTGGCACGGTGATGGGTGGCGGTTCCGCTTCAAGCTCTGCAGCGATGTCGTTGAATCCGATCGAAGTCAAGGTTTGCCCGATTTTCGCGAAAAGCTCTTCGATAGTGATCGACTGACGATCGAATCGCTGGCGAAGATACTCAAGGACTCCCGAGGCTACGTGCTCAGCAAAAAACCACTTGTCGTGACCAGCTTTTTTGGCCGCACGCTGAATGATTCTCTGAAGCCAGCGCTCTTCATAATGGTCCAGGGCTATACGCCCAATCTGCAACAGCGGCAGGTGTGCTGTGATGGAAAACATGGATAGTGTTGGA
>JAGROY010000201.1 GCA_020439995.1 Verrucomicrobiia bacterium
AGTCCTCCGCCCTCCGCCTCAAAACCTTCTCGTGCCGACGTGGATAACATCGAATGGCTTGACATAGGTCACTTTCGATGACGGTTCACTAAAGGTGGAGGACAGGTCTAGCTTGTAGCGATGCTGCTGGTCCTGCTCGCGCCGGAGCAGGGTGACATTCCTCATATCAGAATAATCAGTGAAGCCTCCGCCTTCCATGATCGCCTCGATCACTGTCATCGGCCGATCGAGAGGAATCTTGCCAGGGTGACCTACGTCACCCGAAAGATACACGGCATTCGCGGTTTGCTGCAGTGCAACCGTGACTCGGTCATCCTTCAAGTGCTCGGTATAAAGCTCTCGCAGCTCGTCTTGAAAATCCGAGATGCGCTTGCCAGCGGCGGTAACGTCATTGAGCAGCGGCAACGTCACTTTCCCATCCGGGCGAATCCTCTGAGGTTGATCTAATTCGGGAGCGCCGGCGAATGACAACGCAATGACGTCTCCTGCCACGAGAGTGCTGTCACCCTCCACCGCACTCTGCTGCCAGTCGCCACCTCCCGCCTCGGGTGGCAACACCGGATCACCGGGGGATCGTAGCACGGCACAGCCAGTAAGCATTACGGCGGCTACCGTTGCCGCCCAGGCGATCATCCCCTGGGACACACAACAACGGCCTTGGATACAAATTTGAGAGCGCGCGCACATTTAGAAAAACGTCCCATGGACACGACTGCATCGTCAAGCACAGACGCACTGGTCGCAGCAATAACGCAAAAACGGGTTGCCCGGAATTTGCTACTGGATAATGGAAGTTTCTGAGGTCTGCCAGGGCAGGAAAACAAAAAGCCAGCTCTCGGCTGGCCTTCACTCATCTTTCCATTGTTCTGCAATCCTATCCTACCCCCATTCCGGGCGCATGCCTTGGCGAAATCGCGTCCTGTCAGCCCCGTCACAGCCCTCGGTTTGTCCCAAGCCCTCCAAAATCAAGCCCCTTCAACGTCACCCGCTCGCTAGCCGGCGCCCAATGTTTCTCACTTTACCTTTACTTCCTTCCGACGCAACCACCATGCCAACAGAAAAAGCGGTATCAACGAAAGGGCAAAAAAGAACGGCCCTCCACGCTTGTGCACAATGCTGTCGATCATGTGCGGCCCCTCATGGACGCAAAGGAGTCCGATCACGAGCACTCGAAAGCCATTGCGCAGGATGCCCAACGGGATGACCGCTGCAACCAGAACAGCCCGCCGCCATGGGTTTTGCAGAAAAAGATAAGACGCAAGCAGGCTGGTGATCAGCAAAACCCATGTCGAGCGAATACCACTGCATTCGCGGGCCACCTCAAGATCGATTCCTGGCAGCACAAATACCTGTCCCTGTCGAAACGTCGGCGTTCCTGCAAGCTTGAACATCATCTCAACGGCATCGGCGGATTTTGCCATCAACCAATTCTCAAAATGGAATACGGCCGCATCCGGGAGCGGTGCCAGGAATAGCAGGAAAGCGAACGGAAACGCTCTGGCCTTCATCCAGCGGCTGCCCATGATGGCTAAACCACCGGCACCGATGAGTCCCGCATACGCGACGCCAATCAAGGCGAAGAAATCATTCTGACTCAAGCCGCCCTGACCAGCCAAGGCGAATCCCAGGAAACAGCAGGAAGCCAGCCCCAGTAAACCGGCCAGTGGCAACGACCACCTACCACCGCGCCGCAGCGACAATCGGCCATCGCCCGGGCTCACTGCTGGAGCCGCAGCCGCGCCTTGCGCCACCTCATTGAACATCGTCGACAGCAGGTATCCCACGATGAACGGCACCAGCACGATGTGCGAATGCAATTCATTGTTCGCTGCATATCGGAACAACGGCACGAGGAATACGGCCAATCCTGCCGTCAATACAGCCGCATACCATACGAACATACGCGAGCGCCGACGGGGGCATGTACTAAATGAGCCCGCCGCCGTCACAGCCTCGGCCTCTTCCTGAAACTCGCTGCCTAACTGCTCTGCGATTCTATCATGATTCCTATCCATATTGGTTAAATATCCCTACAAACAAACGCCTCCAGATGTATTTGCACGCCCTACTTGCCGTGCGCGAAACTCAGGCGGTTCAGCCACGTCAACAGCACTGATTGAGGCACTGATGGAAGGCTCTTCGCCAGTTTCTCCAGCAAGCTCCGCTGCCATGTGGCGACGGACAACAAGTAGATCACACTTACTGGAACGACGACCAATACCAACACCATCACGTAGTCGAAATAGATCCTGGCTCCCCAGGCGACCACTACTGCAAACGCCGTCAATACCGCAGCAAGCATAAGCGGGAAGCGTACTGTCGAAATGAACTCCGCCATTGAGGTACCCAACAGCTTTCCCAAGGTGATGTAAAGAACGATTGAGAACGTTACTACAGCCCCGGTTGTATATCCCCAGGCCACACCGATCAAGCCAAACTGTACTCCAATTGTAATTGTGATCAGGATCAGGGTGTTGTTGCATAGCGCCATCCTGAAGAACCACTTGGTCTTGCTTTGCGCCATGAACACCGCTCCGCTTGGCGCAATAAGTGGCTGCACCATTGCGGCCACACCCAGCACCTGAAAAATGGGGATCGACTCAGACCAGTTTGGCCCCCAGCAGAGCCGCACCAGTTCCGGCCCAAGAACCACGGATACCGCCATTACTGGCATCGAAATTGTAGCGATCAATCGCACGATTTGCAGGTAAGCAGTCCGCATCCGATCCCTGTCGTCCTGAATACTCGATAACGAAGAATGCAGTACCGGATTTAAGGCTGACGCCATAAGACTCACAGGAAGCATGAACAGCGAATACGCGCGGTTGTATTGCCCCAGAGGGCCCTCTCCCAGAGCTCGTCCGATAACGATCACCTCGGCATTGCGCCCGATGTATCGCACGATATCGCCGATCAAGAGGTATCCAGAAAAGGAAAAGACCCTCTTCACAGCTTCAATCCCGAAGCTTCCAAACGGAGGGAGCCGTGCGAGCCAAAACACGACCACAGAACCGAGAATACTAGTAACTAAAACCTGTGCCACCACTGCCCAATAGGACAATCCGAGGTAAACGCCATACAGACAGACTACCGCTCCCATGGAGGTCGCGAACATCTGATATTTAGCAAGTTCCTTGAAGCGCATGTCCCGCTTCAGGAGGCCTGTGGGAACCGCACTCACCGCTGTAAAAAACAGTCCGATCGACAACACCCGGCACACTGGGATCAGGGCATTGTTTTTGAAGAATGCGGCAATGAGAGGCGCCGACAACCACATCATCGCCGTGATCCCGACCGACAGCAGCATCGAGAATATCAGCAACGATCCCAGTTCTCTTCTTTCGAAGTCCCGAAACTGCACCACTGCATTGCTGATACCGCAATCGCTCAGCACGCTAAAGAAACCTCCCGCAAATCCGATCAGGGCGATGAGTCCGAAATCTCCGGCGCTCAGCGTCCGGCTCAGTACCATGCCCACACCGAGAGTGATCAGGCGTTGACCATAGATCCCCACTCCAGACCAGACTGTCGCGACAATCGTACGATTTCCAAGCGAGGGATCGGTCATTTCTTGCTACGAGGAAAGCGGGTAGCCAAGCTCCGCCCGCACCTCAGCCGTAAGCTGAAGGATTTGTGTTCGCTCACCGCTCTCGAATTCGTCAAACTGACTGCCGAATACGCGGGCGGAGGAATTCCTCTTGTTCTGCACTTCATGCTGGAACCGCTCAAGAAACAAGGCTTCTGCTCGCGCATCAAAATCCATGAACGCGACCAGTCGCTCGAATTCACCTGACCCGGCATCAAATAGCTTCTCGAAATAAAAACGTTCAGCACTGGGATTGGTTTTCAAATGCTCAAGGATTTGGCGGTTCGCATACGTCCACCACCAGGCAATCTTTAGAGCACGCCCACAGCCAGCCCATTCTTCGACCCATTCTCCCGCCAATGCATCGCTCCCGACATCTCCCGGAGTCAGACGCTTGCGGTGATCATTCTCTCCGTAGAAAAACATGGTGCCCGATCCATTTGGCGATTTGTTGTAAGCCGACACGACATAGGAGTCGATATCGCGGGTGAGAAATGCAATTTTGGGCCCGTTGAAAGCCTTTTCGAGGGCAGGAAGCAGCATCACCAGATTTGGATTTGCCTCCACGTAACAGGAAGCATCCACGTTCCGAAGCCTTTGAGCCTGCCTGGACCGGCAGAGCCGAACCTGGCGCACCAGAGCTTCGTTCGAGTCGTGGCGTCGAATTCCAGAGATTCCGACGTCAAACAAATCAGGATCTGGCTCATGAAATGCCAAAACTCCCTGCTCAGGAAGGTTAAACAGATTTCCGAAAAAATCGGTTCCAGTCCGGCCCGAGCTTACCACCAGCCTTGTTTCAATCCCCTTCCAATCTGCAAAACCATCACCAAACGCGTGCAGCGCGCGTGCGCCCAGCTCAGATATTTTTCTCCCGATCCTCATAAAATTCCGGTTCTACTCTTGTCGTTGTAATCCATTGAGATAAGCGCCATAGTCAGTACCCGCATAGGCCACCGCCCGCTGCTCAAGCTGCTCTGCCGTGATAAACTTCTTCAGGTAGGCGATCTCCTCAGGGCAGGCGATTTTGAGCCCCTGTCGGTGCTGGATCACCTGCACGAACTGTGTCGCCTCCGCAAGTGCGTCAGGAGTCCCAGTGTCCAACCACGCGGTGCCTCGTCCCAGCAATTCCACACGCAATTCACCTCGTTCCAGGTAGAGTCGATTGAGGTCCGTGATCTCCAGCTCGCCACGTTCGGACGGCCGCACCATGCGCGTGAACTCGACCACATGATCATCGTAAAAATAGATACCAGGAACGGCGTAGTTCGATTTAGGATTCTTTGGTTTCTCTTCAATAGAAAGCACCTTTCCATTACGATCAAATTCCACGACTCCATAGTGCTCCGGCTGATGAGTGTGGTAGCCAAAGATGGTAGCACCGTGCGTAACTGCGGACGCATTCTGTAAAATCTGCGGAAGACTCATCCCATAGAACAAGTTATCGCCAAGTACCAGACAGGCCGCATCACCTTGCAAGAATTCCTCACCAATCAGAAACGCTTGAGCAAGCCCCTCCGGCCTGGGCTGCGGAGCGTAGGAAATTGCCACCCCCCACAGAGAACCGTCCCCAAGCAACTGCTCAAATTGCGGCAGATCTCGAGGCGTCGAAATTATCAGAATCTCGCGAATCCCCGCCAGCATCAGCATCGACAGTGGGTAGTAGATCATTGGCTTGTCGTAGACCGGCATCAACTGCTTGCTGACAGCGTGGGTCATGGGGAACAGGCGACTGCCAGTTCCACCTGCGAGGATGATTCCTTTGCGAGACATAAAAAGCAGTTAATTCAGGCCGACATTACCATACAAGACGTTAGAGTTACTGGCTTCGCATTGCAGTCACGGCGAACAAAACGCCGAGCAGAACGGCGAGCGGATTGTTGATCCAAACATTGCATATTACAGAAACTAGCGCTGAATACCGGGCTTTCTTCCGAGACGTTCACCGCGATAAGTGCCATCGTCGATCGCTTTAATCCACTCGGAGTTATCAAGGTACCATTGGACTGTCTTGCGCAATCCAGAGCTAAAATCCTCAAACGGTGACCATCCGAGATGACGCTCAATCTTCGTCGAATCGATCGCATAGCGCTGATCATGCCCGGGCCGGTCCGCCACGAAGGTAATTCGGTCCGAAACGTCTCCTGCGGCATAGTCTGGTGCAAGTTCTTTTACTGTTGCAAAAATCGCCCTAACAATGTCAATGTTTCGCATTTCACAGCGTCCACCGATCGCATAACATTCGCCGGGGATTCCTCTAACCAATGCGGTAAGCAATGCCCTGCTGTGATCATCGACGAACAGCCAGTCTCTCACATTGCGACCGTCCCCGTAAACCGGAAGCATCTCCCCTCTTAGCACCTTGCATATCATCAGTGGCATCAGCTTCTCTGGAAACTGGCGCGGCCCATAGTTGTTCGAGCAATTGGTAACGATTACCGGTAATCCAAAGGTGTGATAGTAGGCCCTGGCAAAGTGATCGCTTGCCGCTTTGGATGCGCTGTAAGGACTGTTGGGAGCATACGGTGTAGTCTCATTGAAAGCGGGATCCTTTTCATCAAGTGAACCGTATACCTCGTCTGTCGAAACATGAATAAACCGACCTGCTAGATCCCCTTCCGATCGAGGGATCGATCGTCGTGCGATGTACAGTCGAAATTCTTCCAGTAAACAATGCGTTCCAACCACATTCGTTTCAATGAAAGCGCTAGCATCATCGATCGAGCGATCCACATGCGACTCCGCCGCCAGATGCACAACAGCATCGATACAGTAATCCTTCAGCAAGTCTCCGATCAGGCGACGATCACAGATGTCCCCCTTCACAAAAATATGCCGCTGATCATCCGCCACCTCATCCAAGTTACTAAGATTGCCTGAATAGGTCAATTTATCCAAGTTCACCAGCTTGACTACTTCGACGCCCAAACCCCTTGTGAACTCCCGATTCAAAATGGTGCGCACTAGACTGGATCCGATAAATCCGGCCCCACCAGTGACAAGGATAGAAACTCGTTTCGTTTCAGGATGCATTTGTATACATTTTAAGAACCGCCGCTTGATCGAGTGGATCGAATGACTCTCCCCGGCACTCCATAGGCAACCACATCGTCCCCAACATCTTTCACAATTACAGCTCCAGCCCCTATCACTGATCGAGCGCCGATTCTAATCCGGTCTCTCACCGTACAACCAATACCAAGCCACGTCGTGTTTCCGACTTCGACCAAACCACCTAAGTGAACTCCCGGCCCGACATGCACCGCATCACCGATAACGCATTCATGATCCACCGTCGCACCGACATTTACTATGCAGTGTCGCCCGATTCTCGCACCTGGGTTGATGATCGCACCTGCGGCAACCACGGTACCCTCACCAATTTCAACATCACTGGCTACAATTGCCTTTGGATGAATGGCACTAGCAAAGCTGAACCCCTTATCCTCCAGGTATTTGGCAACCTCTGCCCTTCCTGCACAGTCACCAAAGGCCAGTATCAGATGGGATACGTCCTTGGATGTTAACCACTCCAGCTTGTCCCTACCGCCAATGACAGAATAACCATATTTGCACTTACCATAGAGACCAGGATTTCCGTCATCCAGCAGGCCGATAATTTCGTAAGTTCCGCACAAGCGAAGAATATCAGCTACAACGAGAGCGTGCCCAGAAGCCCCCCAAATGGCTAGTTTTGGATTTTTTGGATTCACTCCTCCAGACATGTAGCAATGGTATTACCGCAGTTATAAAGATTTTTGTGGATTCTTGAGCCTCACCGAAACAGGATCAGTCCGCCACATAGATACCATTGACGACCGGCTTCCCTAAATTTATCCGCTCGCTGCCACTGGCTCGAGATGATTGCGATCGCCTCACCAGCGCCGGACAAAGCGCCTTCAGAATATCACAAATTCTCTCCACATCGTCTATTGCCAAGCTATCAAAAATGGGCAACGTAAGGATGCGCCTTGCAACCCTTCTGGCAACCGGAATAGGGAAACTCAGCGGCACACTCCGGTAACAGGCAAGATCGCAAAGAAGCGGGTAAAAGTATCTCCGCGTGTGGACATTAAACTCCTTCAATTTTGCATAGAGTTCATCGCGACTCAGCCCGAATTCGGACTCCTCAATCTCAACAGGAAAATAGGCATAATTGTACGTGACATTGCGCGGCAAGCGTGCCGGAAAATACACGCCTGGAACGTCCGCAAGTTGATCACGATAGCACTCCGCAATCGCGCGCCGCCGCTCGATCAGATGCGGGAGGTGCCGAAGCACCTGCAGTCCCATTAGTGCCTGAAACTCGTTCATCTTCGCATTAGTGCCGGGCATGACGACTTCCTCTTCATTTTCAAAACCAAAATTCTTGAGATAGTCGAACGTCTTCAACAGTCCGGCATCGGCGAACACCAGCATGCCGCCCTCGATCGAATGGTAGAGTTTTGTTGAATGGAAACTGAACATGCTCAGGTCGCCAAACTTCCCAATAGGGACACCACCAACTTGCACATCAAACGCATGAGCGGCGTCGTAAATCAATCGCAGGTTGTGCTTTCTGGCGATTGCCGCCAGTGCGTCATACTGGCAAGGGTGGCCATAAACATGCACCGCCAGAATCGCAGAGGTCCAGGGAGTAATGGCTGCTTCCACCTGAGCCGGGTCTAAGGTATAGTGATGCGGCTCAATGTCGACAAATACGGGTCGGCATTTGTTCCAGAACAGGGCATGTGTGGTCGCGACAAATGTGAACGGTGTCGTAATCACTTCGCCAGAGATCTGCATCCCCTGCAAAGCAATCTGCAACGCCAGCGTGCCATTGTTGAAGAGACACAGATTATCGGTGTCAAAGTGCCGACACAACGCTTCACGATAGCGCTGAACTACAGGACCATTGTTAGTGAGCCAGGCGTTATTCCAGATTTCCTTGAGGCCTTCCTGGAACTCCTCAATGGGCGGGAGAAACGGCTTGGCAACATAAATCGGACTCTTGAATGGTTTCGGATTCATGACTTTAACTTCATTAAACCTCCTATTCGCTCAATCACGAACGGGTAATATCAAACTTTAGGTGGCGCATCTTAATCAGCAAATTGCGCAGGAGCAACGAACACTACAGAAGATTAAGCTCAGCTGTTTTCAGTTCCCTGCTCAAGAAACTCCACGATTCCAGCAGCACGCCCAACGCCCTTCTCCCAGGAATACTCCTGCCTCAAACAACCGCGGTTCTGCTCAAGCGTTGCGTTATCGACCCCCTGAAGCTGGGAGGCGCGATCGGCAAAGTCGCTCCCAAATGGTTGCACCTTGACTCCAATGCCCAGCAGAAACTCGAGCGCCGGGTTCCTCGGATTGATGAACACATTCGCCCCCAGGTAAACTGCAGCGATGATATTTCCCAGAGCCTGCTGCCGATGATGATTCATCACCACCGTCCCGCAACTGCTCATGATCTCCATATAGCGCTCTTTTGGCACAAACTCTGTAAGCGGCATGAAGGCATCACCCAGGATCTTCCTCCCCTTCCGCATTATGATCTCTTGATAGCGATCACTATAAACCCGCTCGCCGCCGTACGAGAGTGGTACAATAACCTTTGTAGTCGGCTGCAGCATGGAAGATATCTTATAGAATGCGTCAACGTGATTGCAAGTCATCGCATTTGAATTTCCTACAAGGATGTTGCCACCTTGTTGACTATTATTCTTTTCAGGATTCGGCACAAGCGATTCAACCCAACCGTAGTTGAATCTGAGCAGAACAGCACGGAATCCAGGAAGAGACCTTATTTCATTCCATTCATTCGGTAACACTGTGGCACAACAGTCCATTCTCGAAACTGCAGACAAGTAATCACGAGTTCTAGCAGTTCTCCGCACTCCCAACTGACATAGAATCGCCGTTAAAGGCGTCCAATAAGCCCTCATCCGAGTCGCGAGGCTCATGCTTCGCTTGATCCCGGCGGTATGCCTCGCAAGAAGTGAAATTGCCAGTGGCGGATAAGCCTCATGAAGGTCAAACCCAAAGGACAGCCACGCCAGCCGCAATCCTTGCGGTGCTTCCCTCGCCAGCTCGATAAAATCACTGTTCAAGCTGTGGAAGACGACCCCTTGATATTCCTTAAAACGTCCCCAGAATTCCTTCTCCTCACCACGCACCAAGAGTAAACATTCCCCCACTCTAGCCCGGCGAATATTCACCAATTGGTCGGCATTTTCAATACCCAGAACAACCAAATAATCACCACTATCATGAGCCGCGTCAAAAAGTTCCATCGCAGTGTCGATGAACTTTTCGTCATTACAAATGTGAACAATACTCATTTACTAAGGTAAGTTAGGATTCTGGTTGGTAACTTACTGATTACTGAGAAGAAGAGACAATGAACGCAACAACCGGAATACGAGCTAGCAGTGACTTCAAGGCCCGGACAGTAGAACTCGTCCGCCGCGGTGAGGCCATTGTTTTGACTCGCCAGCCTTCAAAAGGTCGCCTCCCCATGATCGGGGCGCTTACGCGGGGTCGTTGCGAGTCCACACAATCATGCAGTTCGCATAACACATACCAGACCACCCTCCACCCCCAAAGAAAGAAAGATTCGACCACTGACAAGATCAACCTACTCCGAATAGTAATGGAGGAACTACCATCACACTTCGGTACCTCTACCACTCCTCGCCAATTTGAACGCTTCATATGAACGCCCAATATGGACGTAACCCTGCAGAACCTTCTCAACTCGCTTCGCTTTTGGGAATACAAGGTGGGAAACCATCAGAAAAACAAGATACTTGACTCCTTTCAAGACTTCTCGGCAATACCAAACAGGACGATTGGTCGTCAACAAACCCTGGTAGTTGATACCCGCCAGATGAGCGCTTCCGCGACCTTGACTTAGCGCGCGCTTGCGGAGCGTCCGCATCGTCAACTCATACGGTTTTAACCGCTGCTCGACAACCACCTCCGGAGATCATCTCATACCTCTCTTAGCTAGCTTCGTTCGACCTGCCACCTCCGCTAAGTCATGACGACAATTTGGGGCCAACTTAAATGCCTCAAATGATCGACCAAGGTCAACAAATGCTTGCTGCATTTTCTCAATCCGCTTTGCTCGGGGAATGACCAACAACGAGGCCAACAGACCGAGTAGATTTCTAACTGCTTTTAAAATCTCCCGCATATACCAAACTTTTGGATTTGTCTTCAGTAAGTTATGATAGTTAATTCCTGAGAGGTGAGCGCTTCCGCGACCTTGACTTATGGCGCGCTTACAGAGCGTTGGAATCGTCACCTCATGCGGTTTCAATCGATGTTCCACCACTGCCTCAGGACAGTAGATCATTTCATGACCTTCGTTAGCCAGTGGAATCAGAAAGGAGGTTTCACTCCCCATTAGCCTTCCATTACCTTTCGGCCCGATCGATTCGCAGAAATTGGGATGCTTCTGCAAAATGCCCTTCCTTATCCAATAATTTCCGCCGAACGGGAATACCTCTACAGGATAAGGTCCTTCGGGAATGCGCAGATCGTGCTGCGCAAAACTCGCACTCAAGACTTTTGGTGAAGTCGCCCACGAGGGCCTCTCATGCCCCGGCCAACGCAGCAAAATGCGACCACCAAAAACATTGCACCCCGGATGACGCAGCGCTGCAGCTTCAATTTGTCTGAGCCAATCCGCTGCAGGTGTAATGTCGTCATCCGTAAAAACAATCAGATTCCCCAAATCAACTTCTCTCAATGCTCTGTTTAAGGCCCTGTTCTTTCCGGGCATGGGTTCTTCCAAAAAAATCAGAGGCAGCGCTGATCTATGACGTTCGATTACCTCAGCAGTCGAATCAACACAAGCATTGGCGACTACAACAATCATAAGCTCCATCCCGAAAGACTCCAAACCTCGATAGGCCATCAATGTCTCATTGAGAATCTCCGCACGATTGTGGGTCGCAAGAATAACCGATATCGTTTCCATGGATAATGGGCAAAAATGTTATCCCTACGCCATGCCTCGTAGATTATACGACTAGGGCACGTTTGCAATAATAATGCTTGTACTTATGGATTTTATGGCTTGTTTAAACGAATGACTCATTAAACCACGTCCCAAAAAAGTATCATTTTGTTATCCGCCAAGTGATTATTCCATCCCTGAGGGAATTTGAATCCAAGCGGGGCAGAGGCCAACGTCTTGATCTGGTCGACGTTGTTGCCGGCATTTTTTATATCATGCATGAGGGTATCCGCTGGCGAGCCCTGCCAGCAGTGTTTGGCAAATGGCAGAGTACCTACACCCGGTTTTACCGCTGGACCAAAAGCGGTGCCATCGACATTATCTGGCGAGCAGTGGCCGAGGAACTTCAGCAGGGAAAACTGCGCAGTCTCGATGCGTCGCATGTCAAAGTGCATCAGGATGCGAATGTCAAAAACCCTCAAGATGAAGCAATAGGAATGACCAAAGGGGGGCGCAACACAAAGATTCACGCTCTGGCCGATGAGGTGGGGCATGCTGTCGAACTTGATGTCACGCCGGGCCAGAACCATGACTCAACCAACGCAACCAAAATGACTGCGGACATTGAGCCAGAAAAGATTGTGCTTGCGGACAAAGCCTACGACGTGGACGCACTGCGCAAGGATCTCACCGACAGAGGAATTGAGATCTGCATCCCTCCTAAATCAAACAGGAAGTCCCCGGCCAGTTACGATAAAGAGACTTATAAGAAGCGCCACCATGTGGAAAACTTCTTTCAGAGAGCCAAGCGCTGCCGCCGGATCGGCACGCGCTACGAGAAAACCAAAATGATGTTCCTGAGTTTCGTAACTCTCTTTGCCATCGTTGATTACTACCTCCACTGATTTTGAAAACGCGCCCTAGCCAGACCTGCAGTTTTTAGAGATTCTGCCATCCTGTATACCCCTTTCCAACCTTCAAGAAGCGATCTAGAATTGGTAAATAGCGGGCATAAGGCAACGGGACAATGGTGGCACTACTTCAATGCTCAACTGGATTTGTCAAACTTCCGCCTTTCCCACCGATCAATAGCGCGAGACTTGACCTGAGGAACCACTTGGCTCGCCCACTTGGCAGTACTCCAGCCGAAAATTTTCTGAACCCATCTATACTTCCATGCTAATCTAGGAGGTTGAAGCTCCCCACCAAGATCACTCGCCAAGCTCTCGAATTCCGAAACTAGCTCAACCTCATCTTTGTAGTAGTGATGGAACCATCTTTGCAAAAAGTTGATACAAGCCTCCCGTGATCGAGGTGAATCCTCGAGAAAGAGCAAATTCCTAACATGTGATTGCATGGACAACCACTGAGCCTGCAACCGCAAAGGACAAGACGTCAGATCACCCCACGAACCAAAGGGAGTACGCCGATAGTATACTAGTGGGCCTTCAACAAACTTCACCCCATTGCTTACCATCAACACTCTGAGAAAAAAATCCCCGTCATCGTCTGTAATCATTCTCTCATCCCACTTGCCAGCTTCCAGCGCCAACTCCCTGCTGATCAGCCATGTCGCGGTTTGCTGATGATCATTATTCGCCAGCTTTCTGTATAACCATTCCTCCCTTGTAAGGTCAGCCCACAAAGAATTCCTGTTCAATCCCCCTCTTTGCGGGTCGTAATGAAAGTGCTTCCAGCCACATGAGATCATGAACCTCTCGCTTTCTAACAACCTAATTCTCTCCACTTGTCTTTCAATCTTATCGCTACTCATCATATCGTCCGCATCCAGCCACATTACATAATCTCCACTTGAGAGCTCGAAGGCCAGATTCCTCGCCGAGGACGCACCCTGGTTGTCCTGCTGGTGGATTTTCACCTTCGGCGATTGAAACCGTTCGGCGATCTCAAGCGTTCGGTCGGTAGAACCGTCGTCGACAACAACAATTTCGCAATTTTCCCATGTCTGCTGCAAAGCAGACGCTATAGCCTCTTCAATCCAACGCTCCGCATTGTACGAAGGAATCAGGATCGAAACCAACGGAGAACATTTAGCAGATGAAATCATTGACTTGTACCGTTCATTCACCCGATCATACTCGACAACCCCAGCCACAAATCCAGCTAATCCAAGACAGGACGGGATGGCGCAGTTGGACGCTGCGATTCGTAACGACTTTTCGCACCGTTTGATCGAGTCAAACCATCGACGTCTGGGCCGATACACGGCCAAGGCACGCCATCTGCAAACCATTCTGGTCTGCTTGTATGATACAGACTCGCGGGAAGCGTCCGCATCGAAATGGAGTCGCTCCATACAGTGGACTCCGTAACATAGTCGTAGTTTCCGTGACGAATGAGCGTGTCACTCACCTCCACGTCGTAACTCGACGTTCCCCCACCTTCACCATAATATCCCAACATGAAAACTTTGTAGTGGTTGCCGTAGGGGCTGGCTGTCGGCGCAACATCCTCGTAAGTGCTGAAGCCGGCAGGATTTATCAACTTCGCAACATCGTCGACTATTCCATCGTATCCGAGCACATTACCCAACACGTTGTAATACCTATGATGCATGTCTAATTCAATCGAGGACAGTGCCGATGTCTTTCCTTCTTCCTTCCCCTTAAACCAGTTCCGGAAGATCGTATTGTGCCATGCATTGCCATGGAAGATATCGCCTACCACTCCGCGAGTACCTGAGTTTCCCTCGATCAAGTTCATGATCGGAAATGCTGAATGGAATAAAATGTCTGGCTTCTGAATCGCTGCCTTTTCATCGCGCGCGTTTGCGAAATGATTATACCCTACGACGCATCCAGATGCACCATAGCCGAGAACCATCTGGCCACGATTACCGTCGAAAATATTGTCTTCCAGCAGAAGCGCTGTCGTCTTCGCTGACGGCTGCCCACTATTAGGAGTTCCAAGCTGGATCCCATACCCTCTGGAAGAGGTGATCGGTGGCAGAATTCCGTCGAACGTACAGCCCCGCAATTCACAGCGCATGGTGTCCAACATCCAGACGTGACATACACCCGCATTACGCGTCCTAACATCCTTCATCCAGCAATAGGCGGCAAACCCGAACTCGACGATCTTCGAGCTGGAGGCGCCTTCATTCAATAAAGTGACATTCTCGAGTCCTGCGTACTCTGTAAAATTTCGTTGCCTGGGGCTCTCACTCAGGAAAGGATACCGAATCCTCGCGTTCAGCGCAGTTCTGTAGTCGGAATAGAGAGGAGGAATGATCCCACATAAACCATCGGCATTCACCGAGGTAATAGTGACCCACTGACCTTTCGCCCACGGGCCACCACCACTTTCGATCCCTGACATGATGACATCGGGCTCGTTATTCTCTTGAATTTGAACCTGCATTCCTGGCCCGAGATCCGAAGGCAACGTTCCCAATTCAATTACGTTGTCTCCCTTCGCCGCACTTTTCGATAGAAGCCTAGGCTCACTCCATGCTTGGTATTGGTAGAACCGCACTAACGGTGCCGCACTTCCCTTAAGAACAACGTCACCAGGACGAATGCCCCGCAAAATTCTCCGGTGAGGTATCGAAATCGACTTGTCAATCCTATAGGTTCCTGCCGGAAGTGCTACCACCTGATCATTGGGGCAATTGCGCAGGGCATTTTGAATCTCTCCTGAAACATCCGTCGAGCCACTGGCGTCTAGATCAGTAAGAGTAGTAAAGATCTGTTCACGCTTCGGAATCCCCCCGGGGACACCACTTAATCTCCAATCAATCCTGCGCTCCTCCGGTATCAGAGCCTCCTGCGCACGCACAGTCCCGTAGTTGAGGATAGTAATCAAGCCAACGATCAGTAGCCTATTCGTGGCAGAAAGCATTAGCATCGAAGTTGTCATCATTTAAAGCGGTTGATTGAAAACTACCCAGTCAGTTATCGGAGAACTAAAACCACAGTATCAACATGGTCAAATTCCACGCTTTCTAACAATTCCATATTACTTCTGAGTAACTCAATTATAGCTTTACACCTCTCTTTGTCAAACATCCGAACAATGAAAACACCGTTCGGATTCAGGTGCGAATCGAGACGTCGCAAAAGTGGCAGAATTTGCCCGATTGGGACGTAGAAAAGCGATTCTCGAAAAAGAATCACATCATACTTAGCCAGCGGCTCAAATCCAACGATATCGCCCACATCATATCGGTTTTTGGCCCGTCGCCCTGCTCTTTGTGACCGCTTAGTTGCGAGCTCAACTGCCACAGAGGAAATATCGACACCAGTATACTCAGAATACGAGTGCTCTGAAAGTTCAGCTCCGGTGTTTCCAGATCCACAGCCGAGATCTAGAATAGTACCCCCATTTACATAACGCTCTAGTATAGCATAGATACAATCATCGTTGGTTGCTTCCAGATAGTTCCACCTTCCCTCAGAGAACTCCCTGTTCCATAACCAAGATTTCAAACGCCGCGTTCCGAATTTCTGCGTTCCGGCCCGCATAACGTTAAATATTTTTGTACCAATCGCTTTCATATTCGCTCTGCTCTATCGCTTCTCACAAGTAGAGACTTGCTGTTCATCGGCTAATCCCACCCAACCTGATAAGTGAGCAAAAACCACAGGCACGACTCATTCATCAATGACTTAGTCAGCGTCGCCACGGTGCGCCCCGTCTTCCCCACGGATCGACATGAAAACAAGAAAACACAGCCAGGGAAGACTAAGGCGCGCGAAGCTTGCCTCGGTGAAATTGTATACAATGATCATCAGACAGCCTGCAAGTGACAGCGCAACAAAACTGTCCTTGCCCCTTAATAAGCGGAACCGCATGCTGAGAAGAGAGGAAACCAGAAAAGCCCCGAACAATCCGACACCAACCAGCCCAGTATTCAGGAACAGTTCCAAATAGCCATTATGCGCCTGGTTAAGCCCCTTGTAGACTTCCCAAACTTGATCCAAGCGTTCGCCGATCCAAAAACTCTCATAGCCGACACCAAGAACGGGAGCGTTGTGAATAGAGAGTAGGAGTGGCCACAAATCGGTTCTAGTGGTTAGCGACATGTCCCGGCCGAGCGCCTTAACGAAGAGTTCGCTAAATCCGAAGAAAATCTCTACAAATGCGACTAAGGGAAACGCAATTAAAACCGCTATCTCAATTGTTTTAAAGTGCTGTATCCCCGTCTTCGATGTTAGCCCAAAGAATAAGAGGGATCCTACGATTGCACAAACCAATGAAGTCGCGCTATCAGCCTTCATCAAGAGCCAGCTAGCGAATAGACTATTCAATGCGAAGATTAGAGACGGTCTACTGCGCTCAGGGACACGCGTCCATGTCGCCCCGCTACGCCACGCCCAGCAAAAGTACATGATCGCAAGAAAACAAATGCAGCCAAGACCATTCTTCCCCGACGACACTCCTGAAATAGAGACCTGCCACGTCCATCTATTGTAACTTCTTCCTAGATCCGGATAGTACTTCACGAGTAACACCGAAAATGGCACAAGAATCGTGAATAGACGAAAAAACAAACGGGCGATCGCTTGTCGAGGAAAGCGATCCGAGAGCAGAACAAGAATCATTACGAGGGATCCTGCCTCCTTGACCAGTCGCTTAAATGCAACCGCAGGAAAATCGGACCAGAGAAGACTGACCAAGCAGTATCCGTAGAACACTGCAAGCAGAGGATAATCTATAAGGAATGCCCCAATCCTTACTCGCCTCTTAACCAGAACAGCTGATCCCACAAGAATGAGAGCAAGAAACACTGCGCGGTCAAGCGGACTTCCCTCTTCTACGCTCGTTCCTCCAAAATCAGACCCAAACCAATAAGAAACCGGACGTGAAGCAACTACCCCAAACCACAGAACGGGCAACCACACTGCAGGCGATGTATAATCTCCAAGTCTCCCTTCCTTACGAATTGCCCAAATTACATAGCCAGAGAATACAATGAGGGCGAGATTAGGAGGCATTAGAATTCTTCATTGTGCTGCAGACAGCTGGTGGAAAATATCATCCATTATTTGTGTGCCTCGAATTATTTCGCCCTCTGGAATAGGGGGAGCTGTATCGTTCAGTATTGAGTCATAAAACGACTCCATCAGGTGCTTCATTCCCGATTTGAACTGAAAATCTCGACGAGCAAATAGCCAGAGATTATGAAATAGGTTCTTGTGATATTGGTGCGCCAACTGCACGGGAGGAATGAATCTTTCTGCGTGACTCTTGAACCTCGTTCCGGATCGGTAAATCAAGGTCTGCTGATCTTCATCCAGTTCCAGTGAACCTTGACTCCCATACACGCGAAACGAATGAAGTGATGGTCTGATCTGCGACGAGAACGTGAAGAACGCAGTGGTGCCTTCATCACCAGTCATTACAACACGCAATTCATCAACTATCTGCGTTTCGCCAAGAGCCCTCAGCGCAGGACTTACACGACCTGTAGCACAGATGGTCGGCGCGCCAGGAAGCCATTCGGCCAAGCGTGCGATGCCATGACTTATGACGTTTTGAAGTAGTCCTCCAGGCAGGGACCGTACCCAATGGTTCTTATCACCAAGCAGTGCCTTTGCGTAGGATGTAGATGCCATATCGTAACAATAGATACTCTCCAGGTGCAACGGATTCCCACCAATCATACCTGACTCTATCGACTTTCGGAGTCTCCTTGCCGCATGACTGAACTGATCGTCGTGCCCGACGGTCACGCACCGGCCACAGCGTTCCGCCGTTGCTAGTAGCGTTCGCGCTTCATCTACGTTTAGAGTGAAAGGCTTTTCAACATAAACGTGCGCTCCTGAGTCAAGGCACAGCTTAGCAATGGACAAATGCGTCTGCGGTGGAGTAGTAATGTGGACAACATCCGGGCTGACGCTGTCGAGCATCTCATTCAGATCGGAAAAGGCACCTTCAATACCGAACCTGTCCGCAAGTTGTCGTGCCATAAGCGGTTCCCGGTCGCACACAGCCACCAGCCGACCGGAATCTATTCTTCGGATCTGTTCTGCATGGGAATCCGCAATCTTTCCGCAGCCTACTATTGCAATCTTTAGCATTTGAAATTAGTTCCTACTTACTGGACGATTCTCGGCAACTTGAAAAAAATCGCGACATGGCTTCGGGTGTAGAGACAGGCTGCTTCCATCCTAGCTCGCTGACTAACCGTTCGTTTGAATAACAAACAGACTTCCAGTTCGCTCTCCACATCCGTCGGTTGAATACCGGAGGTAACTGCCCGTGGCTCCAACTTGCGTATTTTTCCCACAGTAAGCAGAGTAAATAGCTTATTGGCTTGGGTAGATAAACTGACGGAAATGCTTTAGCGCTCCTCTTATAACTACGTAAGAATTGCCTGCTCTTAGGCAGATCGCCGTCTACGATGTTGTAAATGCGCCCAGGACTATTCTCATGGTATGAGGCGAGAGCGATCGCATCGGCACAGTTGTCGACGAAAGACAAAGGGATCCGATTCGCCCCCCCCAAATGTAAAAACATGCCGAAAGTTCCTATGCCAACTCTGCTTGATATCCCCTCGTTGCCTTTGCCGTAAACATGTCCGGGACGAAGAATCACCCAAGGTAACCCAGCCTTCTCACATGCTTCGCGTATGTAAACTTCCTGCTTGGTCTTTGCATAACAATACGCTTCACCCCGCAAATGCGGTTGAACCTCTGTTGCTGAGTTCTCGTCAAGAACTGCGCCGCCATCTCCATTGGTGTAAACAGTGAAAGAACTGATACAAACAAAACGCTTTACCCCTCCAGCAGCGATGCAAGCCTCAAGAAGGTTGCGAGTAGTTACCACGGTATTTAAATATGCATCAGGATACGATTTTTCCCCCCTCGCCGCGGCAAGGTGTACGATAATTCCGGCACTACGGGCAGCCCGAACGCAATCAGCTGGGGACAGAAGATTCGCCCTGCATATTTCGATGGCAGCTCGATGCGAGTTCGCAGCAATGACTGCTTCCAAGGCCTTAGTGTCAGTGGAATGCCTTACAAGACACCGAATATTGGCAAAACCATGACGGGCCAAAGCTTCAATCACTCGAACTCCCACGAATCCACTGGATCCAGTAACAAGGACTCGCTCGCCAAGCAACGATACGCCACTGGAGATCATAGGACTGGTTTCGGAGGGAATGGTAAAGTTCATTCGGTAACGTATTTCGTGTCCTCATCCCCTAACCCAACTGTGGCGAGAAGGCACCCAATGTGGTCAAACATGCTTACCACCTTGCGCATGAAGAGATGATGGGGAGCAACGATCATAAAAGGTAAGATACAGAGATACCCTGGAACTGCGACTGCGGACTTCAATATCTTCGTTAGTCCAAAATTTGGATGCTTTGTTGAAATTCTGCCACGGAGGATCGCCCGCCGGAGCATAAATCGCCGCTTACAACGCGACTCTGGAACGTGTTCGTGTACCACAGCTCCAGCAACCCACACGAACGAGTAGTTCAGCGAGATCGCTCTGCGGAAGAAGTCCTGATCTTCTCCCGTGATGAATTCAACCCTAAAAGGCTCTCGCATCGTCGCTAGAATTTCGCGTTTGAAGAGCAAGTTCCCTGTGCGTCCCTCCTGCCATGAAACTACGTGTCCATCGCTATGCGTTTGGCGACTGTAAAATTCCCCGGCAACGACCCAACTTGGAGTGTCAGCAGTGTATCGCGGCACTACCGGACCGAGTGCCCCATCCGCCCCCTGGGTATCCAGCCCCTCAAAAAGCGTAAACAGCCAAGTCGAATTCGGAATTTCGTCGTCATCAATGAACGCGACAAAATCGCCGCTGCAAAGAGACATTGCAAGGTTCCTTGCCCGCGCAATATTCTGCTCAGGCTCAACGGCATAACGCATCTGAACGGCATGGGAATCGCAGAGATTCGCAACTGTTTCCCTCGCCGACTGGCCAGCATCGTTATCGACCACTACAATATCGTAGGTAAATCTTGACGAGGTTTCCTGAATCACCAAGTTACTTATGAGGTCGCCGAGCAAGCTTGGACGCTTGTAGGTGCACACACAGACAGTAATATGGGGGTTGCTCTTACGATGCATAGCCGACGACAGGAAACCGTCCACAAACAGTTCACTTTGAAAGCATATTGCGCTCAATTAGCTCGAGTGTCATTAGCTTTGTGATAGTATCCGTTGCGTTGCCGCGACCCTTGATGTGGGCTACAACTTTCGCCTCTACCTCTTTCGAGTTCAGATAGGGACGACCAAGGGTAGCAGGGTCCAGCAACATATCTTTCACGCATTTGGAAAGACCATTTCTATACCACTCCCCAAAGTGGTAGAATCGATGTCGACCTGAGAGTGCGCGTTGGAGCGGCAGTCGATAAAGCAAAGGATTGAGAAACGCGAACTGAGACGGGAAACCGTGGTCGTAAATATATTCCGACTTGAAAGTTGCTCTTTGCCACAACCGGAACAGTTCCCTCCAGATGGGAGAGGCCTGCCGCTCTGCAGCTACGTCGGTGGGGAGATTGATCACAGGGTGATTGGATCGATCCAGCAAGTACCTGGTTGTCTGGTTCTCAGGGTCGGTGTCATATGGGGAGCGCAATGTCAAGTCAACGAGTTGATTGTCTAAAAACGGGGTACGAACCCTCACCTCACTCTGCTCCAATTGCCAGCGCCCGTAATGATGCCACGGCAATTGATGATTCAAAACGAACTGACGCCTTCCCGCTTTGAGTAGATCTTGATAGACTTGCACGGTGTGATCGCACTGCGATCGTAATTCCTCATGAAACACTGTGTCGAGCTTCTGTGATGGTTTGAAAGCCACCAGGCCTCGCATGACTTCGCCACCAAAACTACCCGTGAGTCTGCATGGAGCAAGTTTCCCCGCCTCTTGATTGATGAAAAGCTCAACAGCCCCAGTTACGTCCACAGTCCCTTCAGCCCGTAAAACCGCCTCGCGTGCCAGCTCCTCGAATCTGGACAAAAAACGTTCATCAACCATGATCTCACTGAAGTCGCAACCAGCGGTGGCCGCAACCCGCCTCGCTACACTTGCATCCCTAGACTCCCGATTCATACCAGTGAAGGTAAAGCACGGTAGAGCGCTAAGGCTCGAATCCGCCCATGCCAGAATCATTCGAGTGTCCAGTCCGCCAGTCAAAGACAATGCAACCGACTCTACATCGTTCAAATAGCGAGGCAGAATGTCTTTGAACGTCTCGACTACGGCTTCGTTGTAAGCATCCAGGGACAATGGTGAATCCGCGCAGGATTCAAATGAGTGAAAGCGGCTCTTTGCAGGCTCTACCCCAGATGACCACTCCCATACTGACGCAGGTGGCAAGATACTGATATGCGGGAACAGAGTCGTATTGGATAGAGTGCACCCGCATGAAAGATAATCGGCCAGTGCCTGATCACAAAACGATCGGGTTTCGGGAACCAGCAATTGAATTGCCCGCACCGTCGTTGCCAGAATGGTGGTGTTAGCGTTGCGGTAGCAATACAGACGACCCAGTCCGTACCGGTCATTGAATACGCTGACTCTACGGGATTCCGAATCAACGATGACACCTGCAAACCAGCCATTTAGCTCGTTAAGCGTTTCACTACCAGATTTCGCGTATTTTACTGCGATGTCATCCAGCAACTCAGTGCCCTGTAGATTTGATTCGGTGATGAACTCGCCCTTGAGGCAAAAACTAGAAACCGGCACAGAATTCTCTCCGAACAACGACACTCGTTCTGTCAATTCGGGTTGCACAGCCCCACCGCGAGAAAAAAGATAACACTGCCACGATGAAGTCATATGATGAGCGGTTGCGGCACAGCGCTCTGGGAACAATCCCGCCAGTTCGGAGGCTACCCGATCTTTAAACTGCGCGTCAGCAGGATCTGTTACCACGATGACAAAATCGGTCGATTGCCAACTCGCAGTTCGTCCTGTTGTCTTCCTTCCTGCTGCTGCTGGTGGTGATGACATAAATTACCTCGTCCTTAATGCTTTACCGCCTCGATAGAAATTTCTAAGAACTCGATTCATTGAAGTGCTTGAGCCCCAATGGATATCCCCGCCTTAATCGACCAAGAATTTCATTACCAGTAGATTGATTAGTGCCGCAAATCAGAGAAATCCCCAACCGTGACGCCGTGTAAGGCGGATTCATTTTCAGGATCATCTAAAAACTGACTCTCGATAACCCACTCGGGATGAGTCATCAGCTCCACCGAATTAGTCTTGGAGGCCTCCAGAATAGCAGAGAGGCGTCGGTGCTCGATCGCCGATTTTAGCGAATAAAACTGATCCGTTAAGGTGTGATGACGGGACAATCTGGCATCAAGTATGTCGCGATACGCCCTGTTCAGGAAAGATTTCTCGCCCTTGCGGAAAGTAAAATTTCGTCGAACAATCGCCCCGCGAGGCAGAAACCCCGAGATTATCACATTCATGCAAAGATGCATATGCTGGTGACCGTTGATATGTGTTGGCTCCGTACCATAAAGCCTACGATATTCCTCTATCTGAGCTGCACAGAGCCGGGAAAACGAAGCGTGAAGAAAAGGATTGTAAACGAGAGACGCCAGCCGACTACTACACAGATACTTAGAGGTAGCCCGTAGTGCGCGTTCCAGTTGTTTGTTGACAGCGATTCCAGTGAAAGCCTGAGTGAAATTGAGATGGAGCCCCGTGCTCAATCCATTCTCCTTCGCCAAACCGGCGGCTCGTTCGGAATCTTCCATAAATACCATCGCTGACGCCGACGTTACGATTCCCTTGGAAAAGTACTTCAGGGCCGCATCCGTAGCGGAGTGCCAACCGCCCCAGTCATCTGCGTTTACAATAAGCATTAATCAGCCTGGCATTTCATTGTTTTAGTTTATCTCTCCGGTTAACGGCAGACAAACGATCTAAACGCCACTGCCGTGTCAAGCACGGGATCCGGAATGAGGTTTCTCAGACCTCTGTGTAAATTAAGAGATAAGCACAATTCCCCCGTCCTACTCAATGGAATATAGTAATTGGGGAATAGATGCTTGGTGAAACCGCTTCTTCGCTTGAATTCTGTCAAACTACTGTTGCGCTTCCCATTATAATCATACTTACAATATATTAAATGTGTTAGACTACTTTCGGCGCAAAACTGTATGGCTCGCGCTATCAGTGCGTTCTGCGGCCTTTTATCTGTATGTCTAGATGAAGACAGGATCTGCATGATCCTCCCCGTACCATTTACGCGCACCATTTTCAAGAAACCTATTAATTCATCATTCAGGTAGGCTCCAAAAAACTGACTTCGTTCGGCGAATGTCCCATTTTCATCCTTAACCTGTTCGAGTTCCTTTCCATAGTGCCAGAAGCGCCGCCCCTGCCTAATTCTCGTCTCATTGTAGATGCTGGAAATGCCTTCTACAAGCTCGTCACTAAATGGCACATCTCTAACTTCGACTCCTTTTTTTCCGGCGCGACGGATGTTCCTCCTCGTGTCTTGTGAAAGGCCGTCCCACCAATTTTCAAAGGTATCGGTAGGGACGACCGCTGCATTGTCCCAATCGTAATAGTAGGGTAAGAAATCTCCACCGAAAGGAAATGGGGACGGGTAGGAAAGTAAATCTGCGCCAATCCGGCTTTGAGTCAATGCCTGTCGCAAACCTTCGATGTTAAGTGGGGAATCGTATTCCATCCATTCTTTGTCGTGAATCATCGCGACGGAAGGGAATCGACCATTCGTGATAATGGCCCTGTTGGAATATAGTATTGCAGACACCTTCCTCACATGCCCCTTAACACTCCGGTTAATGAAGCCGCATTGAATCTGTTGGTTGGAAGGATCACTCATACAACGAAAACAGCGACATATTTAGAATCGATCTGGGAAGAATGGAGAAAGATGTTAGCAATCATTAACGATCACCTTGATTTCGCTCCTCGAAAAACAAGTGCACCCAGCTTCGATTTTATGCGTTTGTGCTGTTCCTTTCGATGAAATCGCTTCAATTGTGGTGAGACCCGAGATTCCGTCTTTTTCAATCCAGAATAAACGTATCCTGTCATCAACAGTAGCCCGCCTAAGATGTAGGGCCGCCGGGAGGCTTGATAAATCGAACGTACACACTGCCATAGCATGCTACCACCAAGATATTGGTCCTGCATCCCCAGCCTGAATAACGCTCGACTACTCGTTGAACCTGCGGACCCCATAGCTCGGTGGTGATGGCATACTTTCTCGGTGAATGTTCGCGTCTTCCAGCCATGCATTCGGGCAGAAGTTACTGCGACCCAATCAATACCACCGCCCTTTATCGCCTCATATCCTCCCAACTGAATCAGGCATTCCCTGCGGAAAACCTGGCATGCTCCCGACACGTGCTCGATATTGGTAAACCGGTAGTCATAAGTAATCCCTTCTTCGGAGAACGGCGTTCCAACTACTCCAAGCTCCGCATCTTGTGCCATCTTGCCCAAAAGAAACGAGAAATAATCCGCATCGAACGTAAGGTCAGCATCGAGACTTACCACTGCATCGTGCGGCAAATCCTTTATTCTGTCATAACCGCTGTTAAAACAATGCGCCTTCCCTCCAAAATCTCTCGTTTCCCGCTCCGGACGTCGATAAAGTTCAATCCAGTCATATTGGGAAGCAAACTCGCGAACAATATCGTCCGTCCCATCCGTCGATCCGTCGCTGACTACTAGATACCGCACCGGCTTATGTGTCTGCCCAACGACCGACTCCAGCGTTCCACGGAGAAACGCTTCCTCGTTGTGAGCCGGAGTGACCAAAAGGTAGCTCAAAGGACTGCCGATGGTATCCGTCATTTGTGGCGGACTTTGAGAAACTGTTTCACTCGAAGAGTTCATTCTGTAAGTGATTCTTCTATTTCGCTACTTCAGTCTTGCTCAGTTTCTCAAGCAGAATCGCCAACCCCTTGTAGGTGGTCGCCTGGGCCCAGTGAAGCATGGGGGTACGGGCTTTCATCAGGGGGTAAATTCTGTAGAAAAAATGGCCATCTGCTCCCTGCATGTTTTCGATTGTCCATTTGGCAACCTTGACTGCCAGTTCCAGGCACTCGGGGTCTTCGTCTGAGAATGTCGCCAATGATTCAATCGATTGCGCGGCGCATTGGCTGTCGATCGGGTAGCAACGGGTGTTGTAGTATTTAGGACAACCGTCCGCCTCAAAGAAATTGCCCTTATAATACTTGAGACCAATTGTGAAGTTTGGTTTCCACGTGTTATCTCCCGTGGCGTCTATATAGGTTTTCAAACAATCGAGATTGTAGCCGGTGTGAAAGTTATCGACCCAGTGATACTTGGGATCCTCGCCATACCACCACGCGCCGTCCTCAAGTTGGCGGGTACAACTGTATTCCATGCCCGATCGTGCGACGTCAAGATACTCCTTGTTGCCCGTGTGCTTGGCCGTCCGAGCCAACATCGCTGCGCCGAGCATATTCGAATTATGGATCGAACTCTGAGCATAGGCCACGTAGCTGAGGCAGTTTCCGCAATCGGTTTCCTCCCGGGGTAAATCCATGATCCAGTCACAAGCACTCTCGGCAATCTGCAACCAGCGCTCGTTGTTCGTTTGTTCGTAGGCTTCAAGATAGGCGAGTCCGATCAGCGCCGTCCAGACGATGATCGGATCGTCACTGGTGTAGGTTCCTCCGCGACTGGCAAAGTCAAAATGATTGGCCCAGCTATGGGTTTCAAATTTTTTGACCTTGTGATGATCGAGCCAGTCGAGGCACGCCTCTGCACGCTCGAGGTATTTCTTATCACCAGTGGTCCGATACCTGTAAAGGTAACCGTGCGCCATGTAGCCACGTCCCTTGGTGGAGTCTTTCGGCTTTACGCCCATAATTGGACGCAAATTGATCGGTGACTGCCGGATCAGTTGCATTAACAGGCGCTGTCCAAGGACTGTATTAAAAGTAAGGGGACGAAACCACGAGGATAGCCCATCAAACGGCTCATACGCACGATAGTTGTGATCCTCAACCCATCGTTCGACACGATTAATACTGCTCTCTACGAGATCTTTGGCGTTGGGTGCAATACTCATCATGTCAGGAATCGAAATCACGAATTTTCTCTACGACATATTGGATCATCTCCTCCGTGATTTCTGGATAAATCGGCAGCGAGAGAATGGTGGACTGGTGGGTGTGTGCCACAGGGAAATCTTCCGGCGAGTGATTCAGGTAGGAGTAGGCGGGGTAGAACGGAAGCGCCTTCGGATAGTTCAGCACAGTTGCAATGCCGTGCTCGCCAAGATGCTTGCGCAACGCATCCCTGTGGTCGGAGCGGAGAACATAAAGGTGGTAGACGTGGCCGCGTCCGAGGGCAACCGGTGGGGTAACGATACCGTCGATATCGGCTAGAAGCGCATCATAACGCGCAGCCACGCAGCGGCGGGCGTCGGTCCACAACTTGAGATGCGGTAGTTTGACATTGAGAATCGCAGCCTGGAGTCCATCGAGACGACTGTTGATACCTTCCATGACGTGATCGCCCTTGCCGCCATGGCGCGCGAAGGTGGCGCACCAGTCTGCAAGTTGGGAATCGTTAGTAACAAGGGATCCTGCGTCGCCATAAGCTCCAAGATTCTTGCCCGGATAGAACGAATAGGTGGCGGCATTGCCGAATGTGCCCACTTGGCGACCATTGTAAGTGGCGAGGTGCGCCTGGGCGCAATCCTCGATGACCCAGAGGCCGTATCTCCGAGCGATTTCCATGATTGGATCCATGTCGCAGGACTGGCCGTAAAGATGGACTGGGATGATGCCGACCGTGCGCGAGGTGATTTTTTCTTCGATGAGGGCTGGATTGATATTGAAGGTATCGGCGTCGGTATCAACAAAGACGACCTTACCGCCAGCCTGGGTGATAGTCTCGGATGTCGAGATCCATGAATGAGCGGTGGTGATGACTTCGTCTCCTGGCTGGATGTTGAGCCCGCGCATGGCGATATAAAGGGCATCAGTGCCATTGGCACAGGAGACGCAGTGATCCACACCAACGGTGTCGGCCCAGGCTTGCTCGAACTTCTCGACTTCCGGGCCGCGGACGTAGGCCGAGTTGGCAATGGTGCGCGCAATGGCGTCATCAATCTCTTCCTTTATGGTGAGATACTGGGCGTGAAGGTCTACGAAGGGAACTTTCATGGTTCGCGCTATGCACGAGTGGGAATTTCGTGCCGGGGCACGAGTGGGAATTTCGCTCATTGAGCGAGTGGGAATTTCGCGCTGGGGCGCGAGTGGGAAGGTGGTTATTCTTCGATCTTGGTTCCTTGCGCTTAGTGATTCTCAAAGCGACCGCATCTCGTCGTCTGGAGCCGGATGTGGCGTACCGAGACCACTAGGTTGCTCGGTGAAATTTCCGATGTCCAGCGTTCACGCACTCCCATCTGGGATCCGGACAAACCTTGCTGGGTTACCGACGTAGATGCCCGGTTCAGTGATGTCCCTGGTGACGACGGCACCAGCGCCAATGACGACATTGTCGCAAATAGAAACAGGGAGGATCGTGGCATTGGTGCCGATGCTGACGTGGTTGCCGATCTTCGTCGATGCCCAGAGGTCGCGCCGACCTTTGGCGGGGCCGCCGATGGAGAACAGATCGTTGATAAACATGGCGCCGTGCGAAATAAAGCAGTCGTCGCCGATCGTGACGAGTTCGCAGATGAACGCGTGTGATTGAATCCTGCAACGAGCACCAATGGTTACGTCCTTTTGGATCTCGACAAATGGCCCGATGAAGCAGTCGGCACCGATGGTGCAGCCGTAGAGATTGACCGGCTGCACAACCTTGACATTGTCGCCGAAGGTGACGTCAACGATTCCGGATTCGAGTATTGTAGGCATTTCGGAGGCTGGAGGCTGGAGGCTGGAGACTGAAGACTGAGGAAGGCGGAGTTATTCTGATACTTTGCAGAACACTTTTGGCGCGTTGATCATTTTCCCTAGCATCCGTCCTATTTGGAGCGAGGACTCGAGAAGTTCCTCACTGGTCTCCTGCGAAATGTATCCGCAGGAGCTCGCCGTATGGAGCCAATGCTGGGTTTCAGCGTTTTCTGCATCGGCATCGGTAAGTTTGCTCACAAAATGGGCAATATATATCAGCGCTTGTGCCATGCTTCCGCGATGTTGGCTCTAATCGATCTGGAGGCCCTACGGATCTGATCTGTCAACGAATACCTCTCTTCGCGGGGAAACTTGTCGAAACTTTGAAGATTTCCTGTTGAAACTCGATCGCCAAACGATAAACGCGCAGTTCTCTGAAACTCTCTATCTGCTTACCCATCCGGGGCCAAATTTCAGTCGTTTCCCGTTTCCAGCCTTCCGCTTCCGCCCTTGTCTTAAGTCTTCCGTCCTCAGTCCTCCTTCTTCCGCCCACTTTCCTCCAGGATCCGGATCACGTTCCGGGTGTGCGATATACCGGTGGCGGGTTTGGAACCGCGCCGAATACAGTCGACGAAGTGCTGCGCCTCCATCCGGAGTGGTTCGGTGAATCTGATCTGGGGAAGGAGGATATCTCCACTGCGGTAGTTGAACTGCACCTGCCGCGGCGGCGAATCGAAATCCATGTTCTCCCCAAGGATCGCCTTCCTGTCGATGCCTTTGTCGTAAATGGCGATCTTGTCCTCGGCGATGTCGTCGTAAACAACCATCTTCCGCGAACCGACCACAATCATCTTGCGCACCTTCTGCGGATCGAGCCAACTTACGTGGATGTTGGCGATAATTTTTCCCGGATACGTTATATTGAGAAAGACGACATCCTCGATCCCTGGCTGCATGAAATCCATCCCATTGCGGAAAACCTGAAGCGGCTCGGGGTCTCCCAACCAGTATTGAATGATGCTGATGTCATGCGGGGCAAAGTTCCACAGTGCATCGATGTCCGAACGGATACGTCCGAGATTGAGCCGCTGCGTGTAAATATAGCGAATTTCTCCCAAGTCTCCGTTGTCGATTAATTGCTTCACATAGCGCACTGCATTGTTATAGATGAACGTGTGACCGGACATCACCACCAGTTCCTGCGCGTTGGCCAGACGCTCAAGTTCATCGACCTCGCTGACTCGAGTAGCGAGGGGTTTTTCAACAAAAATATGCTTACCAGCTTCCAGCGCCCGTTTTGCGAGTTCGAAATGGTTCCCTGCCGGGGTCGCGATGACAATCGCCTCGATCGCCGGATCATCGAACACCGGATCTAGCGAATCCAATGCGCTAGTGAGCGGGAAGTTGGTTTCAACGAATTTCCTCCGGTCGGCATCGAAATCAACAACGTTCTTGACGTGGCAGCCTGGAAGACCGGAGAAATTGCGGAGCAGGTTGGGCCCCCAATACCCGCAGCCCAACTGCGCAATGGTGAGCGGTTTAGTAAGATCTGGCATAACTCAATGGATGAAGGAATAACTCGGCGATGGCGTCAGACATGACATCCCTCCAATGGTTGTGCGATCGGAGACGGGAGGTGCCACACTTGACTTGCAAATGGGAGATCGATCGGTTGCTGGGCGGAATCAGGAGTTTTTACCGAGTCCCGCAGCGAGACCGCCGTCGGCGGATGGATGCGGATCCGAAGCCCTGGAATCTTCGCGTGTGACGTTGCGGAACATTCGATGCTTAGATTGCCATTCTCGTCAGCGATGACATTGAGGATTGCAGCGCGGCGGCGACGAAACCAAGCAACTGCGGTCGAGGCTGTGGGAAGCCATGCGCGGCGTGCCTGAAGCTCATGGATCAGGAGATCGTGCGTATGCTCCCAATGACGTTCCGCTGCCAGGCTGCGATCGTGCCAATTAATTGTTACTGCGCCTCCGCAACGCTCAACCTGATCGATCACTGATTTCACCTTTGAAGCAGCCTCAGCCTCAGTCAAGTGGAGGTATCCTCTGTAGAAAAGCGCTGTGTCCATCAGGATCATGGGTAGTTCGAGCATTTCGCGGCATCCAAGCGGCTGCCATGCTTGCGCGGTTCCTGCGCGAAAACCTACCGTTTCGCAATACCCCATGGTGGAGTCGTAGGTGAATCCACCCTGCTCCAAAATCGCTGGCGACCGCTCTGCGTCAAAGTAGAGCCAATGCATTCGGATTCCTAATTCGCCGGGAGAACAACAGGAATCCGTGTGAGCACAATCCGTGAGCACAGCGGTGACTAGCATTCTTTCCTCACGTGCGAGATCGGAATCAGCCCACGCATCAATACCATGAACTCCAATTTCGGCACCGGCCATAGATAAACCGTTGAGAACCGGCGTGACGTCGGCCAGCGCATACTTTGCTGACCTCATCGCCGGGGGTGCAGTAGCCGCAGTAGCCGCAGGAACGAATTCTCCGGGAGTTGCGCGCTTCGGGATGACAAAAAACGTGGCTCCCACGCCAAGCTCGAGTTCACGCTCCCGATATTGGTCAACCCCTGCTAGCCATGGATCACGCTCGATTCCAAGATAGACCAGAGGAAGCCGGATCACCGCTTTTGCGTTGCGCCATGCTGCCCGCAGGGTGAGACGCCGCTTTATCACATCAAGCGGAGTCTGGATAATCGATCGAAAAACGAATCCGAGCATGGTGTGGTCCAACAGATGGTTGCGCAACAACGGATGGTCCATGTCGTGCGTAAGACATCCAATGAATGCATGCCCATCCGGCACCGGGGGGATCTCCACGACGGGGAAGCCCGCAGCGGTGATCCAACTGCGCAAGAGATCGATATGGTGTTCCAAAGTAGGCACTGAAGCATTGCTGGCAGGCTGCCCTTGCTGAAGTAGAAATTTTACTTCGGCGAACAAATCGTACCCGATCCGAGCGACCTGCAAGCGCCTACGGCAAATGTCCCCAATATCTATCGCCACTCCAATTAATCGTGCACTATCCGGCTTAGTTCCTTCCACCGACTCTTTCAACAATGGCCGCACCAGTGTCTTTTCTAGAGAATTGCCACCGTCGATCTGAGGCTCGAACCGGCAAATCGCGCCATAGATCGGAAAATGACGACTCGGTGAATCCGTATCGACAATACGATGATAGCCCCCTTCAGACGGTACCAGTCTCGTCCCCGCAGGCAGACTGCTCTTCAAGTATCCCGTCTCAGGCTCCATAGAGCTGAATAGGATCAGTAACTCAGGAGGATTGGCGGACGCCATGCAAGCACGAGCCTTCGCCTCACTGGTAGCGATCACGATGGGATAGTAGTCCTCGTCCTGCGCAAAATCCCATGGAGTCTTGAACAATTCGAAAAATTCCCTAACAACTTCCCGCTCGCTGGAAGCAACCATTAGCCCGATCCGTTGCCGAAATTTTGTTGATCGCTTCAAACAGATTCCCTCACAGAAGCGGTAATACCATCGTAATTCGCCATTGACCGCCCATGGGATAACTCAAGCGGTTCGCCGATCGTCGGACTGCTGGCTGAATTTATGCCTCCAAGCAGCCGTTCAACCAATCCAGCAAATTGTTGCTGTTCTTCACTCCAACGGTGTCGCTTGCAGACTTCCTGGCCCCTTTTTGTAATCTCTTGTATTTGATTCGGGTGATTGAACACGAAACAGATTTGCTCAGCGAGACTCGCAGCGCTTCCGAGTTCAAAACAAACGAGATCATGCTGGCTGAAGTACTCCAGAACGCCTGGAGCAAACGGGGCAATGACAGGTTTGCCTCGAAACAAGAACTCGAAGATCCGGGTCGGCGTGTTGATTTCAGTGAAGATGCTACGGAGATTGGGAATGATCCCAACGTCGGAACGATCGATCTCCCCAACGATCTCTTCAATCTTGCGGGCCCCTTCAAACTTTACGCAATGACCGAGATTGCGACGACGAGCATCCTCCAGCACAGACTCCAGAAAGGGCGTAGGAGCACCATAAATTCGCAGTTCCGCAGACGGTACTAACGCACTGACCGTAGCCATTGCCTCCACAGCTAGCCCCAAACCGTTCCGCTCAACCAGCGATCCATGATACATGATGATAAACCGCTCACGGTCGGTCGGGCGCGCATTCGGCGATCGCAGCTGAAAGATCTCCTCATCAGGCGAATTCATGATCACCGAGATCTTGTCGGCACTGCAACTGCGCCCGGCAAAGATCTTCTTGCAGGTGTGGTTGACCGTTATCAGTGCATCCGCATAGGCGAAGCTAACCCGCTCAGCCCACTTAAAGCACCGGACGCCGAAGCTTTCCTCACGAACGCCAAAAATCGTGCGCATGAGCTCGGGCATGGGATCGTGGAGATCAAGAATCACTTTGGCTCCTAACAACTTTGGCACTACCGCGCTGAAAACCAGGAAATCAGGCATGTTGTGCACATGCACAATGTCGTAATTCTGACCAAAGGATCGCTTGCAAAGCACTAGTGCTGCGACTGCTAGGAAACCAAAGTAGTGCACGGCGTAAGTTAAGACGCCACCACGGTTCCGCCGCATCGGAACCCGAAGGACACTGACGCCATTGATCGTCTCTCTGAGGGATTGGGATGCATGGCCCTGTATGGATACAATATCCACACGGGCTCCCAGTCTCGCCAACGCCTCAGCTGCACGCCGAGGTCGCGGGTCGTTGCGGTAATCGGAGAGGAGGACAACGCCCACTCGCTTACCCACAAGCGATTGGACTTTGGGCTCCACACGACACGGCAGAGAGAGCAATCCCTGCGAGGAGGATCCCGTCTCCGTTGTTTCTCTAACATCCTTCGCTGACGGCTCAGAGACGCAGAACACCGAGTCAAGATACCATCTTGCAATAGAACGCGGAAGCGCAAAGTGGCAATGCCCATCACAGTCGGCCCTTAGGCGAGACAAGAATTGACGGTAGATGTCAGCTCCATAGCAGGTCTTTCCCTGAGTGCCGTCGAAATCGATATAGTCCGGGTGAACATTCAACAGTGCCATTCCCCCCTTTGCTTGAATCCATGCCAGTTTGCGCGTCCATATGTCCGGCGACGAATTCCCTAACACAAGGAAGAGTGACGAATCCTGCGGCAAAGTATACGGTAGTTCGACATAGCGACGTTCATTGCCATCAGATATGGTAAATGGAAAGATCGTCTCCGCACCTCCGGGTTGCGGCTCGAACGGGTCGGTATCAAAGGTCGAAGCATCGTAGAGGATGTTGAGGTCGTGCAACCAGTCGAGACGGCGCAACATGAACCCAGACCGGAAGCCAACCGCCCCCCATTCTTCAAGATAATGGTTGATGCGGTCGGCGTGCTTGCGGAAGGCTTTGCGCGAGCTGTAAAGGTGACCGTCGTGATGCAGGTCATGAACTCCGACCTCGAAACCATTGTCAACCAGCCACTCACGCAACTCCTTGGAGACTTTGTATTCGCCCTCTGGAATGAAATTGAACGACGAGCGAAATCCCATTTCCATTTCCAACTCCGCCAGCTTCCGCACTTGGCGCAAGCCAGCTTCAGATTCGACATCATGCGTGAGGACAAAGGCAAATTCCTTGCCGTCCGGCCAACCTGGCCAGTTCGCCGGTTCACGGCCGGCACGCTCGAGGATTGGCCAAACATCGCCGCTGCGGGTCAAAATACGTCTTGCATGGTGCCTCCGCAGCGCCATTCGCACGGCGCGCGGAAGCAACGGTTTGATCCTGTAATAAAGACGGCTGCTCATTTTTTCGCGCTGAGCGCGAGTGGGAATTTCGCGTGGAACGCGAGTGGGAAGGTTTTCTCTGGCGTTGGCTGCGCCGCTGGTGTGTGGTTCGAAGGCGAAGGCCCACGCTCTGCTTTCTTACTTCCCATTGGGAACCAGGAAAAAATTTCTACAGGCCTTCCGGCGAAACCTACCCTTCAAGCCATTTCGGCTCGTTGGATTTGGCTTTGTTGAGGAGGACGGAGACGTCGGCTCCAGCTTGAATAAGGGCATCATGGCCCTGCTTTAGCGCGGCTTTGTCTGTTTTCCCCTCTTCAACAACGAGGAGCACCTTATCCATGAAAGCCGCCATAGCCTCGGTCGGACTGATTGGACCGACTGCTGGCATATCGAAAATGATGTAATCAAAATCACTTTTTTTGAATTCAGGGATAAGCTCGTAGAGCTTCTTTGCAAAGAACTTGCGTGAACCGCCTTTCCGCGTTGAGGTAGTCGCCAAATAAAGGTTATCGCCGACTGGTTGCTCGAAGGCGATGTGCCCATTGTCACTCGCGAGAGCATCGAGCAGAGATGATGCCGGCTTGCCCCGATAGAAGGATTGGACTTCGGGATGACCGATGTTCATATCCACCAGCAAAACGTTGCCATCTCCGGTCTCGGAGAACGAAGCGGCCAAGCTGACGGCGAGCGTCGACGTTCCGACGCCAGCGGCGACTCCAGTCAGGGCCACGAGCTTCGGTTTGTGAGTCATCTTGTTGACCTCAAAGTAACAACTGAGACGATCCCGGATCGCATCTGCGTAAGGACGAATGAAATGTTCGGCGCTCCACGGCGAAATCTCCGCCCCCGTTCCCGTGGAGCTTTTTGTCGCAGTTGATTCCAACGGATGAGCAATAATTTCGGCATTTTGGCGCCGCGATTCCAATCGTCTGTCAGTCTCACCTTCAGGCTGGGGGGAAGGCCTACGGCCGTCGGGCAGCGATGGTGTATCACCGCCATTTTTGCTATCAGACAGTCGGTGCACCACTTGATTTCGCGCGGAGAACTCAGGAATTGACATCATCGGGGCTTCGTGCACAGCGACTTTGATATCATACGGGCGCTTCACGCTACGATCGATCAGAAAGTCGATGAAGAACGCCAGAGCAATCCCTAAGGCAAAGCCGCCCCCGGCAAGACCAGCTACCAGTTTCTTAGTGCGGTCATCCAGCACCTTCGTAATTCCGGCGGGTTTTTGAACAATGCTGATATTCGGCATACGGGACGGGTCGAGGTAAGTATCCACATCGGCCTTCTCGATAGCAGAGGCGACATACTGGTAATTTTGAATGGCCACGGCCTTTTCCCGCTCAAGTTCCTCGATTTCCCGGAACGTACGTCCCATGGAGTCTACCCGTTCTTGAAGATCACTAAGTTGTTGGGAAAGAATCTTTTTACGAGCCAGTGCGGCGGCGAGGGACGCCCTGGCACCGAGGACGTTGGTTCCCGCGCCACTTGCTGGCGAGGTTGAAGTAACCATGGACGCGATGCCAGGGAACTGACGCTCCAGTTCGCGCTGCTTCTCTTCCGCTTCCTTGATCTGCCGATCGTTATTCTGCACCATAATACTTTCCGGCGTGTATTGGGTGAGCAGCCCCATTTTTCGTTGCCGAAGGAATTTCAGCAATTCGACGAATGTCTGATACTCTTCGACATCCTGTTGAGTGAAAGCGCTGCCTGCTTTCTTACCCGACGCTTCCCGCTCGCCTGGTTGGGATTGTTCAAACTCACTCACCACTGCTTGCTGTCCTCCGATATCTGCTTCTGCGGCGCGCACTTCTGTTTCCAGCAGACTCAATTGAGAACTGAGGGTTGCGACAGAACCTTCCACCGACAGGATCTTGGCCTTATCTTTGAGACTGCTCAGCCTGTCTTCAACGCTGCGGAGTTTGGTAGTGATGTCCAGTAAGCGGTCGGCTGCCGCCTTAGCCGAATCACTTGAACGATGGATCGCCAGATGCCGTTTAAAATAAACGGTGATCAAACTATTCAGAACTTCAGTGGTGATGTCAGGAACCGAGTGTCGAAATGCAACTCCCAGCACGTTGCCATTTCCGAGTTCAACCGAAGTGTTGCCATGCACGAGTCCCGCCGCTGCCTCAAGGGCTTCCGGCGAGTCTGCCTTGAGTTGAGAACCGGGCAGCAGTTTATCGGCACCGATCAGACTGGCTACTTCCTTGGCAATATCATAGCTGGTGAGGATTTCGGCCTCGGTGTTCATCACCGCAGCGCCTCCGCGCCCCGAATTGGTCGAGACGCTGCTTTCAACCGTATCTACCGGACTGCGCTCCACGACGTAGCGGACGAGAAGCTTCGCATGCGCTTCGTAGGTTGCATCGGTAAAATAATACACACTGCCCGCACTCGCCAATCCGAGCAGCCCAAGAATAATTACCTTCCATTTGTGCCGAAAGAAGCAATTAATCGCCTCATTTATACTGAAGGCACTGAAGTCGCCACTGTCAGCCTTGGAAGAAGCGCCGTTCGGAGAGGCACTTGGTCCGTGGAGCCTGTTTGCTTTGTTTCGTGAACTTGAAGCACTCATAATTGATTTGAATTGAGTGGAGTCGCCGCGTCTTCCCGATCCCCTTAAACTATCGTTGGTCCAATGGTATCCTCTCATAGATTAAAGAAATCCAGGCGACATGCAGGATGTAGATTCATTGCAGACTTTAGACGATTTTAGAGAACTTCACTGCGCGACAAGGCAGGCTGTAGCTCAAGGGCCGGGGGAGCGATTGCCCAGTATTGTCAGTCAAGGTGGGGATACATAAATCTCCCTGCGATTCGGTGGGCAAAGAGCGGAAATCGCTGCAGGCAGCTCTTGCACAGCCTGCGGAGCGTCAGGCCGAAATCAGAAGATACGCCAGCTTCACGCACTGCCGTGATTTCCCATCGCTGGAGACTGTGTTGCGACCTTAAATGCGTTGCTGAGCGGGAGCTCACCCCCACAGATTCGTCGGTGGCAATCGGTGATGATGGGCTTTTCGAGGAAGGATGAACGCGGAAATAGGGTAAAGGGATTTCTTTAGCCCCCCAGCCTAGCTTGAATCGCCGCAGACCTTGATTCGCCAGTTCTGTTCGGCCAAAATGAAGTGTTCGCACACCACGCTCGGTGAGGAAGCGGATTGCTTCCGCCATGACGAGGTTGTTTGGCCGCCCCCCCCAGCTGTCTGACAGCGAAGCGCCGAATTTAAAAACCGCCGATCCTCTGAACTCAAAGAATACGGCACCTGCCACTGGGTCACCAGACGGCGTTTCCGCCAACATTACGAACCCTGATTCCTTGCTCGTCATCTCCGCAATGACGCGGCGGAAAAAGGTAAGGGACTGGGGCGGCAAACCGTGGCGGCGGCGGGTACGCTGGTGCAAGTAATAGTATGCCTCAACAGCTGCGGAATGGGAACGCCGAATGTATGGCCCTGGACTTGACGAAGAATCAGAACTGATGGATACGCGTAGACCAGCCGCAGCCGCCTTGCGAACGCCCCGCCGTGCGGCGCCTGAAAAGTGACTTTCCGTTGCCTCATAAGGTTCATCCAGAGTGAGCACGTGCCCGACGAAAGTGCTGCCTTCGGATGGCGAAGCAGAGACCTTCCCTTCCATCGCAATATCACCTCCGCGGATCTCGCAATATTTCCATCGGTGATACGCGGATAGATCTACAAAACGCTGCGTGACAGCCTCGCGCAAATCTCCCCCCTTGGATACGCCGAATGCCTTGACCAGAGGCCCACACAGGTCCGAAAACGGGAGACTGACCCCGCGTCGGCCCGTCCAATTGCTCGATACCTCCATCACTGGAATGCACGCAGCCACTTCGCCTCCCATCCGCAGTAGCGAATAACGAGGAACATGCCCGTATGTGGACGCAAGCACCCGAGCCCAGGCACTCGAATGAAATGGAGTGCATCCCACAAACCTGGAAACGGCGTCATCCCACCTCTGGCCGCCAACCGAGCTAACAGGATCGACAGCGTCCGCAGTGACAGTCATTGCGTTTTTGACACTACAGCCATCATCAGTCTGCTGTTCATCAATTACAGATGAGATCATACTAACGGCATCAGTCTACTAACAATATTAAAAATTACTGACAATCCTAAAAAACGAAGCACAGCTGCTAGACGGCAGTCACTGCGGCGAGTCCTTCATTCAAAGCCTCGACCACTGCCCCGATCTGTTCTGTTGTCATCTCTGGAAACATCGGGAGGGAAAGGAATTGTTCGGCGCACTTTTCGGCAATCGGAAACGCTCCGCGACCGTAGCCCAACCCACTGTAGGCATGCTGCAAATGGATAGGAATCGGATAGTGGATTCCACATGCGATCCCCAAATCCTTCATCCGCTCGAGCACGCGGTCACGCTCGGGCACGCGGACCGCAAACAAGTGGTAAACGTGATCGACACCGTCCGCTTCCACAGGAAGAACGACTTCCGAGGCGTGCGGCATCGCGCTGATGCGCTCGCGATATTCCTGAGCGTAGCGACGTCGCAACGCGTTGCACGTATCCAGGTACCGCAATTTAATACTCAGTATAGCAGCCTGAATACCATCCATGCGCCCATTCCAGCCGACAACATCGTGGTAATACTTTTCAACCTGGCCGTGATCGCGGAACATGCGCATGCGTTTAGCGAGATCCTCATCCGAAGTCGTGACAGCGCCAGCCTCTCCGAACGCACCAAGATTCTTCCCAGGGTAGAAACTGAAACCGGCCGCATCGCCAAATGACCCAATGCGCCTGCCCCCGTAGGCGGCACCATGGGCCTGGGCGGCGTCCTCAACGACCAGAAGACGGTTCGCCTGAGCAAAATCCAAAATGGCCGCCATGTCGGCAGGCTGGCCGAAGAGGTGCACAGGTACAATCGCCCTGGTCTTCGCGGTCAGCGCCCTCTCCAACTGCTTTGGATCAAGGTTATAGGTTTCTTCGTCAATGTCGACGAAGACAGGCGTTGCCCCACAGTAGGTGATCGCTTCGGCAGTAGCCATAAACGATGCCGGTGAGGTAATGACTTCATCCCCCGGACCGACACCCATGGCCAACATCGCGATCCAGAGCGCCTCAGTGCCGCTGCCCACTCCGACAGCATACGCACTGTCACAGTAGGTGGCGAACTCCTCTTCGAACGCCGCCACATAAGATCCGCCAGCAAAAGCTCCCGCATCAATCACGCGATTCATCGCGTCCTGAAATTCGGCGCGGTGCGGCCGGTGATGTGCTTCGAGATCAAGAAACGGAACTTTCATGCTTTCTTAAAAGGATTCTAACTAAACGACTACCGTCTAAAGACGGTAGGTTCTGTGCGGACTGAAAGTCCTGTTGCGGCTGAAGCCGCCGTCCGCATTGCGGACTCACGTTTCCTCGTAGTACGCACCCAACGAACTTCACCTCAGTCCCGCCACTTCCAAACCAGCAACGAGATTCTCCAACTCCGGCCTCGTTTGCCAAAAATCGCTAAAGCTGACCGTCTAAAGACGGTGGGTTTAGACCGGGCAGATGGAAACTAAAAATAATCGCTACTTCGCAACGGGGCCGGTCTCGTCAGGCAAGAAGCCGGGCCGGGTTCCCCGCCACAGTCGCATGGGCAGGCACATTTTTGGTGACGACGCTCCCCGCTCCGACCAGAGCGCCCTCGCCGATCGTCACTCCTCCCAGGATCGTGGCACCAGAGCCGATCGATGCACCCCTTTTAACAACAGTGCGCTCACATTGCCAGTCCGCCTCTGTCTGAAGGGCGGCGTCATCGCCGCCAACGGTGGCTCGCGGTCGCCGATCATTGATGAAAACCACTCCGTGCCCGACAAAAACCGCGTCCTCGATCATCACCCCTTCGCAGATGAACGTGTGGCTGGAAATCTTGCACCGGGCCCCGATGCACACTCCCTTTTGCACTTCAACAAATGCGCCAATTCGTGTGTCTTCCCCCACGCTGCAGCCATAGAGGTTAACGAACCCAAATATCTGCACTCCTGATCCAAGCACTACATCAGCACTGATTCGTGAAAACTCGGGCGTATTGATCATTGATTTAGAGTGACAGACGCGGACAAGCTACCGCCCGTGGTCGGTTGGCAATTTACCAAAACCACAGAAAATTAATAAATCTCGACCCCAGAAGGCCAATGCTCAAAAGACAGCGCCGCATACCGCGACGAGTCACCTACTCACCGTAAACTAAACTCAATCCGCACTAAAGGAAAACAAAACCTGATAATTATTGAAAATAATTATAATTCACACCTTAGGCGGGTTTCCTTTTTTCACGCGACCCGACGGCATCGTTAACATTGCGATGAATCCTTGGTGCCAATGCAATAGGACCGCCCCCTTCGCCGAGTGACTGGGAGCAAGACTCCAGAATCCGGACGAGTTCCAATCCCTGGTAACCATCGGAAATAGGTGAGTTTCCAGTGCGAATGCAGTCCAGGAAATGCTCTGACTGTACCTTCAGAGGCTCTTCATGTTTGAGACGGGGAATATAACTATCCCCGTAGTGATACGAATACTGGAATTCCGCGAAAGAATCATAATGAGGAGGACGTTCGACCCTCACATCGTAGACCCTGACCTTCTCCAATGGTTGCAGATCATCGTAAACGATCATCCGCTTCGAGCCGACGAACGTGGTCTGTCGCACTTTTCTTGGCTCAAGCCAGCTGCTTTGAACGGTCGCGAACCGAGCATCGGGAAAACTGAGAGAGATGTTGGTAACATCCTCGATCCCTTTGGTGATGTGGGCATTGCCCTGGCAATTTACGGTAAGCGGAGAAGCTCCGAACACTTGGAGGATGATCGAAATATCGTGAGGGGCGAGATCCCACGCTACATTGATATCAGTCTGAAAAAGTCCAAGATTGAGCCGCTGGGAGTTTATATACTGCAACTCCCCGATGTCCCCCTGTTTGATGATCTCAACGATCCGCCGCACCGGTTCTGAGTAAAGAAACGTGTGACCCACCATCAAAGTCAGGCCCTTCGCCTCGGATAGCGATATGAGTTCCTCGCACTCTGCCGAACTGGATGCCATCGGCTTTTCAATAAGCACGTGCTTGCCCGCCTCAAGGCATGCCTTGGCCACAGAGTAATGGAGGCGAACCGGCAATGCAATGACAACGGCGTCGAGATCCGCTTCTGCGAGCATTGTGCTCATGTCTCGGAAGATGGCCACATCTGGATAGAGCTTCGCCATGTGAGCAAGTCGCATGTCGTTCGTATCGCAAATTGCGCCAACGGTGCAGCCGGAAACGGCGTTAAAGTTCCGGACATGGTTGGGCCCCCAGTAGCCGCACCCAATCACACCAATGCGAAAGTTAGGAGTTGATTCAGTAGTACTCATTTGTTGTGTGTTTCAAGAGATTTGGTACGTGTCCGCTTGGCCTGGAAAAGTGCCTCCAAGGTCAGAACGAAGTCCTTAAGGATTGCGAAAGGAGTCAGTCCGATGATCAGGAGTTCTCTGCTCAATCTGATGTCTCTGGCGTACTTGATGTCCATGTTGATCATTTCGCTGAAGGTAGTCTGGTTCTTGCCGAAAACCTGCCAGTGCCCAGTGAGCCCTGGGTGAACAGAGAAACGCTCCTTCTGGTGAGGGAGGTAGCGCTCCAGCTCCGCCTTTGTGCAAGGTCGGGGCCCGACAACCGACATCGTGCCCCCCAAAACGTTGAAGAACTGGGGAATCTCATCGATCGAAAGCGTTCGCAAAAGGCGCCCACCAAAGATCAATCTTGAATCGCCCAACACGTCCAGCTTTGTCATTTTTGCGTCACTGGCAATTAAGTCGCGAACGTGATTCTCATGTGAGGAAGTTTGTGCATTGGCGTGCATCGTTCTCAGTTTCAACATGGTGAAAGGGACTTCCCCCACACCGATACGCGTTTGGCGAAACAGTATCGGCCCGCCCGAGACCATTCTTACCCAAATCGCGCCCATGACGAACACAGGCAACCAGATCATCGCAGTTCCCACTACAAACGTCAGGTCGAGCACCCGCTTCCATCGCGGCATGCAGGCAACCCTCACACTGGACTCGCCCTCGGCCCCTTCCAAATGAGAGCCCTCTCTCAATGGAATCGGTTCCATCGGCACTCCGTCATTTCGAACTGCCCTTAGTCGCCTATCGACTTCCGTCCGAAGGTTTTCAGCTGCCATTTTAGTTACCACGATTTTGATTTTAATTGCCCTCGATCCATGCCTGCAAACGGGGGAACGAAGAAGTATCAGTTTGAACACGTCTGGTCAATTCGCATTTCAGCAAATTTTCGCAATGATGTTTACGGCTCTTGCGTATACCAGTCTCAATTCCAGATTTTATTACAATTCAGAATCAAATGCAAGAATAATTACAAAAAATACGACGAATTCTGAAAACTCTCCGAAGATGCGAATATCCAACATTTCGGGTAAACGAGAGGCATTTGTTCGGTTGGTGCCCCTTCCAACTAAGGCGTTTGTCCTGAAGCTTGCTGACCAAGATCTCGATCGTTCCCAGGCCTCATCGCTCCCACTCCTTATGGATTACCTCCACTGACCTTTTCAACGCAGTGAACAGCGGGGACGCCCAGGCCTTTCACTATGCTGAGGGCAACCCACTCTCATCCACCTTCGACAATAAGGTGGAGTTTGTGCCATTTGCCTCGGATACGGCGACCCTGGTACCAATGCAAGTTACGATGACAGAATCTTTGATTCGCTGTATGTGGTCCACACAGGAACTGTGGTTTTCACAAATGGTAACGGTGGAACCACGACCGCAAGTACCGGCGGAACCCGCATCCAGGGAAATCCGTTTGAAGGGCGTGATGGTGGCGGTAGGTTTTCTCGGTGGGCCGCTCCGAGATCGGAAATCGCTCGTGGCGACATGTTCCAAGCCGATTCCTGGGATTCTCGCGGGGCCATCCCCCTGGCGCAAAGTTCATCCCGGAAGCTTTGCCATCGAACCTCGCAGAAAGACATCCATGATCACGTGCCCAACACTGCTGATCTTTTTGCTCAGTTTTGGCCTAGAATTTTCTTCCGACGATTCACAGCGAAACTCCAAATACACCAACCAGCGGAACCCATTTTTTGACGAAGACCGGGGCTGCGGTTAATGGCAACGGGGTGAGATTCCGACCACTTGGACGCTGCCAAAAGTGGCAAAGGAATGGCAAAGGGTTTTCCCACCAAAACACCACCACTCCATAACACCTTGATAATAAAGCACGCCCGGAGGGATTCGAACCCCAAACCTCCTGATCCGTAGTCAGGTGCTCTATCCAGTTGAGCTACGGGCGCTTGTTTCTCCGAAGAGATGGCATCATACGCCGAACCTCAAGGTTGTCAACGTTCTCACCAAAGTTTATCCGATAGATACCTAAAATACTCACCTTGAGCAATTTACAACAAAAACAAACCTGTCAGCCAAGAAAAACCGTAGAGGATCGGCACTGGGGCTCTGCTCCCAGTTGGAGAAATTTCGGAGCTTGCCGCCGACGCGATGTCATCGCCAACCCGAAACGTTCTCACATCCCTCTTGGCGATGGGCCTCATGCATCGGCTCCACAATGGCAGGCAGACGGTCGCGGGTGGAAATCCTTTTCCTTAGCGACAATAGACAACACCGACCGCACGCTCGATTCAAGCAATGGCAGCAGCGGTGGGGGGCGCGCTGAATCAAGCTTACAACAAAAAAATGCCTGACCACGACAAGCGCGGACAGGCATTGAAAAATCGACTTCTATAAGAAGTATTGTCTACTGACGACGACGGCGCAGTCCGATGACCGCAACTCCCAACAGAGACAGAAGCGCTGAGGAAGGCTCTGGAACTGCGTCTACCGCAACGGAGAAAGCATAAGAACGACCGAGGTTCGCGTGGCCAAAACCATCGACAGTTCCGCCCACGGCAGCCTGGCTGATGAGGCCGTCGGCATTATTGTCGTGATCAACGGTCGCACCACTGGCGAGGTTGGTTTTGATCGGATTCTGGGCTCCTGCTCCAGTCGGATTCACGATTCCCGCATAAACAACGGTTGACTCACTGAGTGTGAACTGGTTGGAGCCGCCAAAAGGAACAGTGACATCTGCATCAAGCGTCGTAACATCGATCTGATCGCCTACTCCCAGAATCTCGTAGGTATCCGCAGCAGTCAGCTTCGCAAGGTAAGGAATGACACTTCCAGTCTGACCGGCCTGATAAGAAAAACTAGTGATCGAGTAAACGCCTGCAGCGAGAGTAGCAGTAAACGTGTCATCCAAGTTCTGACGGCTCTGATCAGTAGTGCCGTCACTGGGCGTATCCACCTGAACATCAGCCCCGCCCAAAGTGAGAATGCCAGTGCCAGCACCAATGATCGTGGCCGCTTCGGCATTGGCGACGAGGCCAATAGCAACGGAGGCTGAAAGAAGGGATTTTGTGAATGCTTTCATTTGCAGATTTGAATATTTCAAAGGTAAGAA
>JAGROY010000202.1 GCA_020439995.1 Verrucomicrobiia bacterium
CCGCCTCGGGATCTAACATTCACCGAAATCGCGCCTCTTGCCGAAATAGGCTTCGACTCTGCGAAAGGATTCGGAGTGAAGTCGGCGAATCTGGCGGAGATGCGGAAGATTTCCGGGATGTCGACTGTGGTGCCGGACGGGTTCGCCATTCCGTTCTATTTCTACGATGCATTTATGAAGCACAATGGCTTCTACGCAGCGGCGGCGGAGATGATGGCAGAGCCGTCATTTATCGAAAGTGTCGATGTCAGGGATGTTGAGCTTGATGCGTTCAGGAAAGCCATTCGGAAAGGCGACATGCCGCAGTGGATGCTGGATGCACTGGCAGAAGTGCAGAGCCAGTTCAGCGGCGACTCGATCCGCTGTCGGTCGAGCACCAACAACGAGGATCTGCCGAATTTCAACGGTGCGGGCCTCTACGATTCCTACACGCATCACCAGCCAGAAGAGGGGCACCTGTCAAAGTCGATCCGGCAGGTCTACGCTAGCCTTTGGAACTTGCGGGCGTTCGACGAAAGGGAATTCTATCGCATTGATCATTTCGCTGCCGCAATGGGGGTTCTGCTGCACCGGAACTTTGAAGACGAGGACGCCAACGGCGTAGCGGTATCAAAGAACATCCTGTTCGGAGCGGAGGACGAGCCCAGCGCGGGGATCTACTACGTGAACGCACAGTTCGGTGAGAACCTTGTGACCAACCCAGAGGGGCAGGCGATACCTGAGCAAAGTCTCGTTTCGACTTCAAATCTTCCAGTCTATCTCAGCTATTCAAACCTCGACGGTGGTCGGGATCGTGTCCTCAATTCCCTCCATGCCAGGAATCTGGCCAACAAGCTTGAGCAGATTCATGTGCACTTCAAGTTGCTCTACGATGGAGACAAGAACTTTGCCATCGAGATCGAGTTCAAGATCACTGCGGAGCATGAACTAGCCATCAAACAGGCCCGGCCCTGGCTCAATTAGTAGAAAGTGGTACGAGCTTTAGCTCTGTCTGGAACTCAAGCTAAAGCACGAGCTACTTTCCGTCCTGTTTCGAAAGCAGATAATGGAGCGCCGAGTGCAGGCCGGAGAATTTGTAGTTGGGATCGACGTAGTGTTCGATGACGTAGAAGGCGAAATAGTAGAACCGGCAGAAGCCAAAGATCGCTGCGGCCAGGAGGAGGGCTGTGATCCAATCGGGATGGAGGGCTAGCAGCAGGCAGGCTGCGAGGATTCCGCAAAGAAGCATTAATGCGCCTTTCACGATGAGCAGGCGGCGGCTCTTGATATCCTGGAAAATCTGCATGGGTGAATTTCACTGAGCTCCGGCCGTCTGGCTATACATTTTTTCGTGGCTGTGGTAGCCTGCCCCGGATGAAAGTGATGCAATGGGCAATACCGCCAGGCACGGTTACGTGTCTGATTTGCCTGTTGCTGGCAATCCCTGTCATCCGTGCCGCTGCCGACGAGGTCGAATTTCCTGCGGGTGCCGCGTCATTTGCCGATCGTGTCGTACTGGTGGAAAGCGATGGGGATCCGAGCGGGGCTGAAGCGCTGGGGGTGCCTGATGAGTTGGCGTTTGAACTGGGAGATGGGGGGCGACTGGTAGTGCAGTTTGTCGACAATGTGCTCGTTCCGGGTGGTGATGAAAAGCCGGATTTGGGAATCATTACTCTGGAAGAACCGCCAGCTCCGTTGGTCGTTGCCGTGAGCCGCGATGGAATTTTGTGGGAGCCTCTCGGGACGTTGCAGGCTGGAGACAGTGGTATCGATCTGGAGGCGTTTGGCTATGGACGAGATGACCGGTTTCGATTTGTCGAAATGGTCGACATCGCCGGGGACGGCACCGCGGTGGCCATCGATGCGGTAGGGGCGATCAGTTCGGCGAATCCTTCAGGGGGTGTCTCCGCGGTTTTTCAAAATCCCCAGGGCGGGGGCGGAATGGTTGTGACAGGGGTGGGGACGGCAACATTTGGCTGGGGGGAGGCGACCGGAACTCCGTTCGCGAACAGTCTGGAGTTCCGTGCGGGCGAATATACAGGCGGAGTCGAAATGGAGTTTGATCTGGGAACGTTGACCTATTTCAACGGGACTACGGCGAACGGGACTACAGCCGACAAGGTGTTCTTCACGGTGACGCTCGACACGGGAGGGGAGGACGAGGCGTTCACGTTTGAGTTTCCGTTAGAGTTGCAATCCACAGTGAACGGAGGCAACGCATTTCAGAATGCTGACATCGTGCGGCTGCCGAATCCTTTTTCGGATGCAGAGATCATGGTGCAGGGGAGGGGGTATCATTTGCGACTATGGTTCGAAGCCGTCACTGCTGGAGGATTTACTGAGGTGGACCGTTTCTTCGCCCTTGAAGGGCAGGGCGTGTCGGCGGTGCTGCGCGGGAAGCTAACTGCAGAGTCGGCCCTCGATGGATGCGTGCCCAGGCGGCTTACTTTTGACTATGATGATGAAACTGTTCCTGCCTGGAATCCCGCTGGTGGAACGATTGCCTTTGCTACCAATCGGGACTTTGGCCGTGACATTGGGGGAATCGCGGATGATCGCACGCGGGAACGGCTGCTGGCCACCGGCATTTCATCGAATGGCGGCGGCCTCGTGGCGAATTTGTTGTCCTGGCTGGGGAGCAGTGGTGGACTGGTGACTACGGAATCCGTCAATGTGCATGAGGTGCTGGTTTTCGATACCGCGCGTGAGCCTGGGGAAAGGGAATTGGCCGATGAAAGCGAAGACAGTGCTGAGTTCTCAAGGCTGCTGAAATTCACTTCGATCGGTGGATTTTTTGTTGTGTCACGGGACGGCTTGACGGCGCTGTGGAAAGACTGGGACGGCGTGCGATCGACCCTTCGCACTGCGGGGATTCCGATTCTTAGAGGGCAGGTGGCGTCGGAGATCGGAGCCGTCCTGCGCGACTATCCGGGCTCGGCAAACCGCAGCGTGTTGCACAGCGCCGCGCTGTCGCCGGATGGTGATTTTGTTGTTTTGTCAGAGGCGGTGAATGATCATGGCGGGCACGACCTTTTGCGGCTCTCGACTGGTGGAGGGGATGAACCTGAAGTGTTGATCACTTCGGGAATGGGGGCGGGCGAAGTGAGCCGATATCCGAGTGTATCACCGGATGGTCGGCACGTTGCATTCGCCAGCTCGGATAGCGCGGGAATGCCCGGCGACATCTATGTGTTGGCGCTGGCAACCGGCGAGGTGTGGAATGTTACGATGACTGAAGATATCGATGAAACTCAACCCGACTGGTCGCCCGATGGCGGTTCGCTGGTCTACAGCAGGTTCGATACTGCGAATTCACCGGAGCTTCGATCCAACGAGCAGCCGAACTGGAATCTTTATGTTCAGTGTCTTGAGAAATTGAATGACCGGGATGACGATGGAGTGGCGGATCTGCTCGAAGAGGCATTCGGTTCTGATCCGAATCATCCCGATCAGACGAGCCTGCCGATTGCAGTGGTCGAGACCATCGATGGATTCACTCGGGCTGGCGTCAGCTTCACCGTGCCAGTGAACGGAGCACAAGTGGGCAGCGGTGTCTGGCGGGCTGGAGGATTCGAGTATGCCGTCGAAAGTTCCATCGATCTCAAGCACTGGGAGCGAGGTGTGATCCGACCACTCATGTTCAAACGAGGCCCGATCGATACCATGGCAGGAAGCGGGCGTGAGCAACTGAACGTCTTGCTGGTCGAACCAGTGGATGCCCTGCAGGGCGCTTATCTTCGCGTGGCGGTGATGCGTGAGCCGTAGTCGTAATCGGTGGGGGAGGCTTGACATCTTCCTATGGTGCCGCTGCGTCGTGGGGATGCTCGGAGCCCGTTCAAGTGGCTGGCGGTTCCCTATTCCCATTGACGCGAACAGATAGCTTGCAATCAGTCGATTCGAGTGACCCCCACCAATCGCTCATCCGAGTCAAATGCGACTACCCATGTTATAGGGACAAAAAAAATGCCTCACCTGATATGCTAACATCTTGTCATACTCATCACGCCGCAAAACCTTGTCATCCAAAAGAATCAGATTCTTATAGCGACTGGAATCTCCCACGAGATCCGGCTGCCCCAGCTCTGCAATCACCGCTGCCATTGGATCACCGAGCTTTAGTCTAGTCTAGTCTAGATGTTTTGCTGTCAAACGCTCGAATTTTAGCTCCCGTGAACAAGATTATTGAGAATGGTAGCGCAAGGATAATGACACACGCGACGACACCCCAGAATTGCCTACCGTGCAACAGCAATAACGAACTTCGAATTTTCGACACAACTATCACATCAATATGTTCCCTGTTTCTCCGCTGGCGCTATATTGCACGGTCTTTTTGATGGTTTATTAGAAGCGTCGATGACTAAATCTTGTCGCGGAAGATGACGCGTCTGGCGTTTTCAAAAAGCACTTTCCGTTCGACTTCGTGCGAGCTTGCGAGGCGGCGGACGGCTGCCAGTGCGCCTGCTCCTGAGCAGGCATCACCCGTTCCCACGGCGTCGTTGCAATCGCTGCCGTAGAAGAGCTTGTCCTGATGGCGCTCGATGAATGCTGCGGCATGTTCCTCGTCACGAGTCAGTGCATTCAGTCCTGAGCCGGCAGACAGATCACCGAACATGTTGGGGTAATCCGCAAGCAATCGATCGCTGATGCCTCCCGGTGTGACCGGGGTTTTCGGATACAGCTCGGTTTGAACATGATTCTTGTCGATGTTTCCCCACCACGTCTGAGCATGGCCGATGAAGCTCACATCTGGATACTTCTCAAGAATCTTGTGAAAACGGTCGAGTCCGTGGTTGTACATGCCATGTTGAAAGTGGATCAGCACCGGTACCCGGTATGCCTGGGCGAGGGCGAAGATTTCGTGCATCGGTTTGGCATCGATCTCGATGTTGAATTTCTGTTCGCCGATGCCGATTGCACCGAGGTTCAGGTGCTTCTCGATTTCTTTTACGGCTCCGGGGACATCCGGAACCTCGTTCGCGAAGTAACTGTAGACGTCCGGGAATGCGCGCACCAGCCGGTACGCCGAGCTGTTGCCCCAGATGCGGGCAGCGAGGCCGTTGGATTGGCCGTTATGGGTGGTCGCCAGTTCAACGGGAATGCCTGCTGGCAGCAGAATCGTTCGGGTGATCCCCATCTTTTTTTGATGAGCCAGCATCTGCGCATCTGTCCGACCGGAATAGTTCGTGTGCTGGTGAATATCGATGACTGGCTCGATGGCATCGGCATTCAATGCAATTTCTGCAGTCGCCATTTTTGCCATCGCACAGCCTGCGAGGGCGGTGGTGGAGTTCCTTAAGAAAGTGCGCCGGCTTGCGTGTGGATGTTCACTCATGCCTGTGAGAGTAGCGACGGGAAGCGGGCACGGCGAGGCAAAAGAAGCCAGTCGAGGAACGCCCGGGTGTGAGAATGTTGTCCCCGAAAATTGAGAGGATGGCTGGATGTCGACTGGAAATACGGCAGCGTTTTTAGTGTCGATACAGTGGATGGGAGTCCCTGCTCCCACCATTCCAGAGGAGTCCTTACGTGCAATCTATTCCTTGCTGATCGCTTCCGAGGGGCGATCTTGTGCGACTTTTTAACCATGGCAGAGAATGTTCCACCCGTCGAGGATGCAAGAAGGTTTGCTTTCAGCTGCTTCAAGGCGCTGTCGGGTACCGGTCAGGTGATCCGACACCGTCTTTGTGAGCAGATCGAAGCAGCGGTCATTGCCACGGCTGATACCGAAAATCTCGATGTCCTCCGCGCCTCTGCATATCTGCAGGAAGTAGGGGTCGTCCATAGTTCGCGTGAGAAGCCGCGGCACTCGATCCAGATGGTCGAGCAGTTTTTTGGCGAGCAGTACGGGCCGCTGGATCCTCGTCTGGTCGACTGTATTTTGAATCACGTGCGTCCGCAGGTGGCCCGGACTTTGGAGGGGCAGTTGATGCAGATCTGTCACAAGTACGTTACTACGCACTACCTGGACTATATGTTGTGGAAGCACCATATCTCTGACAAGAAATTCGAGAAGCTGCAGCTGGAACGGATTGAGGCGTACAGTCGCTATCTGCGGGGGCACTTGCGTGGATCTGCGATTGAGGCTGCGCTGCAGGATATGTTTTTGAACAAGGGCAAGCTCCGCAGCTAAACGGATCCGACGATGACTCCGGACGAGGTAGAGAAGCGCGGATGGCTGATATTTAAATGTATCAGTGGCAGTCGTGCTTATGGGACTGAAACAGCGCGATCGGACACAGACTTGCGTGGAGTATTTATCGCACCGCCGGATGAGTTTTACGGATTGTCCCCAGTGACCCAGGTCAGCGACGAGACCAATGACACCACCTACTACGAGCTTGGCCGATTCATCGAGCTGCTCAGCAAGAACAATCCTAACGTCATGGAACTGCTCTACATGCCTGACGACTGCGTGCTGCTGCGCCATCCGCTGTTCGACCGCATAGAGCCGGGCATGTTTCTGTCGAAATTGTGCCGCCATACCTTCGCAGGCTATGCTGTGTCGCAAGTGCGCAAGGCCCGGGGCTTGAACAAGAAGATTGTCAATCCCATGCCACCCGAGAGAAAAGGGGCAATCGACTTTTGTCATGTCCTCGCGGGCCAGGGATCGGTGCCGCTTGCTGGATGGCTGGATGAAAGGGGACTGGCGCAGGAGAATTGTGGCTTGGTCAGAGTGCCGCACATGCGCGATGTTTTTGGCCTGTATCACTCAAGTGATCTCGACTTCCGTGGTATTTTTTCGCACGAAGATGCCACGGAGGTGCGCTGCAGCAGCGTGCCTGCCGAGGCTGAGCCGATCGGGTGGATGGCATTCAACAAAGATGGATTCAAAAAGTACTGCAAGGAATATGCCGCCTACTGGGACTGGGTGAAGAATCGGAACGAAGACCGCTATGCGACCAACCAGGCGCACGGCCAGGCCTACGATTCGAAAAACATGATGCACACGATTCGTTTGCTCGAAGTCGCCGTCGAAATCGCCACCGAGCAGACCATTCAAGTGCGCCGCCCGAACCGCGAAGAGTTGCTCAAGATCCGTCGCGGCGAGATGAGCTACGAGGAACTTTTGCAGCGGGCCGAGGCGCTCACGGGCATGGTCGACGCCTCATTTGACGCCTCTCCATTGCCGGAATCGCCGGATTTAGGGGAAATCGAACGCCTGCTGGTGGGACTCCGACAGAGCCGATATGCGCAGGCGCCGGAAGGTTCTCATTACGTGAAGCCGTGAAATGATAGCTGCCAGAAAGGTAACGATTCCTCAATTATTCCACAATTAGCAGTAAATCGCTCGGACGACCGCTTCGGGATCATTTCACTGTCAAAGAGTTGCAAATTACCCAAACAGTGGCTACACAGTTGATCTTTGGCGATATTCTTAATGTCCTAATAATCAATTGATTGAATGAAATACACCAGACCTGAAATCTTTGGGGGATCATTTTCCGAAGAAAGGGTTAATTTTTTCCGCATTTTGCGCGTTACAACCGCGTAATTTTCTCTTTAGGTAAGCCACTTTCAGTCTCGATAAACCTACTACTGAACCATTCATTTTGGGAAAGCATCCATACCAACCGTTTCTCGGCTCGCGCCGCACCAGTGCGGGATCCCTTTGTTTGGGATTCCTTCTGCTGACTGCAAGCGTGCCGCACGTATCCGCTCAAGCCGGCAAGGGAGCCCTTTCTGATGATCCAGTCGCGATGCGTCGTGCGCAACTGGCGGAAGCATCCGAGAAGATTCATCAAGGTGATAAGCTGCGTGAAGCTGGTGACAACGAAGCTGCGCGGAAGCAATATGCCGAAGCCTTTGAAGTGCTGCCTGATGATGCTCTTTCTGCCCGTCAGTTGAAGCTGCACTCCCTGTCCCAGTACAGCGAGACAACGCTGGCGCTTGCTCAGCAGAAAATGCAATCGAAGCAATTCTCCGAAGCGGAGGCGCTTGCTGATGATGTGCTGGGTGTCGAGCCTATGAATCGTGATGCAGCGAAGTTGAAGGCAATGCTGCAGAACGCTGATCCAGAGAATCCGGCTTTCAGTGCGGAACTGCTCACCGACGTCGACCGGGTGAACGGGCTGTTGCGCAATGGTTATGACTTGATCGAGCTGGCCAGTTATGACGCTGCGCGTGAAAGCTTCAACAAGGTATTGCTCATCGATAAATACAATACCGCAGCGCGTAGCGGACTTGAAAAAGTCGATCGCCTTGCGATCGACGCGCTGCGTTCCAGCCGTGACCACATGCGATCAGACATGCTTCGCAAAGTGGATGAGGAGTGGCAGGTGAAAGTGCCGGACGATCTCAGCAGCCAATTTGGAAGTCAGGACATCGGCGGAGGACTGGAGGGTGGATCCGTTGCCATTCTTGAGAAGCTGAAATCGATCGTGTTTCCCCGTATCGAATTCCTCGATCTCAGTTTACGTGAAGTGATCCTGTTCCTCGGCGCAAAAACCAAGTCGATGGATAATCTGGAGCCAGACCCCGAGTTGAGGGGAATCAATTTCCTGCTCAAGGGCGGAGATGTCGATCGCACAGTTACCCTTTCGCTTTCGAACATCCGCCTGCTCGACCTGATCGAATTGATCGCAGATCAGACGGGGACGAGCTATTCCATCGAGGAGTACGCCGTCGAGTTTCGTTCGCATTCAAGCGATGAAGTTTCCCTGATCACCCGCACGTTCCGAGTTCCGCCCGATTTTCTCAAGACCGCAGTTGTCGCGGACACAGGAGCAAATGATGATCCTTTCGCAGAGGGGAGTACCGGTGGCGGCTCTGAGTTGCACACGAGGATGGATGTCGCTGACTTTCTTCGTCAAAACGGAGTTGGCTTTCCCGACGGAGCCTCAGTGTTCTTCAATCCGTCGAGCAGTTCACTTATTGCCAGGAATACGGCGACTAACATTGGTCTGATCGAGGAAATCGTGAATCGCGCGGCTTCGTCCGTTCCGCGGCAGGTGGTGGTCGAGCTGAAGATGATCCAGACAACCATGGAGACGCTGAACGAGCTTGGTATGGATACCTTGGTGGGTGGTTTTAATCTCGGCGGAAGTGACCGTGTTTTTGGCGCTGGTGGAACGGTGGGCAACCAATTTGTGGGAGAACAAGGTCTGGGCTCAGATTTCCCACTGGTGTTTCCGGGAGCAGGTAGCCAGGTCGCCGTTCCCGTCGGAACCAATCCGCTGACAGCTGGTCTTCGTTCATCCAACAGTCTGCGTGAGCAGGTAACGATCGATAGCCTTCTGGAGGGTGCGTCCAGCGGCGGAAGTCAGAAATCGCCAGCTGTTATCGGTGTTTCAGGGGTTTTTACGGATCCTCAGTTCCAGACGGTGCTGCGGGCGCTGTCACAGAAAAAGGGGGTAGACCTCGCGTCATCACCATCGGTGGTCGTTCGCAGTGGTGAGCGTGCCAGTATCTTGCTGGTTCGAGAATTCATCTACCCGACTGAGTTCGATCCGCCAGAAATCCCACAGGAATTCGGAGGTGCTGCCGCTGGTGGTGGATCTTTCCCGGTAACGCCAACTACGCCAACTGCATTCGAAACACGCAATGTCGGAACCACGTTCGAGGTCGAGCCAGTGATCAGTCAGGACGGAACGTCCGTTGAATTGAATCTGGCTCCAGCTGTTGTGGAATTCGAAGGATTCGTGAACTACGGATCTCCCATCACGACGGTGGAAGGCGGCGAGACCATTGTTCTGACTGAGAACAGGATTCCTCAACCGATCTTCAGGGTGGTTCAGCTGAGCACGACGGTTTCCATCTGGAACAACAATACCGTGGTGATCGGTGGTTTGGTCAGTGACGAAGTGAGCACGATCAACGATAAGACTCCGATCTTTGGTGATCTGCCTTTCCTGGGTTCGATGTTCCGAAGCAAGGTGACGGATCAACGCAGGCGTGCGCTGATCTTCTTTGTCACCGTGAAAGTCGTCGATCCTGGTGGACAGCCCATCACTGGCTCAACATCCTTACTTTCGAACGCCAACTAGGACGCCCGCGATTCTCAAACTGCGATGGAACGCGACGCTGCTATCGGCAGAATAGAGGAAGCCTGCAAGCAGATCGCATTGCAGTTCATGAAAATACATCCGGCGTTGCCCGGGCTGGCAGACGAGGATGTCCAGAGCGACTGCCTCAAAAGCCTGCACGCCATGACTACCGAACTGGAAACGATAAAAAAGAAGCTCATTCGGCTCAAAGGCAGGGATGATTCGAGCGAGTTGTAGGCATTTTGCCTCGCCGGGTTGCACTTGAGTAAAAAGTTTCAACTAAACTTCACCCTATGTGGAACATCATCATTGGCCTTGTGTTTGTAGTGGGAGGTCTGTCGGGCAAAATGGTATTGATCGGGACGAATAGTAGTCCCGCACTTGCTGTTGTAGGCGGCTTGATGCTGATCTGGGGGATCGTGCAAATGGTACGCAACAAGAACGGGGCGTAGGCCTGTTCGGAAATGCAGGCCGCTTGCCTGGCTGCGGGCTGGGATTTATGCTAGCTGGCCCGCTGCGGACCAAATGCATCGAGGAACGCAACTTCCAGAGCCAACGATTCATTGACGTTCGTTTGCAGGTTCTGGCGGAGTTTATCTGCCGCTTCCAGGCGTTTGTGAAGTTCGCTGGAAGTGATTCGCTGGGCAGCTGCAGTGAGTGCGGTTCGGTGGTCCGGCAAGTCGATCTTGGGCCATCCTGCCTGCAGGCGAAGCATATCGCCCAGCCACAGCAGGAGGATTTCGAGTTGTTGATCGCGTTGCTGAAGGTAGCGGGCCTCGGTCAGCGCTTTGAAGTGGGCCTCCCGGGTTTTTAGCCAGTCACCGTCCGTAGTTTGCTTGTAGCGGACGGTCTCAGCCTTCGCTTCCTTGTCCATCTCGTCGGAGATTTCCGCTTTCACAGCAGCCAGCAGGGCTGCGAATTGCTTCATGAGCGAGAGCGCTCGTCCTATGGTTAGTTCTCCAGAAAAATGGGCCGCCAATGCCTCGACGAGGCCGCGTTGTGCAGCGGTAAACTGCCTAGTCGTTCCAGGTTCGGGAGCCAGGGCTACGCTGATGCAGCGTGAGCGCACGGTGTCCAGCAATTGCTCTGGAAAACGTGTGAGCAGCAGCAGCAGGCAGCCGTCCGGCGGCTCTTCCAGTGTCTTCAGGAACGAGTTCACGGCTGCCGTGGCCATGCGATCGGCATCGATGACCACGCCAGCTTTCACTTTGCCGCGCTCGACTCCGCCGAGGTAGAGCGACCGTTCCAAGTCGCGCATTTGGTCTACCGTGATCGCCCGCGATTTCGATTCTGGAGCAACGAGGCGAACGCCTTCGTTCTGGAAGTCTTCCAGAGTCTTGCGATCGCTTTGATTCACCGTCTGCAGAAGGCGAACGGCAAAATTTTCGCGAACGGAGTTTTCCAGGCTGGTGATCAGATACGCATGGGCCAGCCGCCCCTGAGCATGAGCCCGGGTGAGATACGCTAGTGCTGAATCAGGAAAAAACGCCATGAGAGTGGTATCCTAGTCAACGGCTTCCAGTCGGGGAAAGAAAGCGGAAAAGCTCATTTTTCGCGGCGACGCAGCAGTGACTTTCAGCCGCCAGCCACGGCTTCGATTCGTCACGGAGTGGAGGCCTACGGAGCGATCAAGAAGCCGCAGCTTCGTCCGCCATACGTTTCTTGACGACCGCTCGCGCGGCGGCGACGAGGATGTTGCACGCTTCACAACAGAGCAGGGGAACATTTTCCGGCAGTTCAACGCCGGGGGCAGGCGAGGCCTCCAGGCGCTTTTCGCGAACAAGAGGAACTGGCAGGTCTTCAGAAATTTCCCAGAGGATCTTGCGCCTGCAGTTTTCCGGTGCGCAGGCCTCCTGCACCAGCGCCGTTGCCTCTTCATCTCGGATGAGCCCTGTGACGCGATACATTCCAGTCTGGCGATTGAGAGTCTGCCGAAGATGCATGGGAGCGATTTTCCCGTTGGCCCATCGTAGCCACAGCGCAATGCCCGCTGGGTAGAAATAGTCCAGCGCTTCCCGCACCGCCTCTATGCTGGGCAGCTCAAGTAGCCAGTCGCCAGAGAGGTTTGGAGCGGACTTGAGCGGTCGAAATTTTCGTTCTGCATCCAGTTTGGCCAGTTGCCGGGCATCGATGGGGAGCGTGTGAGTGGGGAGCGCATCGGCACCTGAATCTGGGCCGAATCGTACCAAGTCTGCAGTGTGGCACACGCGATAGCCGGATGTGGTCTTCCAGATGTTGACTTCGCCTATGCGGCGCACGGTTCCCGGCTTCAGCCAGGCTGCGAGAGAATCGATGATCGATGTGGGCATTTTAGATAGGGGAAAGTGTCACGGTTGGGAATTTCCTGCAGTCTCGCCATGAAGTGTATCGAATGCGGCCACCTGGTCGAGGATGACGTCTGCCAGCATCGGCTCTGTACCGATGGCGCTGCTGTAGTAGAGCGATTTACCGTGCAGGCGGTTTGGGTTCTGGCGGAAAATGGAGCGTGCGCTCGCTGCTTCGGTCGGCTCTTTCTCCAGTCCAAGCATCACCGGAATGTCCTGATAGCTGTGAAGCCCGTCGGCGATGAAAAAGGGCACGACAATGACATTCGGCTGCGTGCTGAGCGTATACCAGTCCGAGATGAGCGGCGGCTCTTCCATGTAGGTGTCAATCACCTGGGCGAAGCCTTCGATTTCCTGCTGAATCAGTTTCACCTGATCTTTAATCGCCTTCGTGGATTGCTCGTTCAAAGTAGTGCCGTGCCCGACGACGATGAGCGTTGATTCGGAACGAGGGGCGTCCGGTGCGACCTCATTGGCCCTGTTGAGCAAGAGGCGGGTCATTGACGGGTGAATGCCAACAGGATCGCAGTAGCGGATGGTTTTGCCGTCCCGCTGCGTCACTGGTCCATCCAGTTGCAGCTCCCGCAGGATGACTTCGCGGGTGAAGTAGCCCTCACTGATGAAATTGGGCACCACGTAGACAACCTCAGAATCCAGCATGTGCAGAACCTCGCGCATGCTTGGTTCTTCCTTCCAGAATGCGCAAGCGACTTCGGCGAAAATGCCACGGGAGCGGATCGTGTCCGCGTGCTGGTAGGTCGGGTCACTGCTATCCGGATTCAGGGTGGAGCCGTGGCCGATGATCACGAGGGCGCTGTGTTTTCTGGGAGTCATCAGGATTTCGATACGTTTGTGAATGGGATAGGGCAACCGGGAATCTTCAATTGCTTCGACGCATTGCATTTGATCAGAACTAAGACTTCCTGCTCGTTGGCCGTTTCATTCATGGATGCCTATATGTGGCCAATGTCTTCGGCAGGGTTCGAATCTTCAATCGTCTGGGGCCTGTTTTCCTGGCAGAATACTCTGTGTTTCCTGGGCGTCCTTGTCTGGCTGGTTGCGATTGCCGTGCGCCAGTGCCGCACCCCGCTGGAGGTGCTCATGCCGGAGTTCGACGGGAAGCTTGTCGGGTTTGTGTGAAGGAAGGTTCCTGGCCAATTCCAACTTAACCCGGAACCCATCGCTCATCCTCATTTGGCATGACCTCGGCATCCTCTACGGAACGAAAGCATGAAAAAAGTGCAATTGCAGCCCTGCTTGGTGCCTACGGCAATCAGGTGGCATGGCTGGCGACGCTATGGATCCTTGTGTTCTTTGCGTTTCCCGTCTTGAGGTGGGGGACTGAGCTGATGATTTGCTCCAGCTGGGTCGCGACTGTGGCAGGAATTGCGATGAGCAGGCGAATGCGGACAGAGGAGGTCTGGATTGATGAGGCTCACCGAAACGCTGTGACTGGAACCTGGTTTTACGCTGGATTCACGATCGTGCTGGCAGCGGTGATCTGTGGACATGTGTTGAGTTGGGTTGCGCCGATGTTTTGGCGCCAGATAGTGGAAAGCGGGCCGATCTTTCATCGAGAGGGAATTCTGTATGGAGTCTTCCTTGATCGATTTTGGGAAACTACAGCAGTCCTCTTAGTAATGGGAGCCTACTTGTCCACTTATGCGTTTGCTCAGATTCTTCCCTGTCAGATGGCTTGGCTTGCGCCGGGATGACTTGGAAGGAGCATGAAGAGGGCATTTTTCGCCCGTACCGATTGTGGGTCGCAGCTTTTAATACAAGGCCTGAAGAAGTCGGCGAATCGCTTCAGATTGAGATTAATCAACTGATTGCCAGGGCTCGATCAATCGCACTCTCGGCACAATCGTCAAAATCGGCGCGTATGTGGCTGGTCTCCGATCCTTGGTATCATATGGATGCATTGAATTTTTCCAACGGACCGATGTTGCCGTTCTGGGTTGACTTCGGGCGATCCGCGAGCTGGGCAATCGGATTTGCGCTGTTGTCCGGCCTTGCATTGCCTGATCGATGGCGAAAGCAGGGGCTGGTGGTGACGTTATCTGCGGTTCCGTGTCTGTTTGTGGCGCTCGAATGGCAGAGTATCAGGCACGCGAAATCCATTCTCACTTCACCGCTTGCATCAGAGCAGCAGCGAGCCGACGCGGGAGCCAGATTGGCGGTGGGGCGAGTCTGTTTCTGGAGAGTGACCGTCGATCGAAATCTTCAGGATGACAGTCGCTATCCAAAGAGCCTGCGATGGTTTCTCAAATAGTGAGCGCCCGGTCTCGGATGGGACATTGCAAAATCACCGCGCCAGTTTTAGCAACTGGTAATGTTTGCCGTCGCGGGCGGTGACTTCGGTTACTAGGGTCGGTTCCCCGGCGGCAGTGAGTGTATTGCGTTGGAATACGCGCTCGCGGTGATTGCTTTGCAAGAGCAGGTAGACGGTGTCTGCGGGGATCTGGCTGGGTCGGTCTGCGATGGTGTAGTCCTGGGTGACGTAGAAGAGGAAGGGTTGCGGGCCTGGTTTGAAAACCGCCAAGTGTGCGTCACCGGGTAGTGCTGCGCTGATCGTCTGTCCGAGGGGTCTTACGTTGGCCCTTTCGTCCTGAAGGTGGCGGGTATCCACTGCGATCATGATGATCACTGCGGCGATGATGGTGGTGGTGCCGATTGTCAGTTTTGCCAATGTGTCCAGTGGCCTGCGTTGGATTAGGAATAACACTGTCGCGACTACAAGTCCAATCACGAGTGGTGTGATCCCTGGAGTGACGACGGCTGGGATTGCGATTGCGGCCAGAGCGAGGGGGCGAGCAAGGGACCGGACGACGAGTTGCCACCACTTCTGGATTTTGTCGCGCGATTCTTCCCATGCGCGAGTTGTGATCCAGCCAGTGAGAATCGCTGCGCCTCCAAACAGCGGCATGGTGAATCGAGGGCGGGATTCGGGTATGAGAGAGACGATGAGAAACATGATCAGAATGCCCCACTTGAGGCCACGGATTGCGGAGCCGGTGAGAGATGGTTCGGTTCGCGACCACGGTGTGATGTTGCGCCAGAAGATAATCAGGAAGATCGCCCAAGGGGCAAAGTTGGCGATACCCTGAAGGGGAACAAGAAAGTAGTTGCCCCAGTCGATTCCAGCGGGATCGAGGCGTTCGGTGAGTTGCTGTAGCCAGACGGTCTGGGCTTTGTCTACATCAGCATCGAAGGCGGCGGATCGATGGGCATTGGCAATCGCCCACGGTGCGAAGATGGAACACATGATCCCGATGCCGAATAAATGCGGCGGTCGCAGCAGGTCTTTCAGCCGTTGGCTGTCGATGAGCGTGGCTATCACGACGCCGTAGACGAAGAGGAGATGCACGGGCCCTTTGGTGAGCATGGCCAGGCCCAGGAAGAACCATGGAATCGTGTGAGTGAGCCACGGATTGGCCTCCCGGTGCCAGAAGCGCAGCCACAGTGCCATGGCGATGGCGGTCAACGCGACGTAGAGCGCCTCTATCTCGGCAAGTCGCCCTTTGTCCACCTGAGCGAAGCAGGCGAGAAAGCTGAGAGCGGCGACGAGTGCGCCATTGTCGCTGATCATTCCGCGACTACTCCATACTATGACGATGGTCGCGATCAGGATCGCGAGTACGGATGGAAGTCGGGCGGTCCATTCGTTCTCGACGCCCGTGAGTTTGAACGACGCGGCGATCGCCCAGTTGATCATCGGCGGTTTGCGACTGTAGGGCTTGCCCTCGGAAAAGGGGACGATCCATTCGCCGGTGCGCAACATCGTGCGCGCCGGCAGAATGCGACGTCCTTCTTCGCCTTTCAGCTCGGGATCACCGAGGCCGGGCAAAAAAATCGCCGCCCATAGCAGGGCGGCGATTCCGTAAAGTTGCCAGCTTCTCATGTTATCGAGAAGATTGCGTCATCGTTCCTTGTGAAATCAATCACTGCTTTCTGACGAGTCACCGTCGCCTGAAGGACGATAGTCCTGGCCACCGCCACCCTCAGCTGCTGCGCCTTCGCTACGGGGAGCTCGACGCTCTCCACCACGGCGATCGCCTCGATCACCACGACCTCCCCGGTCGCCGCGTCCACGTCCGCCACCACCACCACGGCGGTCGCCTCGATCTCCGCGGTCACCGCGATCATCGCGACGACGACGCTCACCACCACCGCCATTGTCGGCGGGTGCTTTGGCGGCGTCAGCTGCACGTTCTTCGTCAGTGAGTGCAGCTTTGCGGCTCATCTTGACTCGGCCGCGATCATCGACACCGATGCACTTGGCACGGACGATGTCGCCGACTTTGACAACGTCTTCGACTTGGTTGACCCGGAAGTCAGCAAGCTCGGAGATGTGGATCATGCCATCGCGGCCAGGCAGCACTTCGATGAAAGCGCCAAAGTCTTTGGTGCTGACAATTTTGCCTTCGTAAATGGTGTCGATCTCGATCTCCTGGAACTGGCGGGTGATCATTTCGATCGCGCGATCGAGTGACTCCTTCTTCGCCGCATAGACGTGCACGGTGCCATCGTCTTCGATGTTGATCTCGGCACCCGATTCGGCCTGGATGCCTTTGATGTTTTTGCCTCCTGGGCCGATCAGTTCCCCGATCCGATCTGGATCGATTTTCACGCTCTCGATGCGCGGAGCATGCTCGCTGATGGGCTTTGGAACCGAAATAACATCGTTCATGACCTTGAGGACATCGGCTCGCGCGTTGCGAGCGACTTCGATTGCCTCTTCAAGGATTGAAAGTGGAAGGCCTGGCAGCTTGAGGTCAAGCTGGTAGCCGGTCACACCTTCTTCCGTGCCGCAAAGTTTGAAGTCCATGTCGCCGAAGAAGTCTTCCGAACCAATGATGTCCAGAAGCGTCTCGTAGCGCTTCATGTTGCCATCGTCATCGAAGTCGGTGACAAGGCCAACGGAGATACCCGCCACAGGGCGGCTGAGTGGAACGCCGGCATCCAGCAGTGACATGACGCCACTGCAAACACTGGCCATTGAGGTGGAACCGTTGGATTCCATTACCTCGCTGGTCACGCGGATCGCGTAGGGGAAATCCTCTTCGCTGGGCAGCACAGGCGCGACGGAGCGCTCTGCCAGGTCACCGTGCCCAATTTCACGACGGTTCAGACCACCCATCCGGCCAGTCTCACCGACGCTGAACGGTGGGAAGTTGTAATGCAGGATGAACCGCTTGCGATCTTCGCCGCCGACATAGCTGTCGAGGAGTTGTGCCTCGTCTGCTGGTGCGAGCGTGGTTAACGACAGCGCTTGTGTTTCACCGCGAGCGAACAGTGCAGATCCGTGAGTGCGCGGCATGACGCCGATTTCGCCGGAAAGCTGACGCAGCTGCTTGGTATTACGACCGTCGCAACGCTGGCCTTTATCCAGAATGCTGATGCGGAATGCCTTCTTCTGCAAGTAGTCGAACGCCTGGCTCATGGCGAAGGGTTCGGCATCTGGATACTTTTCGAGAATCGCTGCATTCACCTCGTCGCGCAGAGCTTCCACGGCTTTGCCACGTTCAACTTTGCTAGGCTTGTAAATCGCTTCTTCGATGCGATCGCCAGCCACTGCATAGGCGACATCCAGCAAATCCTGCTGTGCGACCATCAACTTGTATTCCCGGGTAGGTTTGCCCGCCTTCGCGACCAGCTCTTCCTGGAGTTTGATGGAAACCTGCACTTCCTCCTGAGCAAAGCGCAGGGCCTTGATGAATTCTGCCTCTGGAATTTCGTTGGCACCACCTTCGATCATGATGACGTCTTCTTTCGATCCCACATAGATGAGGTCGAGGTCGCTCGCCGCGCGCTCTTCGTGTGTTGGATTGATGACGAATTCGCCATCGACCCGGCCCACTCTTACGGCTCCGATCGGGCCTGCGAAAGGAATGTCAGAAATGGCGAGTGCTGCGGAAGCGCCATTCATTGCGAGGATGTCTGCATCGTTCTCGCCGTCAGCGCTCAAGACGATCGCAACGATCTGCGTATCATAGAGGTAGCCCTTTGGAAACAGAGGACGGAGCGGCCGGTCGGTCACCCGGCATGTCAAGATCTCCTTTTCGGTAGGGCGGCCTTCGCGCTTGAACCATCCACCCGGAAAGCGGCCAGCTGCGGCTGCTTTCTCTTTGTATTCCACCGACATCGGGAACCAGTCCTGGCCCTCGCGGATTTTTGTCTGGGACACTGCCGTGACCATGATCACGGTCTCGCCGTATTGAACGGTGACGGCGCCATCGGCAAGTTTGCCCATCTTGCCGGTTTCTATCTTTATCTCGCGAGCCCCAAACTGGCCCGCCACTGTGTGGATATCCATGTATTCTTCTTCTTTCTGTCTTTAGTGGTAAACGAAACAGACTGGCTGATCGAACACACGTGTAAGCAACTTTTCTACAGAGCCCGGCACCCTGGAGGTGTCCCGGAAAACTCTGAAGCGCCAGCACATTGAAAGCTGCGGAATCTCAACCCCGCAGTTGCATCAATCTATGCGTCAAATGCTGACGGCACGTCCTCAGACGCGAAACTGAATTTCGAACACAAACCATCGAGGTTCCAAATGGGAACGATCTTCGGGCAGGTGTTCGTCGCAGCCTGATCCTGACAGATTACAGCAACATCCACTTGGGATGCAGGAAACCGGACGGGAACACGCGGCAATCCGCTGGGACTAGCGGCGCAGTTTCAGGGCTTTGATGACTTCCTGGTAGCGCTCGTTCTCGCGGTCTGCGAGGTAGTCGAGCAACTTCCGGCGGCGTGAAACGAGCTTCAAGAGGCCGCGACGTGAGGAGAAATCCTTCTTGTTCGCATTCATGTGCTCGGTCAAGTGGTTGATGCGCTCAGTAAGGAGTGCGATCTGGACACTTGCGCTGCCAGTGTCACCTTCGTGCAACTGGAATTGTTTTAGCTCTGTAGTTGTTTTGCTCATCGTGTAATTTGCGAAAAACACCTCCAGTCAATTGCTTTTCAGCGCTGTGAATCACTGGATTCGGCGCGCCACTGAAGTAATTGCCTGGAAATTTTTCCTGCTCTCCACCATTGGAGAGGCCGGTTTGTTTCACATTCCAAACCCCACGAGCTTTGGAGCAACACTCAAGCCAATCAGAAACGGGTGAATACGCTCAGGCCAATGTGGCCACGGGCAATCAAAAACGTTTCCTTAAGGCCCGATCCCGCCTTTCGGCAGGCCATGGAGCGTAAGTCCGCTTCCCGGAGGCATGGAATGGATTGAAGGTAACGACATATCCATCGATGGCAAGCGGTGAAATGACATGATTTTCGCACCCGCGATCATTGTGCCTCCCGGGCGGAATTGAGGACGCCTTTGTGAAGAATGGAGTCGCTATTTGCAGCGAGCCTGACGGCATTCTCCAATGCCTGTTTTGCGGATTCGGCGCGGTCCCGTTGACCCTGGATTCGTGCGCGTGCGAGCCAGCACAGGGCCGGGTCGAAATGGGAGGGCAGTGGCGGGGCTTGATCCTCCAAGGTAAATCTCACGGTTGGCAACCATCGATCAATCAGGGCATCGGGGAGAAAATCGGCGAGCCAATCGAGTGATTCTGCGAGTTCGCTATCGTCGATGGAAGCCAGATAAGTGTCCGGAGTGGCGACGATTCCTGAAAGGCTGAGGTCAAAGTAAATATCGCTACTGCTGGGCTCCCTCTGATGAACTTCTACCGCGACAATGTTGTCCTGCTCCAGCTGGTCAGCCTTGAGTTGAAAAGTCGATCTTCCGGGTTCGCTTTGGTAGACAGAGGCGGGAGTATCGATGCCCGCCTTTCCTGCGGGCATGTTGGAGCGTCCGATTTCGTGACCATTCAGGTAGGCGATCATGCCGTCGTCGTAGTCGCAGCGAAGCACCAGGTGTTTTCTGCGGCCTAGTTCGGGTTTTGGGAACGAGAAGCGAAAGTGAAATGTCATCCACGATGGATCGCTGCGCAGATTCGAAGCATTGCGGTGCAGTGTTGTTGTTGTGTTCGCCTTACTGCCAAAGCCCAGAGGGGCCTGGCCAGTGCCCCAGCTTTGGTCATCGAAGTGGTACTGATTCCACGACAAGCCCGGATCTGTGCCTCGGTCCAGGTATCGCCAGACAGCGGTATTGTCGACGAGGGGGTGTTCAGGATGTAATTTTTCCTCCCACGCCGCCAGTGTTGTCAGCAGCTTCTTCAAACGAGTGCCGTCGAAAGGCGAGAGCGCAATCGCTTGTCGAAAATGCTCGAGAAGTGCCAGGCCTCGCAGCCCCGTTGTGGCGTTCGGGCTTTCAGTCGATAGCGATGCTGTCAGGGCGGTCAAAGATTTTGCGGCGTATGCCTCATAGTGGCGGTCGGACGTTCGAGTTTCTCCCGCGAGGACGGACAACGTCTGCAGGGCGTCCCGTGCAGAGAGGAAGTCATCATGCTGGAGGTGGTAGTTCAAGCATTCCTCCAGCAGTTGTTTTCGCTGCCGGAGGGCCATTGGCGGAAGTTGCGCGAGGGTTTGCCTGGCGGCGGAAAGCCCCTGTTCGTATGTGCTGGAGCGGAGTGTTAGGATTGTGCGGGCAGTCTCAATATCAGGCAGAGACTCACCCGTGCCTTCTGCGAGGCGCAGTAGCGTTTCGTGGAATTCCTCTTGCCCCGCCCCGCGGGCAGACTGCACCTCACGGGCTATCGCTCTACAAAGCGCCAGTCGTTCTGTCGCTCGGTCATCTTCAGGTAGCGAATTCCATTGCGAGCAGGCTGCTGCATAGTTGCTGGCTTGCAGGTTTCGCCAAAACAAAAATCGTGCGATATCAGTTCCGGGAGTTCTCAGTGCAGCTAGTTGAGTGGAGGAAGGAATCGGCATGGCTGGCGGACGGACGGGAATGCCCAGCGCGCTTGCGATCACTGGTTGGTCGACAGTGAAATGCAGTCCGTCACTCCGGAATTTTTCGAAGTCCATGGCGTAGCGGTTGCTGTCTGCCTGTTCCAGATCCCAGAGCCGGAGATCACCGTCTTCACCTGCTGACACCAGGTGGTTGCCACCTGTGTCAAATCGCACCGACTGCACCACGCCGATGTGTCCTTCCAGGGTTTCAAGTTTCTGACGTGTGTTGACGTTCCACACGATGATCGTTTGATCCTCGCTAGCCGAGGCCAGCTTCGCTCCAGCTGGATCAAAACTCACATCGTACACTTCTCCAGCATGCTCTGTGAGGACTGCAACTGTCTTAAGGTTTTCAGTGCTCCACAGCCGTATCGTTTCATCAGCGGATGCTGAGGCTAGAATGGGTTGGGTGGGGTGGGCGCTGAGCGCGCGGGTGCTCAGCGAGTGCCCTTCAAGAGTTGATGATTTTGAGTAGTCCGCAGTAAGCCAGGTCTGGATGCTGCCATCAGGCATTCCTGCGCAGAACAGCCGGGATCCGTCGTGACTGAAGCAAAGGCTGAGCGGAACTTGCTGGTTCACACTTGCCTCGCTGATGTCAATTTCATAGGCCAGTCTCAGGGAATCGCGTTCCCAGACGCGAACCCAACCATCCTTGCCTGCGGTCGCAAAGTGCCGACCGTCGGGGGTGAAGCGCACAGCATCGACCCGGTCATTGTGTGCATGCAGTGTGTTCACAGCGCCAGTGTCTCCTGACTTGAGAATATGAACATCGCCTCCTGCGGTGCCAACAGCGACGATTCCTTTGTCAACGAGTTCATCGATACTGGTAGCTCCCACCTCACCGATCTCCCAAGCATCCATCTCTTGCAGGTGCTGGCTATCCCAGCGCCGGATCTCAACACGATCGCTGGTGACGATTCCTCTGGAAGTCCACTCCATCGCCAGGATGGTGGTGTCATGAGCTCTTACTGTGGCTCGATCTGAACCCTGAGCTTCCCAGAGTGCTACGGTTCGATCGCTGCCAGCGGTTGCGATTAAGGTGCCGTCCTGGCTGAATGCAACATCGTTCACTTTGCCGCGGTGACCATCCAGAACGGCCTCAAGTTTCCCCGTGCCCATGCGGAATAAATAAATGGAGCCGTCGGATTCGGCTGCGGCGAGTTTGGTGCCATCGGGAGAGAAATCGATGGCTGTAATCTTGCCTGGGCAGGCATTCATGGAATTGGTGAGCAACCCGGTTTTCAAATCCCAGAAGCGGATGATGCCGCTCTCATCGGCGGATGCAAGCATCGTGCCGCGGGGATGGAAGCGGACGGCGCTGACTGCATTGGTGTGACCGATGAATCGTGCAGCCTGACGCCCTGATTCAAGATCCCAGAGCACAACGGTCCGATCCCCGCTGCCCGAAGCAAGGTTCTTGAGGCCTGATGAAACATCGATCGTACTGACGACGCCCTCATGCCCGGTGAACTCATGGAGCGCTTCGCCATTGTCGAGACTCCAAACCCGTACGGATCCGTCCTCTCCTGCCGTCGCGATCCTTGATTCCGATAGAAAGCGTAGTCCTGTACACTCTGGATGGCGAATGGACGCTTCACGCAGGCGGTCCCCGGATGCCGGGTCCCAGAACCTGACGATTCCATACTGGCTGACGCTCGCGAGCACTGTGCCAGACGGATTGAAGTCCAGGCCCACTATGTCGCGGACATGGCCTGAAACAATTTGTCGGGACGCACCATTCTGGAGATTCCAAATCCGAATGCCGCGATCGTCGCCTGCGGAGGCGAGGTAGCGTCCATCTTTGCTGAACTTGACGCAATTCACCTTCTTTGAATGCCCGATCACCGGGAATATTTCCTGACCAGTTGTGAGATTCCAGATCCGGACGGTGTTGTCGTTGCTCACTGTGGCAACTTTCTGGTTGTCGGGACTGAATTCAGCATCGACCAGGCGCGTGCTGTGTCCTTTGAGAAGGCCGACTTCACTCCCATCGCTGATGTGCGAGATCCGAGTTTCCGAGTCCCAGCTTGCAGAGGCTAACATTGTGCCATTCGGGCTGATTTTCACGCGGTAGATGGCTTGAATGTGGTCTTGAAAAACGCGCGGTCTGATTTGTCCCGACGTCAGATCCCAACTGTCGATCTGGCCCGACCCAAGTCCTCCGAATAAGGTCGTGCCACGGTGATCCAGTGCTACGGCAAAGGGATCATTTCCGGACTCGGAAAAGCTCCATTTGACCTCGCCAGTCTTGCGATTCCATACGCGGACGAACTCGTCAATTCCGGCGGTTGCAAGGGTGCTGCCGTCCTGCGAGATGGTGAAATCGAACAGAGTGTTGCCCGCTTCACCTATTGAAGTGAGTAACTCACCTGTGCTGGAATTCCAGAATCGTACGAAGCCTGATCCATCGATCGCTCCCAACTCATTGCCATCCGTCGAAAACTGGAGTCGAAGCACCGCTCCGGAGCCGCCGTCGAACGAGCGGATCACTGCTCCATTGAATGGCTGAAACAGATGGAGTTCGGCGCTTTCGCCGCCCACGGCAAGGGTCGATCCGTCTGGGCTGAAGCAGACTGTCCATGGCGCGTAGCTGGTCTTGATTTGATGGAACCGTGCACCGGTCGTTGTATTCCAGATGTGAATGGTGTTGTCGTTAGGGCTACAGGTAGCGAGCAGGGTTCCATCGTTGTTCCAGGAGACTGATGTGGCTCGCCCATCGTGATGAGCGGTGTAGGGACTCTGCCACAACAGCGCGTAATTGCTGTGTCGATGAAGCAGGCTGCGGGCTGCTTCCTCTTCTGCACTGCCAGCATTGAGGAGGCGGGGCATCCGTTCGCGGAAGCCCGGCTCTGCTTCGTCGCGTCCGAATCCATCGAAGCCGATCGCCTGGCCTGCAGTCAGTTTTGCCCGGAAGTGTTTCTTCTCGTTCGCGAGTGCCAGAGCGCGGGTCAGCAGTGCTTTCCCGGCTTCGTGCCGGGAAGATTCCAGAAGAGCCTGGGTTCGATTGCGGGCGAGCCGGGCGTTCGTTGCTTCCTCTCCCGCTATGCGGGCCTGCCAGATACTGACGACGGTGCCGACGATCATGGACAGTAGAACCGCCGATCCGGCGAGGAAAGCGACTCGGTTTCTGGCCGCCCACTTTACAAGGTAGTACCACGGTGTTGGCGCGGCAGCCGACACTGGCTCGTTGCGCAAATGGCGCCCGATGTCGGAAACGAGCGCGTTGGCGGTGATGTAGCGTTCCGTGCGGTCTTTTGCCAGGCACTTCATCGTAATCCAGTCGAGATCGCCACGCACCAAATGAGCGGGGATCCGGGTGGTTCCTCCTGTGGTGGCCAGGCGGTTGCTTGGCCGCGTGGGGATCTCACCTTTCAGGATGCGCTCAAGTTCTGCCGGTGACGCACGGCTAATCTTTTTTGCATCCACGGGAGTGGTGCCTGTCAGCAATTCATACAAGAGGGCACCGAGTGCGTAGATGTCGGTGCGGGTGTCGATATCTTCGTTGTTGCCCCCTGCCTGCTCAGGGCTCATGTAAGCCGGAGTGCCGAGAATCTGGCTTTGCCGGGTGTGTAAAGTGGTTCCGGGCAGCGGCCCGCTGCGGGTTGCCTTGGCTACGCCAAAGTCGATCACCTTCGGCAGACCGTCCATGACAAGGATGTTGGAGGGTTTGATATCGCGATGAATCACTCCTTTCTGGTGGGCATGCTGCACGGCACCGCAGACTCTCATGAAGAGGTGCAATCGCTCCTGGATGTTTAGTCTATTTCGGTCGCAGTAGTCGGTGATGGGCTCTCCGTCGACGAACTCCATGGCAAAGTAGGGGCGTCCGGTCTGTGTTGCTCCGGCTTCGAATACTTGGGCAATGTTAGGGTGCCTCATTAATGCAAGCGTCTGGCGCTCGCGTTCGAAGCGCGCCACCACTTCGCGTGTATCCATCCCGAGTTTTAGCACTTTGAGCGCAACCGTTCGCTTCACTGTGCCAGTTTGCTGCGCTTCCCACACGGATCCCATTCCTCCTTCGCCCACCAGCCGGATCAGGCGAAAGTGATCGATTACCGTTCCTGGTTCTTCACCCGGAATAATCGCCAGATCCATCCGGCTGCTGGTGGCGGCACCAAGTGTGGCCGTCGCTTCGTCGCCGCCTTCTTCGCGGTATCCCTCAAGCAGCATGAAAACATCCGCCATCAATTCCGCGTCGCCACGAGTCGCGTGCTGAATATAAGAATCCCGCTCGTCTTCAGGGTGGGCCAGGGCGACTTGGAAAATTCTCTCGGCGACGCTTTCTTGGTCTTCGCCATGACCAGTGTGAAGCATACAGCGCGGGCATGTTTCCCCAGGGGCGGTTTGTGCACCACATTTTTTGCAGACTGCTTCAGACATCGCTTCTTACTCGCCAAAGACCGAGCGCAGGTGTGCCAGTTCTTGTTCGATTTCGTCTTCGGAAGTGACGGTTTCCATAATGGCTAGCCGCAACATTTCACTATAGCGCTTTCGAAGCTTGAATGCGGCCAATCGTACGACTGATTCAGATAAGCCCAGCATCCCGGCAATTTGCCCGTAGGAGGCTTGGTTTCCGTCGGGAATCAACCGGTCGCGCAGTTGATCGAACAGCTCGCTTTTGCCTGCCCTCGTATACGCGATTTCCAGCTGGTTCATCACTTGCTGGAGGAGCTGGCGAGCCCATACACGGTCGAATTCCAGTGCGGGCGTCAGATTCGTCTGCGGCTCCATCGCGTAGCGCTGTTCGGCATCCAGCGCGTCGATTTTAATGACTGGTTGCCCGCCACCGCGCCGTTGCGTGCTGCCTTTCCGCCACTCATCAATTGCGAAGTTCTCGAGGGAGCGCAGAAGAAACGATCTCAGGCGGCCCCTTGATTCTGTGGCATTGTAAAGGCCGTAGTTTCCGAGGAATCTCTGGAAAAATGCCTGTGTCAGATCCTCCGCATCCTCATGGCTATCTCGAAGCCGCCGAGCATAGCAATAGAGTGGATACCAGTAGGCCCTGCACAAATCCGCCAACGCAGAGGGATCGTCCTGCTGGGCGTCCAGCACGAGGCTCCATCGGGTCTTTGGGAAATTCGCTGGGCCGGTCTCTGACTCGGGGGTGGAGTCCGTCATTCCGCGAGTTCCACGATTGGGACGGTTGGATATCGCAAAGATGGGATCAATGGTGGTCTTCGGGTGTCCATCCAACGACGATGTCGAACCGCGCCTGCAGGTCTCCTGCGTGGGATTCTTTAATCGGACGTAGATCGATCATCACCGATGCCAGTTGATTCGGATCAGTGATCTGCTTGAGTATTCCGTCGGCTGGATTTCCCGGGTCACCTTTGACGTACATCTGAGTCGTCAGAATGCGCTTGTTGCCCTTGCTGATGGCAAAGTGAATGTGTGGCGTCCGGCCTGGGTAGGGGGCTGGTTTAATGGTGCGAAAATAGTAGCGGCCCTTCCGGTCGGTGAGGAATCGCCCGTAGCCTTGAAAGTCTTTGTCCTGCTTGTCCTTGTTCTTGTCGGAGCTGCCTGTGTGGAGGTAAACACCATTGCTGTCACACTGCCAGATCTCGACCAGCGCGTTGGGAATCGGCCTGCCCTTGATGTCAAAGACGTGTCCGGAAAGGTGCGTGATGGCACCCACGGCGGGAGTGATTCGATCTGAGACGACAATAAGGTCATTGTCCGTATCGAGCGGCATTTTGTCCGGATAAAACGGGCCCTCAGTGGCTGGGGGAGTCAGCGTAAGGGCTTCGGCGAAGGCTCCGGCGGTGGTGAAGAGAGTCGCGGATCCAAGAGTGGCGAGCCGGAGAAAATCACGGCGATGGCAGGAGGGGCAGGAAGTATTCATCAGCGTAGTTTGACCGATGCCGGTGCAGGAGTCCAGCCCTACGATGCCCAGTATTCAAACTAACCACCTGACGAATTCATCGCCATGGTGTCGCCCATGTGCGCGTAAATTTCGAGGCATCGGGCCGAGTGTTCGACCAGATCATCTGCAAGACAGGCGCTGCCGGCTTCAAATACCGTGATTACTGCGGAACCGCCGAATGCAAAGAAGCCTTTTTCCTGACCTTTCTCGACGTTTCCAGGCATGGCTGTCTGGTTGATGCTCCCCACGTTGGTCGCTCCGATCTCCATCTGCAGGATGTTGCCAATGTCCGGTGATTGTATTTCCGTGAGCGTGCGCTTGTTCCGCCATAGGTAGTCGATACTTTTTCTCAACGCGATGGGGTTTACGGAATAAAGGGGGCCTTTGAGCAGTCTGGTCTCCGACGCTTTACCGCCAGTGCAGTAGTGGTAGCGATGGTAGTCGACTGGGCAGAGTCGCGACAGAACGAGCGCGCCCCCGCGGTAGCGATCTGCGAGCTTCTGGGAGCCTAACAGGGATACCAGATCGAACTGCTGTCCTTTGACAAAAAAGCGATCGCCGGTAGAAAGATCAGGCACTGCCAAATGGCGGCCATCCGCCGGGAATGCCACGCTGCCAGGTACGTCGCATACTGGGCGGGCATCCGGTTTCAACTTCCGATAGAAGAATTCGTTAAACGACTGAAAGCTGTCAGGGGAATCTGCGAACTCAGATGGATCGAGCCCGTAGTCGGCGATGAAGGGAGCCACTCGGCTACGGCTGGCGGGTTTGCTCATCCGGTGACCGTAAAGGGCAGAGAAGAAGGGGCGCTTGACGAAGAGATTGAGTGAGAGCTGGCCCAGCCCGGTTTCGTAAACCCAGCGCAGTGGCTTTTCGCCGTAGATCTGTTCAGTTTCGATTTTGCCTGTGTAGCGGTTGTAGTAGGTGACGGGTTCACTCATGCGCTGGAGAGAGGGGGGATTTGTCAGGGCAGTCAGCCGCAGGCCAGTTTTTCACAGCCTTTGATGTCGAGCTTTCCTGAAGCAAGAATTGGGATCTGCGGGACGGCCCGAATTTGCTTCGGAATCCACAGGGCGGCGACTCCTTCCTCAAGTAACTTCGCCCGCAACTGGGCCAAGGTTGCCATCGCATCCGCTTCCGAAGAAACCGCAGAGAGCAGGATGAGGGCCTCGCCCTTCGCTTCGTCCGGCACTCCGACGATTGCGATCATGCGCTCTGTTTCATCGTCGAGGCCGAGCGCCTGATTGATGTGCGCTTCCAGCGTTTCGTGTGGCACCATTTCACCGCCGATTTTCGAGAACCGAGACAAACGTCCTTCAATAAAAAGGAAGCCGTCTTCGTCGACGCGACCGAGGTCCCCAGTGCAGAACCAGCCCGCATCATCGATGACTTCACGCGTAATTTCCGGTTTGTTGTGATAGCCGTCGAAGACATTCGCTCCCTTGAACCATATGAGCCCTTGTTGATTGATGGGAAGGGGATCTCCACTGGACGCATCCGTAATTCGCAGCGCCAGGCCTGGCACAAGATGTCCCACCGAACCGCCTTTTTCAGATAGAAGACAGCGTACCGTGCCGCCCTTTGAGCGATCCGGCAGATTAATGTTGGATACAGGGGATGTTTCGGTGAGGCCGTAGCCTTCCATGACTTCTTTGCCAAACTTTTCGGAGAATGTTGCGGCGAGTTTCGCCGGCAATTTTTCCGCGCCGGTGGCGATCAGTTTCAACGTCGCCAGTTGCTCGCGATTGACCTTCCTGAGATAGCCGCGGAGGAATGTCGGAGTAGCGAGCATTACAGTCACACTGTATTTCTCAATCAGTCCCGCGAGCTTAGGTGCCTCGATGGGGGATGGATAAGTGACGAGGTCGATGCCATTCAAAATGGGATACCAGATCGTGACCGTGAATCCAAAGGAATGGAACAGGGGCAGGCAGCCCAATACTTTGTCGGTGCCTGGAGTCAGCGCAAGTCGTGCTCCGAACTGCTGGACGTTGCCTAGCAGATTCCGGTGGGAAAGTACAACGCCCTTTGGTTCTCCAGAGCTGCCACTGGTGAAAAGCAGGGCGGCTTCCTTGCGATCGCCCTTTTCCTGGATGCCGAGCAACATTGCGAGCACCGGCACAGGAAGGATTTTGCTCAGTACCAGCCACAGGGCGATCGTTGGTTTCAGGCTCGGCAGAACGCGTTCCAGGAAAATGAGGTCACGGTTCGGCGGCCAGGGAAAGGTCTGCATCTTTCTTACAAACGGATCCGCAGTGATGTAGCGGTCGAGCCCGGCTTGCTTCATCGCACTCTCCACGGAGCTTTTTCCCGCAGTGAAATTCAAATTCACGGGCTTCTTTCCAGCCAGCACAACGGCAAGATTCGCGACAACTCCTGCCTTGCCGGGGGGCAGGACGATACCGACTCGGTCGGCCTTTGTTTCCTTTTTGATCAGCCGACTCAGGGCACAGGCTACGGCCAGCAGCTTGTCGTAGCCAAGTTCGCTGCCGTCCATGCCATCCACGATTTTGCCAGTGGTGCCAAAGCGTTTGAGGCTATGGACAATGGCATACCCGAGGCTTCCTGTGAGAAACGGGGAACTCGTCAGTGCCGCTTCGTTTGCTGAAAACAGGCTCTCCCAGAATTGAGGCATCGAGTCCTTGCCTGGTTCCACGACCTTGCCGAAGCGAATTACGGTATCAGCCGAATGGGCGCCTCCGGGAGGTGGCAGGACGCTCACTCCGATGGGCTGCACGGGAACCTCGCATGACAACAGCACAGCGAGGGTTTCGCCCGGGCATTGACAGGTCCAGGCCGGCCAGCTTTCAATTTCCGATGGGAGGAAAAGAACACATTCACCGGACGCGATCGCTTTCTTGATCGCTTTGATTTCGCCCTCTTTGGGCCGTGGGACGGTGATCGTCAGCCGGGGGGTGCCTGTCTCCTGAAGTGCGGATTCCACACGCGGATCCAGTTTTGCACCAGTTTCATGAAGCATGCCCACTTTTCTCTCCTTCAGCGCGGAGCGGATCGCGGCAAGGCTGTCAGCGGTTAAAATTGCAGGCACAAGCAGCGCTCCATTTGTGCTGATCGGTGATCCTTCGGTGGCGTTGAGAGAGGCTTTCATAGTGGGGCGAAAATCGTGGATGGCCAGTTCGCTGTGCGGACTATGCTTGGCGTGGTGCGATCGATCAAGGAATTAGGCGGGAGTTGGCGACGATTGGTGAAGCTTGTACCGAATCTTTTCCACCTTGCCAAAACACAGCCGATTTTGTTGGTCGGGAGAATCGCCGGGTTCTATGGTCTGATCGATGAAAAAAGTAGACCGATCCGTAAGAGTTCTCTCGAAGAAAGCCACCGCTATGCAGCGAAACGCCTCTCTATGCATCGTCGCCGCATCGGCACTGACTTCAGTGGTAAATGCTGCCGAATGGCCGTTCTTCCGTGGCCCTGAATACACGGGCGCCTCGCAGGAGAGTAGCTGGAATCCAAAGTTCAGTGACCCCAGAATCGCCTGGAAGGCGGAAGTCGGCACGGGTGCGGCGAGTTTTACGGTGATGGGGAATCGTGTCCTCACCAGTGGTAACAAGGACGATAAGGACACGATCTGGTGCTTTGATCTGGATAGTGGCAAAGTATTGTGGAAGGACACTTTTCCGTGCAAGTTTGAGAAGCGGATGTTCGAAGGTGGTACGGCCTCGACTCCGACGATCGACGGTGACCGTGTCTATAATCTCAGTTATGACGGTCAACTGCGCTGCTTGAATCTTGCAGACGGCTCCCTCGTGTGGAAAGCGCATTTGATCGATGATTTCGGCGGGAACCTCTCAACTTGGAAATATGCGGGCTCCCCGTTGGTGCAGGGAAAGCTGGTCATCGTTGATTGCGGCGGTAATGGAAACTCGACGCTCGCGCTGGATAAATCGACTGGAAAAAAAGTGTGGGGCTCGGGGAACCAGAATGCCGGATACGCGTCTCCGATTCCAATGAACTTGAAAGGCGAGGCAGCGGTGCTGGTTTTTAAAGGCAAGTCGATGGTGGCCCAACGCGTGTCCGACGGAAAGCAGCTGTGGGAAGTGGAATGGGAGACTTCCTATGACGTAAATGCTTCGTCGCCGGTGCCATTGCCCAATGAGCAGATTGTGATCACTAGCGGTTACGGTGGAGGCAGGGCAGCACTCTATGATTTGTCCGGCAGTTCTCCAAAGGAGCTCTGGCGCAACGATGATATCAAGACAAAGATGAGCAGTGCCGTGGTTCACGGTGATGGAGTTTTCGCCGTGAGCGGTGACAATAGTGGCAAGCTGATCTGTGTTTCGCTGAAGACAGGCAAAACGCTTTGGACTGAGGGCGGGTTCGGATTCGGGACTCTCACCCTGGCTGGCGATAAGCTGGTGATTCTGGGAGAGAGCGGCAATCTCGTAATCGCTGAGGCCACCACCAGCGGATACAAGCCAATTTCGGAAGCCGTGATCCTCAAGCGCAAGTGCTGGGTAAATCCAGTGCTCGTGAACGGGCGCGTCCTCGCCAAGAATAACAAGGGAGATACCGTTTGTGTCGATCTTTCTAAAGAATGACTCAAAAACAATTGAATAGTGCTGGCGGCTATTTTAAATTTTTTTCTTCCGGATGTGACTTCGATTCAAGTTCCAGCCTCTAATCCCGTGGAAGCACGATTTGACCGTGTTTCTACCTCGATTGGGTACCGAAAGGGGAGGGCTCGGATAGCCTCCGGCTGGATGAGTCCTCCCTAACCTCCCAGGATATCTCAAGGATAAATCAGCGGTGATACGGTTCTCCCCGCTTCAGTGTGTAGACACGGTAGAGCTGTTCAAGAATCACGACTAGCGCCAGTTCGTGCTGCAGGGTGAAGCTGCTGATCGAGAGGATCACGGAAGCTTTTTCTCGGATCCACGCCGCGTGGCCGTCAGCGCCTCCGATGAAAAGCACGATGCGCTTTACGGTGCCGCTCATTTCCCATTGATCGACAGAGTCACGGAAAGTCTCAGTCGTCCATTTTTCGCCGCGTTCATCCAGCGCGACGAACAACGCTCCCTCACACAGTTTGGCGAACGCCGAGCCGGAGGAGTCTGCTTTTGCCACGTCCGATTCCTTCAAGAATACCACTTCCACAGGAACATAGCGCTGGAGACGTTTGAGATATTCCGCCATGCCGGACTTGGCGTATGCCAAGGCAGGCTTTCCGACTACGGCGATTTGCCACTTCATTGCTTACGATGACCGAGGGGGCGGAGGTTGTTGCGATAGATCTCGAGAACTAAGTCAGTGGCCAATCGTCCGCTCTCCCCGGGAACCGCTGGTTCACGCTGGTCGCGAATCGCAGCCACGAAATCCGCGATGATCGCCTCGTGTCCGGCGGTATCGGCGACGGCTGCACTCTGTGCGCCGTCATGGACTGCGAATTTGCGACGATTGCCTGGGTTTTCGACACCTTCGATCGTCCACTGGGTGATTTCGTCATTCTCCATCACGATAGATCCCAGAGCTGAATGGATCTCCAGCACTGTGGCAAAGCCGGGTTTGCAGGCGGACGAGGCGGTGATGGAGCCGATCATTCCACGATCGTAGTGGAGGAGCGCGACTCCATGGTCTTCAACTTCGATCGAGTGCGCAAACGTCCCTAACATGCTGACGACTTTGTCCGGCATTCCGAAGAACCAGACAAATAAGTCGACGTTGTGGGCTGCCTGCTGGATGAATGGGCCGCCGCCGTCGATCTCGAAACCGCCACGGTAGGCACCTGATGCATAGTAAGAATCATCGCGCCAGAACTTTACCCTCATATCCGCCGCGAAGATTCTGCCCAATGCGCCGGTCTCGATCAGGCGTTTGACTGCTTGGTTATCCGGGCTCATGCGTCGCTGATAGCTGACTGCGAGAGTTACCCCGGCAGCCCTGCATGCAGTGATCATCTGATCCATCGCTTCGCTGGTGATATCGAGCACTTTCTCCACAAGTACGTGCTTGCAAGCTCCTGCTGCTGCAATGGCGGAAGCAGCGTGGGTGCCATTGGGGGTGCACAGTGCTACTGCATCGCACGGACAGTCGATTGCTTCAATGCTGTCAAATATCGGAATCGTTGAAGGCAGGAAGGCGGGCCGCGTCTGCGACCGCGATACCAGCCCCGTTACATTGATTCCTTCGAGTCGCTCGATGGCATTCCAGTAGGTACCGGCTATGTTGCCGGAGCCGACGATCACCAAGGAGAAGGCACGGTCACTCATGCTGGCAGGCAGTCTCAGGTCGAACGGGTCAATAGATGTCGCGCCGATAACGCTTGTCTTTGTGCATCTGCTCGATGTAGGCAGCGGCCTCCTCTGGGCTTTTGCCGCCAGCAGTTTCGACAACTGTGTGCAGGGCCTTGTCCACATCCGGCGCCATCCGGCTGGCGTCGCCACAGATGTAGAAGATGGCTCCTTGTTCCAACCACTGCCAGAGCTCCTCGGCGTGTTCGAGAATCTTGTGCTGAATGTAGACCTTTTCCTGCTGGTCGCGGCTCCAGGCGGTTGTCAGTTTCTCCAATGTTCCATCTGCGAGATACTGTTCCCACTCGTGTTTGTAAAAAAAGCATGTGGCCTCGTGAATTTCTCCGAAGAAGAGCCAAGCCTTGCCCTTGGCCGATGTCGCCCTGCGTTCCTGGAGGAAGGCTCTAAACGGAGCGATGCCGGTGCCGGGGCCACACATGATGATGGGTGTCGCATCGGCAGGTTCAGGCGGACGGAATCCTTTTCCTGGAGTGATGAAACATCGGAGTGGCGTCTCGGAATCGATGCGCTCCGCCAGCCATGTCGAACACACTCCCTGCCGCTTTCGACCGAATGATTCGTATGCGACGGTGGCTACTGTGAGGTGCACCTCGTCCGGATGAGCCTTCAGGCTGGACGCTATCGAATACAGTCGTACCTGGAGTTTTCTCAACACACCTACAAACTCCTCAGGCGTGAATTTCGCATCGGGGTATTCCAGAAGAACATCGATGATTTCGCGTCCCCACGACCACTCTGCCAATTCTTTCTTCCGATCAGGAGTCAGCAAATCGCCAAAGGCAGTTGTGGCTGAAGTTTTATCGTTGACCGCAGCGAGGAATTTTTTGTCAGGAGCGGTGATGGCGAAAGTCTCGATCAGAGCCGTGCGAATATCAGTGGTGGCACCATCGGGATCCTCCACCTCTTCGTCCCCTGTAAATCCTAGCGCGACCAGAATCTCGTCAGCGAGAGCAGGGGAGTTGTGGGAGAATAGCGCCAGCGAATCACCCGGGAGAAATTCCAGGCCGGAACCTTCAAGGCTGATTTCGTAGTGCCAAGTGTCTTTTTCCGTGCATCCTGCGGTAAGCAGATCGGCCTGCTTCAGTTTGGCCGTGCAGGGATTCTTGCGGTTAAAGGTGGTGGTCATTTGATGATGCAGATACTTCCGAGCTGAAATTCTACCAAACTCCGAAAATGTACGAATCAGCTACTCTTCCCGTGGGGAGCAACTGGATTCGCATGAAATGACCGCTCTCGTCAATACTGCTAAGCCGTACGGCCACAGCATTGCTTAAATTTTTTGCCGCTTCCACAAGGACATGGATCGTTTCGGTTGGCGACGGGCATTTCGCGGCGGACTGGCTCGAGCTTGATCTTTGGGCCATCACTTTCTGCCGCAGCAGGAACTCCACTGGAAGTCTGCGGGCTGCTCATCGTGATAGAGCCGCCTCCTCCGCCCATAACCACACCTGCTGGGGACGCGGTGGGTGGCTGTACGCCGCCCTGTGCTCCGCGATGCAGGTGTTGTGGCAATGTCGCAAGAAAGTGCTCGAATGCCTGTAGGTTTGTCGTGCTGCGGAAAAGATTGTGCAGCACTTCTTCCTTAATATTGGTCATCAATTCCTCAAAGAGCTTGTACGCTTCATTTTTATATTCGATGAGGGGATCTTTCTGGCCGTAAGAGCGGAGGCTAACACCTTCGCGAAGAGAATCCATTCCATACAGATGGCGCTGCCAGCGTCGATCGATTGCATTGAGTACGATCCATCGCTCCAGTCCTGTCAGTGCGTCCGGGACTTCCGACCGTGTCTTCAAGTCATAAGCCGCTTTGACCTGCTCGATGATGAAGCTGGCATTGCCCCTGACATCGCGTGAAGCGAAATCCGCCCGCTCCTCGGACATGCGCAGGGGGAAGGTGGTGTTCACCCAGTTCAACAGGCCGCCATAATCCGGTGATTCGCCCCCTTCGAGGAATTCAAAAGTCTTCGCCGGGATTGCTTCATCCATTGCTTCCTCAAGGAGCTCGCGGGGATTTTCGGTTTCCAGAACTTCATTGCGGTAGCCGTAGACGACTTCCCGCTGCTGGTTCATGACGTCGTCAAAGTCGAGCACCCGCTTACGCCAGGTGTAGTTCCGTTGCTCGACTTTTTTCTGTGCGTTTTCGACGCTCTTGTTCAGCAGGCTGCTCTCGAGTTCCTGACCCTCTTCGAGGCCAAAGCGCTCCATGATTCGCGTCATGCGCTCGGAAGCGCCAAAGTTGCGCATCAAGTCATCCTCGAAGCTAATAAAGAAAATGGACTCACCCGGATCCCCCTGACGGGCGCAACGACCGCGCAGCTGTCGGTCAATTCTGCGGGACTCATGCCGCTCAGTTCCGAGAACCAGCAGGCCACCAAGTTCAGATACACCCTGGCCGAGTTTGATGTCCGTTCCCCGTCCAGCCATGTTGGTTGAAACGGTCACGGCACCGCGAAGACCTGCGCTTTGAACGATCTCGGCTTCCTGGCGGTGATATTTAGCGTTGAGAACATTGTGAGGAATCTTTTCGCGCTTCATCATGCGCGAGAGCGTCTCCGAAGATTCGACGCTCGCCGTTCCCACAAGGATTGGCTGCCCTTTTTCGTTCCGCTCTTTGAGCAAAGCAATCACGGCAGCGTATTTCTCACGCCGTGTCTTGAATATTTTGTCATTCATGTCCTGGCGGAGGACTGGCCGGTTGGTCGGAATTACGAGTAGATCAAGGCCGTAGATATCGCTGAATTCCGCAGCTTCCGTTTCTGCCGTTCCAGTCATGCCGGACAGCTTGTCATAGAGGCGGAAGTAGTTCTGGATCGTGATGGTCGCGAGAGTCTGCGTCTCTTTATCGATCTTGACCCCTTCCTTGGCCTCGACAGCCTGGTGCAGGCCGTCGCTCCAGCGGCGCCCCGCCATTTTACGACCGGTGTTCTCGTCAACGATCATCACCTTGTTGTCTTCGACGACGTAATGAACATCACGCTCGTAGACACAGTAGGCTTTCAGAAGCTGAGAGATATTGTGCATGCGCTGGGCCTGCATGTCCATCCGCTCCTGGATCTTCTCTTTTTGCTGGGCCTTGGCCTCGGCAGAGAGATCCTCGTTGCCGTCGATCTCGCTGAATGCTGTGGTGATGTCAGGCAGCACGAAGGCGTCTGGATCGTCGGGGTTGAGATACGTCCGCCCTTTCTCTGAAAGATCGGCGTCGTGGCTTTTCTCGTCGATGATGTAATAAAGTTCCTCCTTTAGAGCGAACAGCGCTGTCTTCTGGTTGTCCTGATAGTAAGTCAGCTCAGCCTTGTCCATCGCCCGACGCATGTCTGGATCTTCCATCATGCGCATCAGGGTGCGGTGGCGTGGCTGGCCAAGCTTGATCTTGAACATCAGGTGGCCTGCCTCTTCGATGTCGCCAGCCTCGGCTTTCGCTTTAGCATCGCGGGCGACTTCGTTGAGCAGTACGGCCTGGCGCTTTACGAGCTGATCCACCAGCGGTTTGAACACATCGTACTGGTGAGTATCGACCGTCACGGGGCCACTAATGATGAGAGGCGTACGAGCTTCGTCGATGAGGACGGAGTCAACTTCGTCGATGACTGCGTAAAAGTGCCCTCGCTGCACTTGTTCGTCTTTCGACGAGGCCATGCCGTTGTCCCGAAGGTAATCGAAGCCAAATTCGCTGTTCGTTCCGTATGTGATATCGCACTGATATTGCTGGCGGCGAACTGGCGGCGGCTGGTCATTCTGAATGCAGCCAACGGTCAATCCGAGATACTTGTAGAGAATTCCCATCCACTCGGAGTCCCGTCGTGCGAGGTAATCGTTGACGGTAATAATGTGCACCCCGCGGCCGGTGAGCGCGTTCAGGTAAACGGGCAAGGTGCCTACGAGAGTTTTACCTTCTCCAGTAGCCATCTCAGCGATCCGACCCATGTGCAGCGCCATGCCGCCGATGAGCTGAACGTCAAAGTGAACCATTTCCCAGCCCATCGGCTGGTCACAGACGATGAATTCGTTGCCGGCCAGTCGGCGGGCAGCATTTTTTACGACCGCAAACGCTTCTGGCAAAATCCGATCCAAATACGCATTTTGCTCAGCATGGACTTCTTCGAGGGCGTCGACTTTCTTTTTACGAGCCTTCTCGTGGATGTCCTGAATCTTCCTAATTGTTTCGGTATCAGGCGAATCCCCAGAGTTGAGCGCCGCGATCGCTGCATTTGCGTCGTTGTCGATGGCAGAATATGCCTTGTCACGGATTGCCGCGAGTTCTGCCTTCCAGTGGGCTGTTTTCTCCAGCAAAACGGATTCGGGCTGCTTTTGCAACTCCTCCTCCAGGCTGTTGATTTCCAGCACCTTTGGCCAAAGGCGTTTAATTTCTCGTTGGTTCTTGGAACCGACGACTTTTTTAAGAATCCATTGCAGCATGAGCCCGAAACAAGTCTGAAGTATAGTTGCCGGACTATCGGGCTTAGCACCCGAAAGGCAACTATGAAGTTTATGCGCAATTTCAGGGCTTTCTGAAAGTTGCCGAGACTTCAGAAGTTCAGCACGGCAGGAAAAATTCCGGCTACCGCGAATCAAGAAGCTGTTGTGCTGCGGCCACGCTTTCCCACGCTTGTTGATTGCCGGGTTCCAGCTGGGTCGCGCGTTTAAAGCAGTCGAGCGCTTCTTCGATCCGCTGTTGCTTGATGAGCGAATTGCCGAGATTCAAGTATCCGGGGACGAATCCGGGGGCCAGTAGAATGGTATTTCGAAAGCGGGTTTCGGCGCTCTCCCAGTCTTCCATGTTGAAGTAGGCGGCGCCGAGATTGAGCTGTGTCAGAGCATCTTCAGGCTTGAGGTGGGCTGCCGTTTCAAGAAACGGAGCTGCGTCTTGAGCCCGGTCCATTGCCAGGTAGGTGACACCGATGTTGTAGTGAGTTTCGACATCGTTCCTGGCTTCCAGCGATCGTTTGAAACAGGTGATCGCTTCGGTTGGATCTCGACGATCAAGCGCGAGCTGGCCAAGTTGATGCCAGGCGGCTGCGTGAGTTGGATCAGTAGCGACGGCTTTTTGAAAGTGAAGCCGAGCTGCTGCCGGATCACCCGTCTCAACAAGCAACAGGCCGAAGTTGAAGTGAGCAGCCACGTGATCGGGATTCACCGCGAGTGCCTGTTCGAAATGGGAGCGAGCCTGGCGGAATTTTTTTTCGATGCTCAACGCTGCGCCAAGATTGCTGTGAGCCTCCGGATCGTCGGGGTTCAGTTGCAGAGCGAATCGGAATCCCGCCAGGGCCTCCGCAGCGCTCTTCTCGGCAATGGCCTTTTCCAACTTCGGCAGATCCGCTGCCCGGCGTGGTAGTACCTGGATCCACAGGCTTCCCATTTCATTGGATGACAGCTCGCCATAGGTGACCCGTTGGGGGGGATTGTTAGGATTACGCTCGTTCCGGGTAGAGTTATCATAGGTGAAGTGCATGTGGATCGTGCTGCCTTCTGGAAGTGTGAATGGCTCTGCGTAGCGGTAGTCGTCCTGCCAGTTGAAGTCCCAGTTCTTGATGTGCAGGAGGTCGATCTGCTGGTCGGCAGGAGTCGTTGCCGTGACGCGCATCTCGCGCCCCAGGTAGTGGGCATGGGGATAGATCCCGAGGAGATTCACATCGACCGGGAGGGTGAAGGTTTCACTGATCGTGTATTCTGGATCCCCCGCAGCGATGTCGATCGTCTGGATCTCAAGCTGGATCATCGCGGGCGTGCGGGTCGGTGGTCGGTCAGCAAAGTGCAGGCCGACTCGTAGCTTGAGCGGTTCAGGCTTGCCGCTGGGCAGCAGGTGTAAGGCGGCAATCAGGTCAGTTCCTGGTTCTAATTTCCATGCCATGTCCTCCGGGCCTTCTTTGGGAACTTTACCGGGTGTCCAGCCGACGAATTGACCGTCGGGGCTGGAGATCAGGCTCGGTTGCTGCATGCCTGCGTAGCCTGGTTGCGGATCTGTGGCATCGCGCTGTCGGCCGATTTGGCCGGGGTCTTTCAGGATGACCCCGTGATGAATGATCCTGGGGTTTTCGGGGCGAATCTCAACAGAGCAAACGTAGTGAGTATCATCAATGTCGAGGGGGAGTACAAAGCTGCGGAAAATATCTGCGCCCTCTGCAGGAAGAGTGTAGCCGGCGGGTAGTTCGACGATCAGATCAGGTTCGCCGAGTTGCCATCCTTCCGTCCAGGTTGGCAGTTCAGGGAGGTCATCCACATTCCCTTCAACCATGCCTTGTGCCACCCACTTGCGAAGCACATCCTTCTGCTGATCGGTCAGGCGGCGTAAATCCGCAAACTCGTGGGGTTGCGGCTCCGGGAGCCACGGTGGCATGTAACCGCTTTCGACAACTTCCTGAATCTGCTCGCCTCGTTTTCGTACATCCTCATAGTCGAGAAGTGCAAACGGGGCCGACTCGCCAGGGCGATGACATCCCGCGCATTTCGAGTAAATGATTGGCGCAACATCCAGAGAGAATGTGGGATTCTCGACGGCTGTGGGTGCTGGAGGCGGCGCTGATGTTGAAGAGGCGGATTGCGTTGACTGTTTATCGCATGCGCACACGATGAAACCTGAAAGCAGGGCCATTGCGATGCGGATTGTGATCATGGGGAGCTCTCTTTCTACCAGGCGCCGATGACTTCAAAGACGTTGCCCCGCAGGTATTCGGTTTCCGGAAGCAGCGGATTGACCGGGTGGTCACCACGCTGGGTGAATGTTGCTCGTTGCCGCAAGTTGCGGTGGCTGTCGACCGATGAATCGCAGATCATGCCGCGGAATTCTCCGGCTCCAACGTGATGGGAACAGCTGAACGTCGCCAGGATTCCGCCTGGCTCGAGCATTTTGAGCGCGCGCAGGTGAATCTCTTTGTAGCCTCGCAGTGCATCACGCAGCGATTTCTTGTTCCGCGTGAACGATGGTGGGTCGAGCACAATAAGGTCATATTTTTTTCCCTCGGATTCTTCTTTCTTCAGGAAGTCGAAGGCGTTTTCCGCAAGGAATTGAATGTCAGGTGCGCCGCTGGCCTCCGCGTTTGCTTTGGCGGCGGCAATGGCAGGTTCGCTGACGTCGACCGCAGTGACTTCCGTGGCTCCGGCCAGTGCGCTGGCGATAGCGAATCCGCCCTGGTTCGTGAAGCAATCGAGGACTCGCCGACCGCGGCTGAATTCTGCAACGATCTTATAGTTCTCCAGTTGGTCGAGATAGAGGCCAGTCTTTTGTCCACCAAGGAGATCAACCAGAAAGCGCATGCGGCCGAAGGGGACGGTGAACGGCTCCGGTGGGGTGCCTCTTAGAATTCCTGTATGGAGGGTCATGCCCTCGGCCTTGCGGATTGGGCTGTCATTGCGCTCAACAATCCCCAAAGGAGCCAGGGTTTCCTGAATTGCATCAGCCAACAGATCTTTGCGTTGATCCATTGCCAGAGTCAGTGTCTGCAGCACGACGAAATCGCCATAGCGGTCGATAATAACGCCCGGCAGGCCATCGCTTTCGCTCCACACCACGCGGCACAGCAGGGGACTGATGCCGGGCAGTTTTTCACGATAGGCTATCGCACGTTCAATCCGGCGTTTGAAGAAGTCCGCGTCCAATTCCTGCTTTCGCCGGGAAAATCTACGTGCGATGATTTGCGACTGTGGATTGTAAATGGCAGATCCCAAGGGCCTGTTCCGTTGATCCATCAGAGCTACAACAGAGCCAGGCTGAGGATCGCCGAGAGTCTTTTTTACTTCAGTTCCGTAGACCCACTCGTGGCCATGAAAGATGCGGGAGCGTTGATTGACAATAATACCTGACATAATGTTAGGGGGCAGAATGAAAGTGAGCGAATGGAGGTTAAGCAGCGTCTCCTTCTTCTTCTGCAGTGGCAGCCCCGGAATGAAGGAATTCGGCCTGTCTTTGTTCCCACATATCTCTGCCGCGCTCCCAGACGTAGCGCTGGAACAGCACCTTGAGGGCCGCAGTGAGTGGGACGGCCAGTAGAGCACCAAGAAGCCCTCCGATCAAGAGGCTCCAGAAGAATACCGAGAATATCACGGTCAGCGGATGAAGACCCACCGAGTCACCAACGATCTTGGGCGCTGTTACCAGGCCGTTGATCTGTTGAACGATGACGAAAATACCGGTCACGATGACCGGGTAGGGCCAGATTGCTCCCTCAGGCAGCCAGCTCCAGGTATGAATCAGATTGCCTGCACCGTCCGTCGCTCCGAAGTGCGCGATCGAAATGAGAACCGCCGGAATCCAGCAAAGAAGATTTCCAAGGTAGGGGATGAGGCCAAGTAATGCGACGAACACTCCAATCAGCAGTCCGTTTGGCATGCCAATCAACGTCAGGCAGATTCCAATAAGAAATCCATCGATCATGCTCACTAACATTTGCCCCCTGAAGAAGCTGATCAGGTAGCCGTTGATTTCTGTCAGCGTCGAAACGACCTCGTCCTTGAAGTGTGATTGCTGGAGCGGCAGGTATTTGCTCCAGTTCTCTTTGATCGCGGCACCTTCCTTCAGGAAATAGTAAAGATAGACGGGCACCAGAAAGAGGCCGAAAACGTAACCGAAAACGCCGAGGAATCCCTGCAGGCCAGAACTGACAAATTTCCACGCCCGAGTCAGGAGAGTGGGGTAGTGCTCCATGAGCCATTCCTTGATCTGCGCCTTAAGCCAGTGAGGCTGATTTCCCACGATATCGAATGCGAGTTCGATGATTAAATGGTCGTTCTTCGTAGTCAGATCCTCAGATTGCTCGTCGGGCTGGTTTGCTTGCTTTGTCAGGAGAGCATTCAGTTCTGCCAGTTGGGACGGTTTGGTTTCGGCAATGGTAGGGCCGTCAGCATCGATCGGCTTTCCCTGATCATCGAAAAGGCGAATGTGAGGAGGGGTATCTCCAGCTGCAGTTGAGATGGCGATGAGGTTCTGACCTTTCGATGGCAGGCTGGCCCGGTCTTTGACAATCTGCAGCTCGTAGTTTGAGTAGTCCGCGAGGGGGGGCAATTCTCCGTCGGCGCTTGCGGAGATGAGCGGTTTGATCCGTTTTTCCATCCGTAGCAGGCCTGTCTCAATGTAGTTGCCCGCCTTCTCTGTGATCTCAGTCTTGCTGTCACGCAAATCGAAGCCTTGCTGGATTGCCGCAGGAATCACGGAAAGCATCAGTATCAGGATGAGCCCTACGAACGATGAGAATACCACCAGGATGGCTCGGAGCCGGGGAACTCCACGAGCGATCAACTTTGTAACGAGCGGATCGATTAGATAAGCAATGATCCCGGCCGCCGCGAGGGGAACAAGGACGGGCTGCAAAAATTGCAGAACTCTTGCGCCCAAGACGATGATCCCAACCCCAATGCACCCGATTACTACCATCGAAAGGCCAGTGACCGCTGTCCACAGGGTTTTGTTCTGGAAGGCGTTGGGGTATGATTCTCTGTTTTCGGACTCAGGCACGGGATCTAGCGGACTCAGTGGCTGACGCTACATGGACGCTTCAGGCTTGTCATCAACGATCTTGACCGGGCCCAGGCTACGGTGAACAACTCTGGTGAATAACTTTGCCGATCAGCGCGAAATTCCTCGTTTTGCAGGGGAATGTTCACTTTAGCAGCTGAATAAAATTCCTTCCGGCACTCAACTTCGGGCATCTGACCGACCAACTCGGTTCCACAGGCAGGCGGTGGTGAGATTGAGGAGTCATTCATCTCTAACACTGAAACATGCACAAGTTGTTGAAAGTCAGTGTCACGTTTGCATGCAGAGCATGCTTTCGTGTCTTTCAGAAGCTTTTCTGAACTGGTTTTTCGGATTGAACGAGTGTTAGTGACGCCGATCAGTAAAGTTGTTCACTGCCTCGCTCGAAAGCGGTGAATAACGTGGGGAAAATGCAAAAGTTATCCCGAAGAATTCGGCGATGCAGGTAAGGACACCCGCATCCAGCACAGTGCAACATTCTGGCGGCTATAGCCAATGTGTCTTCTCAAACTTGCGACATCTCAAGGAATCCCTCAAGCTGACGAATGCGGGTGGGGTGGCGCATTTTGCGGAGGGCCTTGGCCTCAATCTGGCGGATGCGCTCCCTCGTGACCTGAAACTGGCGCCCGACTTCTTCCAAAGTGCGGCTATAGCCGTCGACCAAGCCAAACCGTTGCTCTAGAACCTGACGTTCCCGCTCGGTAAGAGTATCGAGGACGTCCTTGATCTTGTCTTTCAGAAGGCTGAACCCTGTCATTTCCATTGGGTTCTCGGCGGATTTGTCTTCGATGAAATCGCCAAAGCTGGTGTCATCGCTGTCGCCCACAGGGGCCTGGAGGGAGATCGGCTGCTGCGCCATTTTGAGCACTGCCCGAACGCGCTCGACTGGAAGGTGGATTTCTTCGGCGATCTCATCGGAACTCGGCTCACGACCATATTCCTGAACAAGTTGCTTCTGAACCCGCATCAGCTTATTGATCGTTTCGATCATGTGCACTGGAATGCGGATGGTGCGGGCCTGATCAGCAATCGAACGAGTGATCGCCTGGCGAATCCACCAAGTTGCATACGTAGAAAACTTATAGCCTCTCCGGTATTCAAATTTCTCGACGGCCTTCATCAGGCCCATATTTCCTTCCTGAATGAGATCAAGGAAGGAGAGACCGCGGTTGGTGTACTTTTTGGCGATCGAGATCACGAGGCGAAGGTTAGCCTCCACCATTTCAGTTTTTGCACGGAGCGCCTCTCGCAGCCACTTCTTCAGGTCTGCATGATTGCGCCGGAAATCTTCTGCACTTTGCCAGAGATTGTCCTCGATTTCGGTCAGCAGTTTTTCAGTCTCGGGCGTCTTCTTCTTCAAGCCGGCTTTCCCGTCTACCTGAATCACGCGTTCCAGATAGTTGTCAGCGGTGGCGATAAACTCTTCTGTCACCTTCTGCTTAAAATAGAAGCGGGCATAAAGTCGCTGGATCGAGCTGATGCCCTTTTTGTAATCCTGCTCAAGCTTCTGCCGGGATTTGTCTGGAGCGGTCTTTAGCTTTTGATAGACAACATTGATGTCATCGCGTTCCTGCGCGACCTGTCGGCATAGACGAGGTAGGCCTTTCATATAGCGTTCGCGGCTCTCAATCTTCTTGTCTACAATGACCCGGTCGAAACGTTCCTCCCCGTCGATCAGCTTTTTGGACAGTTCAAGGTAGGCATCGGCAGTGAAGCGGAAACGGTTCAAGATGCGCTGGACGTTTGTCTCAGCCTTTTCGATCCGCTTGGAAATTTCGACTTCCTGTTCCCGGGTCAGCAGGGGCACCTGGCCCATCTGCTTCAGGTACATGCGAACTGGATCGTCCAGAATATCGAGTTTCGCTTCAGGCTTCGACTGGCCCTCAGATTTCGCCTTCCGCTCATCCTTGTGCTGATCCACCTCGGATGCGTCGATGATGTCGAACTCCATACTGCGAAGCCTGGACAGGATTCCGTCCATCACTTCTGGAGATGCAGAATCGTCGGGCAGGGCTTCGTTGAGGTCGTCGTAGGTGAGGTAATCCTGCTCCTTCGCCAGCTTGATCAATTCGCGAAGTTTCTGCTGAATCTCAGGTGTGTTGAGAATCTGGTCGGAACTCTGGTCATCGGAAATCGCACTTGCCTTTGCGGCTGTCTTTGCAGCGGTCTTTCTGGACTTCGGAGAGGTACCGTCAGTGACTACTTTCTTTGGTCGACCTGGTCCACGCTTAGCTGGAGCCTCTGCGCTTGCTGCTGCTACTGCGCCGGTCGCCGTTTTCTTCTTTGTAGCCGACTCGGATTTCTTTTGAGTGGATGCGCGACTCGCAGATTTTTTTGGCTCTTGTGACTTGGTTGCTTTCGCTGCGGAAGTCTGGGGTTGAGTCTTCGTTTTGGTCGGCATAATGCGGTCGCTTGATTTACGCGAAGATCTCCGTTTCGCAACCTTTTTTGCCTCTACTCCTTTTGTCTCATCGCTTAAGTTGGCTGCCACACTGCTCTTATTGTCCTTCTTGACCGGACGTCTTTTCTTCGTTGCTGGTGCCGCCGTTTTTACCCGGCTCGTTGTTCGCTTTTTTGCAGCGCCGCTAGACCCAGCGACTTTGCTTTTTGGCTTCTCTGGCTTCTTTGGAGATTGTGACTTGTTCGAGGTGGGAGCACTGGTTTTCTTGCGCTGCGTCGCTCCGGCTGTCTTGGCTCGCTTCGGAGCAACTGACACTCGTGATTCCTTGTCACGCTGAGCGGACACTTTTTTCTTTGCCGACATGTTGTTAGGTGGGGCTGAAATTCAGTGGGGGAGCACTGAGGGACAATGAGTTCGGCGAAAAACCCGAGCGAATATCAGACAGTCGCTTCCCCGCGTCAAGGCCGAAGGCTCTGCTTCTTCGCTAGAATCTCCTGGCCAAGTTCCTGAATTTCTAAGGTTAGCTGGAGCAGTTGCTGGGCCGGGACGTTGCCACTGCGCAGTTGAGCGGACTTCGTTTGATAATCTCTCTCCAGGCTTGCGATGATCAGACCGAGATAAATTTCCCGAGCCTCGCTCTCACCATTTCCCGGGAGTTCAGTACTGAGAAGTTCGTTGAGCACGGCTTCTTTCTTAGCGCTGAACTGGCTTAAATATCCAGAAACCTGGAGTGGTTGAGTGATGTCAACGGGGGCATCAAGGATTTCGAACAGCGTTGCGGCACCGGGTGTGCTGGTGAGGAGGGTACGATCCACTTCGGATTTCAGCCATTTGCGCCCGTCCACTTTGGTCAATGCGAGCACGCACAGAATGCGAATGGCCCCGTTCGGCAGTTCAAACTGGTCAGCGGGTGGTGCTTGTTCCGCATTCTGAGCGCCGCCAGGCCGTTCGTTCCTGTATTTCGATCGTCGAGCCAGCGCTGTGACTTGCCGGTGAAATTCGATTGGAGGCATGGCGAGTCTGGTTGCCACTTTCTGAATCGCGGCTTCGAACGCGACCTTGTTGTCGATGGTTGCAATGATTTCCGCCATTTGTTCAGAAAATCGAACGCGGTCACGGGTATCGCTGAGATTCAACCGCTTTGATTTGGCGTTGATCTGGAAATCCACGTATTCCTTCGCGTTTTTGATGATTTCTGTAAATGCATCGACGCCATGATTCCGGATGAACTCGTCGGGATCCTTGCCATCGGGAATGCTGGCAACTTTCACGAACACGTTTGCCTTTGCCAGCTCCACGAAGGTGCGTTCTGCCGCCGCAATCCCCGCATTGTCCGAATCGTAGCAGAGCACGACTTCATCTGTCTGGCGGCGGATAATGCGTGCGTGGTCAGGAGTGAATGCAGTTCCCAGTGGGGCGATCACATTTTCGACGCCCTGCTCGAAACACATGATCAGGTCGATTTGCCCTTCGCAGACAATCGCCTGGTCCGCTTTTGCAATGGCAGTGCGGCTTTTGTCGAATCCGTAGAGCACCTTGCCTTTGGTGAAAATGGGTGTCTCCGGCGAATTCATGTACTTGGCAGGACTCGCTGCCGGATCCAGCACGCGGCCACTGAAAGCGATGACGTCGCCGTAATTTCCGCAGATCGGAAACATGACCCGATCCCGGAACCGGGTGTAGCATCCCTGGGTAGGATTGCCCTCGTCGCGCAGAGCCAGCAGCCCGGCGGAGATCATCAGTGGCTGAGGGTAGTCGTATTTTTGTGCCCATTTCAAAGTGGCGTGCCCGTCCGCCGGTGCATAACCCACCTGCCAGCGCTCAATTGCCTCGGCGGAAAAGCCACGGTTCTTCAGGTACTCCCTCGCCGTTTCTGCGACTGGGGCTTCCAGCAGCACTCTCTGATACCACTTGGCAATGTCCCGATGCAGGGCCAACAGCTCCTTTCGCTTGCGATTTCGTTCCTTCGTCTGTTCGTCCTCGAACTCCTCTTCGATCCGAATTCCCACGCGATCTGCCAGCTTCCGCACAGTATCGGCGAACGGCAGATTCTCGTACTCCATCACGAAGCGAATTGCGGTGCCATGCTTGTGACAGCCAAAACAATGAAAGGTGCCGCGGCTGGGAGTTACGGTAAACGACTCCGATTTCTCGATATGAAACGGGCACAGCGCTTTGAAGATGCCGCCAGCACGCTTGAGCGGGAAGTAGCTACCGATCAGGTCCACGATATCCGTGGCTGCCAGTACTTCGTCAATTTTTTCCTGGGGAATCCGGCCCATGGTTTTGGAGCAAAGGGCGACGTTAGAGGGCAGAAAGCCGATAGCAAAGGAAATACCGGCGCTGGCAGCGCTTTACTATTGAATCAATCAGCGCGAGGCTTCCCAATAGAATGTCACGGACGTATTGCTTATAAATTGTTGCCCTTCCATGAAGAATTTAGAACCCCTCAAGAGTTGTGCTGCCGCCTGTGGATTGATTTTGTTCGGTCTGTCGCTGCTGATGCCTGTGGAAGCCGTGAGGGCCGAGGCTGTTGCAGGTAAAGTGGTCGTCATTCCCGTCACCAGCGCGACGTTGACTGAGTCTCAGGAGCTCTACCAGCTGGGGCAGGTGCTCGATAAACTGAAGCAGGAAAAGGCCGGAGCGGTCGTGTTTGACCTGAATGCCAGCGAAGGCGATGCCATTGCGGCAGCGACACTGGTTCGAGGAAAAGTGGCATCGATCGGCATCCCGGTGGTCGCCTGGATCAATCCTTCAGCCACGGGTGCGGGAGCGGTTTTTGCTCTGGGCAGCGATGCCATCGTCATGTCGGCTCTAGGGACGTTGGGAGGGATCGAGATGCCGATGGTGGCTGGTGATGGCGAGGGCGAACGGCTTCGGCCTGCCCCGGGCGCAAGTTCTCTCGCTGCTTCAGTCAGGTCGATCGCAGAGGCGAAAGGTCACGATCAGACCCTCGCAGCGGCCTTTGTCGATCCATCTGCGGAGATTTCAGGTTTGGTGCCAAAGGACGCGCTGCTCACTCTCACCACAGCGCAGGCGGTTGAAGTGGGGTTTGCGGCGAAAGCGGATACTTTGGAAGAGGCACTGGAGGGACGGGGCTTTGACCAGTTGGAGATTGTCGGGGTGGACGGTCTCCGTGATTTCCTGCGTGATACTGCCGTGACTTCGGTCGAGGCCAAAAGTGGTAATCAGGGAGCAGGCGGAGCGGCAATCGCTGAGAAGCCTGTTCCACGGGGCGATGGACTATTCTCAAAAGCAGAGGAGGAGAGCTTCGCCGGTAAAATCGTGGTCATCAAGATTGAGGAGACCGACGAGTTAATGCTGAAGTCGAGGTTTGCCTGGTTCGAGCGGGCAATCGTTAAGGCAAGTGACGACGGTGCGAGCGCGGTCATTCTCGATATGAATACCCCGGGAGGCATGCTCTGGGAGACTCAGGATCTGATGATGTCGATCCTCGCGAAAGCAAAGTGTCAGACGATCACGTTCGTGAATCCAAATGCCATCTCTGCTGGTTCGATGATCGCGATCAGCACAGATGATATTTACATGGCACCCGCGTCAGTCATCGGTGCGGCGACGGTCGTCACCAGCATGGGAGGCGACCTCAATGAATCGATGGAAGGTAAGGTGAGTTCAGTGCAGATCGCTGCGGTACGAAACATGGCATTGCTGAAGGGGCACAATCCGGAGATCGCTGAAGCTTTTGCCTCGCCTGAGAAAACGTTGAAACTGGGGCCGGTGAACGATGGCCCTGACAAGCCGCTCACCCTCAATGCAGATCAGGCAGTTCAAATCGTGAATGGCAAGCCGCTGCTGGCCAAGGGGATCGCCAACAGTATCGAGGACATTATCCAGCAGGAGGGGCTTACAGGCGAGATTCACCAGGCGGAACCCTACGGACTGGAGCAGTTTGCCATGTGGGTTGAGCGGCTCTCTTCGATCCTTATTGTCATCGGCATCGCTGGAGCCTATCTTGAAATCAAGGCACCGGGGTTCGGAATTCCGGGGTTGGTGTCCGTGCTCGCGTTTACGGTGTTCTTCTTCGGGAACTACGTCGCTGGAAATTTGGCAGGCTGGGAAGTGGCAGTCGTGTTTGCTCTGGGGCTTATTCTGGTATTGTTAGAAGTGTTCATTTTACCGGGTACGATGATTGCCGGTTTCATCGGCATGGTGCTGATTGTTGGCTCGCTTGGATTCGCGATGATTGACAGGGTCGACTTCGATATGGTGCGTGAGGGATCGGAAGCCGCACCCAGCTGGTCGGGCGTACTGTTGCGCCCTGCGCTGAATCTCGGTATCGGACTCATGCTTGCCGGTGTGCTCATCATGCTTGCCGTAACGTATCTCCCAAAGACCCGCATGATGCATTGGATGGTGCTCGATGCCACAGTCGGCGGAGGCAAAGATGAGATTACGGTTCCTGCGGAAGTGTCACTCGTCGGGAAAAAGGGTATCGCATTCACCGAGCTGAGGCCCAGCGGAAAGGCGGAGATCGACGGAGAGATTGTCGATGTCACGTCAGCTGCAGAATTCATCGACCGAGGGCTGCCAGTGGAGGTGGTCGTCCACGAAGGCGGCAGGATCGTCGTCGAGCACTGCGTTTGAGAAGGAACGGCAAAAAAGCTCTTACATGAGGATCAAGTGTTAGTTAGCCTCCCTTGAGGCTTACTCGGTTCTTTTGTTCTTTGCTTCCTCCGCAAATCGCTCGAACCAGTCTGCTTTGATCGCTGCACTGATGCCGCCATTAGGATCGGCGCGGAGTTCGGCAGCGGTTTTGCCCCAGTAGAAGCTGATCCACCCATCGGTGCCGCAGTCGTTGGCGGAGCGATCGACGAAGTCGAGGAGGTCGTCGGTCGAGCAGGCGAGGGGGAACATTTCTTCGATGACGACGGGCTTACGTGTGTCGTAAACTTTCAGTGCGGTAAGTGCTTTATCGATCTCGCCGGTTTTGGGGTAAAAATGGACACTGACGAAGTCGAGTGCTTTGCTGGCATCGGGATCATGGAACAGTGGTTTGGCACCGGGAAAGACTGTAGCCCATGGGATGACACCGACGGTGGCAAGGGTGTCGGTGTCGTACTGGCGGATGGCGCTGACCAGGGTGTCGATCCATGCTTTGGCGATGCTCTCACCCTTGCGTCCGGCGTTGTCGCGGGTGATGCGCTGGACGAAATGGTAACCGCCGAGTGGTTCGCCGGGCAGCCAGTCGTCACCCTCGCCACCATCGAGGATCGGTTCGTTCATGAGATCGTAGCAGAATACCGCAGGGTGGCCGGCGCAAATGCGGGCAATGGCTCTCCAGAATGCCGCCTGGGCCTGCCAGCGGGCGGACTCGTTGAGCGTGTTGTACCAGTCCGGGACATCTGCTTTGCGGTAACAGGCAAGTCCGGTGAGATCGAGGTAGAGGCCGTTGCTCTTGGCCAGTTCGAGCAAATCGGACAGGCGTTCGAGGTTCTTCTGGTTCGGCTCGGTGGCGGTTGACATGAACTCACCGAACTGCAGGTGCACGCGTACGACGTTGGCACCGAGAGCGCGGATTTCAGCGAAATCATCGACTACCTGTTGCCAGTCGTCGTGCCAGTATTCCTCGATGAGCTGGCTGCCGGTGACGCCATCGATGCTGGCGTGTTCATTGTGATCATAGTTGACGCCCCAGATGCGGAAGGGGGCGCCATTTTTCACGAAACTCCTGCCGTCGGGTGCGATGCGAATTTTGTGTTCGATTGGCAATTTGGTTGCTTTGTTAGTTAGAGGTAGTGCGGTCGCAGCAGCGATGATTTTTTCCTCCAGTCCAGAAGCCCAGGGCGCGGGCAATCCATAGTAGACGGTCGCCGCACCTCCTTCGTAGCCGCCCTCGGCCAATACCCGCTCGGACGGGATGTAGGCCATGACGTCATTGCTGTAGCTGGCGACCCAGGTGCGGGAGCCATGCAGCTCTTTCTTCAGGCGAATGGCGTAGTCGATCACTGTTTCTCCACCGAGGAAAACGAAATCGACGGAACTTCCGGTTCCAAGCGACCAGCGGCCAACCGGGAACGGATAGGTTGGGGGGAGCGCTCCGTCGCGATCGAGCTGTTCCAGCAGCAGGGTGGCGCGGGCGGCAGTGTAGCGATTGTCCGAGTTCGTGTCGGCTTGAAGTTGCTCCTTTGTGGGAATGTTAGCGTAGTTGAGCGGGATTTCTTCAAAACGAGTGTGCAGCACGGAGTCGAGAGGCTGCAGTGCAGTGGTGAGGAGAACTTTATCAACGGCGGTGGCAAGCCGTGCGCCGTAGTGCTTCGCCAGTTCGACCGATCGTCGGGGAATTGGGTTTTGATCCGCGCCGCATCCGGCCCAGAACATAGCGACGGCCCCGGGATGGTTGGTCTCCAGTGTCTGCTGGGCAAAGCCGGGGTAGTCACCGCACCATTGGTACTGATCCAGAACGGTGGAGTGACAGGCGTAGCCGAAGACGATCGTTTGCAGTTTTCCATCGAGGTCATGGACTGCAAGTACCGGGACGTCGTGCTGCGCCGGGCCGGCGATAGTACCGTCGCGTCGCTTCCCGGGAACCGAATTCTCGGAATTTTCGCGTCGGTTGACCGCGAAATCGGCGCTACCATTGCCCCATGACAGTCGCACGGGATGCATCGACGCGTGCACGGATTTTGCGAGTGCGACGATGCGTGGTGCGAGGCTCCCGGTGTAAGCGCGAATGTGTTCCTTATGCTCGTCATCCATGAGCAGGTAGTGCAGTGGTGCCAGATTTCGCCAGAGCGCCGGTCCCGAGTGGGTGTGCGACGTGCAGATGGCAATGCGGTCTCGGTCAATCTTGAATGCTTCCATGAGTGCCGCCGAGATTTCCCGAGCGAGTTCTCGATCGATCCCAACCAGATCGAGCGTGATCAGCACGGCTGGCTTACCGGTGTCAGTATCCTGCAGCACTAGCACCTTTGCAAAGAGTGGGGTAAGCGTGCCCTCGGCTGGCTTGGTGCGCGCAGCGTAGCCAGCCATCCACATTGGCGCTTCCGGTGTGATGTCGACCTTACCGCTTGCCGCGAGCCAGATCTCCGGATCTGACTGGGCGGCGCAGTTTGGTCGGAACGTTAGAGCTGCGAGCAGGCTAATGATCGCGAGGGTGGACGTGACGAATGCTCGATGGCGGACAATGTTCATGGCGTGATTGCTGGATGGATGCGTCGCAACGGCAACGATGATGGCTGCCGGAGTCGGGGTAAAGGGGAAACCATCCACCGGGTCCAATGCGAATCGGGTGGGGCACGCCGTAAATGGATGTACGTACCGGATTCGTCCCGGAATCAACAGGTGTCGCTCGTCTTGCTTCCGCCGTCTGACAAAAGTAGGTAAGGCTACCACCAATACTTTGGAGGCCTCGGTGATCGGGCATCATTCGTAATTCTTTTTCAAAATTACCATAATCGATGTTGATTTTTAAAATTAATTAGGTATTTTTCGGAGCAGCAATGATTTCCAGAACATCCACTCCTCAACCGACCGGCTATCCGACTTTGCGCTCGGCTTTAGGAGGAGGGGTGATCCCGGTTCCCAGAGGGGCAGCCGTACCGATCGAGCCTAGGATGGCGGGGGTCCGCAAAACCTTGGAGGCGCCTAAAATGGAGCCGCCTGTGGATTCACCGCTTGCTCAAAATGAATCAGTTAGTGGCGGTGCTGTATGCTTTCAGTGCCCCAGCTGCAGTTCGTGGCTGCGAATCGAAGATCCAATGACCTACACGGGGCTGCCGTCCGAGTGTCCCACCTGTCAGGTCGCTATCATTGGCCCCCGTCTGGCCTGAAACGCTGCGATCGGTCAGGGCTTTCGTGAGCACAGGTGTGGCTCCCTTGTTTCCTGGCGAAGGTTTTGTTTCGCCGAGGCTGGATGGAGCCGCTAACTTTCTCTCCTAAATACAGACGATCCGCTAAATTTCCCGCATCACATGTTCGCTTCATCCTTCTCCCATGCATCACGACGCTTATTCATCGCCGGTCTGAGTGTCGGACTTCTTCATATTCCGCTTTTTGGCGAGGAGACACCGGATTCTCCCGAGAAAAAACTACTCGAGGGGCATTCGATTCATGGCGACAGCTTTAGCGAAGGCCCCAGGCAGGAGGCAGTGTTGCTGCCTGGCATGAGCAACGTCCACTTCGAGGTTTCGACTAAGAATAGTGATGCGCAGAAATTCTTCGATCAGGGTGTCGGCCAGTTGCACGGGTTCCTTTACTTTGAGGCCGAGCGCTCGTTCCGGCAGGTGCTGAAGATTGACCCTCATTGTATCATGGCCTACTGGGGCATCGCGATGGCCAACGTAGACAACGAAAAGAGGGCGTCGGATATCATCAGGAAGGCTGCCGAGAACAAGGACTCCGTCAGCGAGCGTGAGCGGAAATATATTGAGGCGCTATCGACGTTTTACACCAGCAAGAAGGAAAAAGAAAAGGGCGACGACAGAAAGAAGCGTGCCCGGAACCTGGTTCGTTCGTATGAGAATATCGTGCTCCAGTTTCCTGAGGACATTGAAGCGAAGGCATTCCTGGCGTTCCAGATATGGCACAATAGCAGTCGCAGTGGAGTGCCCATTGCCAGTCACCTCGCAGTGGATGGAATTTCGCGTCTGATATTCGCATCGAATCCATCCCATCCGGCGCACCATTACATCATTCACCTCTGGGACAATGAGAACGCCAAAAATGCGCTGACTTCCGCCGCGCAGTGTGGTCAGGCCGCACCGGGGATCGCTCATATGTGGCACATGCCGGGACACACTTACTCAAAGCTGAAGCGTTATGCCGATGCTGCCTGGCAGCAGGAGGCCTCTGCCCGGGTGGATCATGAGCAGATGGTGAGATTCCGTACCATGCCGGATCAGATTCACAACTACACCCACAACAACGGCTGGTTGATCGACAACTACGGTTATCTCGGACGGGTGAGCGACGCAGTGGCCCTCGCTACGAACATGATCGAGCTGCCGCGTATTCCCCGTTCCGGCAGTGTCTCTGACAAGCCAGACCAAAAGTGGTCGACGGGGGGGAGCAGTTACAGCGCTGGAAGGGACCGCCTCTTCAAAACGCTTACCGAGTTTGAACTCTGGGACGAAGTTTTGAAATTGAAGGACACACCTTATCTGGAGGAGACCAGCGATACCTCCGAGCAGGTGCGCCGCGATCACCTCCTCGGTCTTGCATATCTGGGCAAAGGGCAGGCTGATAAAGTGGATGATATGGTTGCGTCGCTGAGGCAGCGATTGGAGAAAGAAAGGGAAGAGCGATTTGCCGCAGCGGATGCGGCCGAAGAGAAGGCGCGAAACGAAAAGAAAAAGAGCGAGGAAGTAGAGAAGGCAATGGTGGCTGCCATGCGCGGCCACACTGAGCGCATCGACGAGATTTCGAACAGAATCAGTGAGCTTGAGATTCTGCAATCTATTGCAAAGGGAGATGTGGACCAGGCGAAAAAGCAACTGGATGGCGTCACCGGCATTTCTGACGAACAGCTATCGCGAATCCATCTTGCTGTCGGTAACAACGACAAAGCAGTGGAGACCGCCAGGCAGGTCGCTGAGCGCTCTGAAAATCAGATCCGCCCACTTGCAAACTACGCCTACATCCTGCACCGGACAGGCAAAAGTGATGAGGCAAAAGTGCAGTTCGAAAAGCTGCGCGGAGTGGCCGCGTGGAGCGATTTCGATCTCCCGGTTCTCGATCGCGTGAAGCCGCTCGCGGAGTCCCTGGGATACTCGGGCGATTGGCGTAAACCTGCCGAGGTTGCCACCGACACCGGCGTGCGGCCTGATCTGAATACGCTTGGGCCACTGCGCTGGCATCCGTCGCCATCGCCTTCCTGGGCGATCCGAAACGCCAAGGGCGACGTTGTAGAGTCGGCGTCATTCGCGGGGCGTCCTCACATTTTGATCTTCTATCTCGGAAAAGGGTGCATTCACTGCATGGAACAGTTGCAGGCCTTCGCTCCGATGCAGGAGAAATTTGCCGCCGCTGAGTTGCCGATTCTGGCGATCGGAACGGATTCCGTCGAGGGCGTCCGTGAGACTTATCTCAATGCCGAAGGGGAGAAGAATCCATTCCCGTTCCCGCTTTATTCGGATGAGGAATTTGCTGCATTCAAGTCCTTCCGTGCTTACGACGATTTTGAAAATGCGCCACTGCACGGGACTTTCCTGATTGATCGCAACGGGTTGATCCGCTGGCAGCACATCAGCTACGAGCCATTCATGCTGCCGGAATTCCTTCTGGAAGAATGCCAGCGCCTGTTGAATTTGCCCGAGGAAATGGCTGCGCCACCAGTGGCTGGTACTTCTGCCGCGGGTGCTTCCGAATCAGTTAACTAACTAACCTCTTTAAAGACCCACTAACCCTGGAACCAGATGAACACCACAACTCGCCGCAATTTTCTCCGAACTTCAGCCGCTGCAGGAGCAGTCGTAGCTCTTCCGTCCGCCGCGACCCGCGCATTTGCCGACCATCACAACGAGCCAGCATTCAAGATCTCGCTGGCGGAGTGGTCGCTGCATAAGGCGCTTCAAGGCGGCAAGATGACAAACCTCGACTTCCCTGGCTACGCTAAGAAAGTCGGCATCGAAGGAGTCGAATTTGTGAACCAGTTTTTCAAGGACAAGCCCAAAGACGAGGCCTACCTCGGAGAGCTTAAAAAGCGCTGTGAGGGCAATGGCGTGAAGAGCCTGCTCATCATGTGCGACGGGTTGGGGCAGCTCGGCGCGTCCGATAATGCAAAGCGAAAGGAGACTGTAGAGAATCACAAGCCCTGGCTGAGCGCTGCGAAGTTTCTGGGCTGTCACTCGATCCGCGTCAATGCTGCTTCCGATGGAAAGCTTTCGCGCGACGAGCAGGAAAAGCTAGCGGCCGATGGTCTTGCAAGTCTGAGCGAAGCAGGCAAGGCGCACGGTCTGAATGTGATCGTGGAAAACCACGGCGGAATTTCATCCGATGGAACGTGGCTGGCGGCTGTGATGAAGCGTGTCAACATGGACAACTGCGGGACGCTGCCTGACTTCGGTAATTTCAAGGTATCCGAGACTGTGACGTATGACCGCTACAAAGGGGTCGCTGAGCTGATGCCCTTCGCCAAAGCCGTCAGTGCCAAGAGCCACGATTTCGACGAAGCGGGCAACGAGATTCACACCGACTATTTCAAGATGATGGATATTGTGCTCAAGGCTGGCTACCACGGCTACGTCGGCATCGAGTACGAAGGCAGCAAAATCAGTGAAGATGACGGCATCGTGGCCACTAAAAAACTGCTCGAACGCGTGCTGGCAAAACTAGCTGAGGCGAAGGCGTAGCGGCTTTAGGCTACTCGCCCCTGTAGCCGCGCCACATCCAGACCAGCGTATCTGCCAGGGTGAGTTCAAAAACCCGGCGGTCGCAGTGTCTGGAGTCTTTGCTGAAGACGAAGCGGTAGTCGTAGCCCTTTGCTTTAAGGGCGGCGGCGGTGCGCTGATTTGCCATTACCCAGTTGTGATAGGAGGCTTCGGGAGCCTTGGCACCATTGTCGAACTCAGACACGTGGGTGAAGATGCGTAGCGGCTTCTTTTCGGCATTTTCGATCAGCTTCATGCTGGAGTGATACTCCCAGGCACCGAGCGGATACTGAGCTTCTTCAGCGGCGTCATCGTCCTGCTGGTCCACGAACGTTCCAGAGTAAGTGATTAACCGGCGGAACAGATCAGGCCGGAACCAGCCCATGGTCAGTGCTGCTGCACCACCTGAACTGCAACCCATGGTCGCGCGCCCCCAGGGATTCTCCGTAAGAGCAATGCCAGGGTAAGCGGCCTTGATGTCCGCATTGTTGACCACCGCTGGCAAAACCTCATCATTGATGAAGCGGGCGAAGCGGTCGGACATGGTGTCGTATTCCAGACCCCGCTCGCTGTTCTTGCCGTCATTCCCGCCGTTTTCAACGGCGATCGCGATGAACGCAGGCAGGTGCCGCTCCGGGTCTTTGGAGTTCGTCAAATTGTCGAGCGCATTGCGGACAAGGTCGAGATTGCTCGGGCCGTCGTGCGTGACGAGAATCGGAGCCTTTGTTCCATTTTTATAGGCAGCGGGGATGTAGACAACGATCTTCCGCTCCTTCCGCACGGGTTTCTTTTCGCGGTCGAGCGTTGCATCATCTCCGCGAAAAATTTTGCTGTCCGCCAGTGGCATCATGAACTCGAACGATTTTCCTTTGGGATTTCCCAAATCCGTGAGATCTGGATCAATCTTGTAGTCCGGCCCGACGACGTAGTCTCCATTGCCCTCAGTGCCCGGCTTCTCAGTGTAGGCTTCGTCAGCAATGGACGAATGAATGATCATGCAGGAGAGTGCAGACGCGGCCACACCGAGCCTGCGAATCGAGAGGATGGGATTTTTGAACATAGCGAAGGATCTATCAAAGCGCGTGGTGGAAACAAGGCGGAAGATTCAGGGATGCGAAATTGGCAATTTTCAACAAGCAGTCTTGAATCACGCGTTTCCACTCGTCATGCTGTGGAATGTTCTCATTCCCCAATTGCGCAAACTGGATTTCAGGAACGCTACATGTGATCTGTGCTGTGGCACTGCCGCTTGTGGAAGTTGTCAGCGCTCGGGAGCGGCCTAACATTGTGATCATCATGGCGGACGATATGGGTTACTCGGACGCCGGTTGCTACGGAGGCGAGATCGAGACTCCGAACATTGACCGACTGGCTGCCGAGGGTGTGCGTTTCACTCAGTTTTACAATACCGGGCGTTGCTGTCCTACGCGAGCATCGTTGCTGACGGGGCTATACTCGCACCAGGTGGGCATCGGTCACATGACGGGGGACAAAGGGCTGCCATCTTACCAAGGCTATCTCAATGATCGATGCATGACCATCGCAGAGGCGCTGAAGCCTGCGGGCTACACGACCATGATCTCAGGGAAATGGCATGTGGGATCCGCGCCAGAGTACTGGCCGCTGAGACGGGGATTCGACAAGTTTTACGGCATTCCGCAGGGCGGAGGGCACTACTATAAGAATCTCCCGGGCAGGCAGCTCGTGCTTGGCGATCGCGAAATTCCCATTCCTGAAGATTGGTACGCGACTGAGGGATTCACCGATCATGCTGTGAAATTCATCGAAGAGGAAAGGAGGAGCAACAGGCCGTTCTTTCTCTACGTCCCTTACACTGCGCCACACTGGCCGTTGCAGGCGCGGAAAAAGGACATCGCGAAGTATCACGGGCGCTATGATCAGGGATGGGATGCTGTTCGCGACGGGCGCTATCAACGAATGGTCGAAAGGGGAGTCGTCCGCTCGGAGTGGGGGCTTTCCCAGCGGGATTCCGGGTCTCTGGTATGGGAGAGCGAAGCGCAGAAGGCGATGATGTCCCAGCGCATGGAGGTCTACGCCGCACAGGTGGATGCGCTCGATCAGGGCGTGGGGCGCATCCTTTCTGCTCTGGAGCACAGCGGTAGACGTGAGAACACGGTGGTGATGTTTTTATCCGACAACGGATGCAGTGCGGAAGGCGGGCAGAAAGGTTTCAACAATCCTCAAAGGGGAGATGTGAACGCCGAGCTGGGCACCCGTGATTCTTACGTCAGCGCCGGATTGAGCTGGGCCAATGCATGCAACACGCCGTACCGCAAATACAAGATGCAAGTGCACGAAGGAGGAATATCGACGCCCTTGGTCGTTTCATGGCCCAAGGGGTTTTCCAATCGCCGGGGCGATTTGGAGCACTCGGTCGGGCATGTGATTGATCTCATGCCCACGTGTCTCGAGCTTGCGGGTGCGCGCTATGACCAGGCAAAGGCCATCCCGCTGGAGGGGAGAAGCCTGGTAAGCGTGGTGACCGGGAAAGCAGGTGCTGGCACCAATGATGAGCGTGTCCTCTGCTGGGAGCACGAGGGCAACCGCGCCGTGCGCAGGGGTAAGTGGAAGCTTGTCGCCAGCAACAAGGATCGGTGGGAACTCTACGATCTC